>JAAUUW010000004.1 GCA_012030735.1 Acaryochloridaceae cyanobacterium SU_2_1
GTTCTTGAGACAGTAAGGACATGGCGCCGAAGAACTCGCCCTTTGTGATGAGTAAGAGGTTCTGTGTTGACTTGAGGCTGTCTTCGACCAAGATTTGGACTTGCCCAGAGAGCAAAAAATGCAAGTCGACTTGGGTTTGCCCTTGCTGGATGATCCGTTCGCCTTGACCAAAGGATTTGAACTTGGCCTGATAAGCCAGTTGTGCCAAGATCTCTGTCTGAACTGCCATAAAGCAGGGGAGCGATCGCAACTCCTCCACCCGCTGCTCAAGGTCACCCCCTGGATTAAGCGGTGTCCGCTCATGAATCAGGGTTCGAATCGGGAAAGGAATAACGAGGTGATGGCGTTGGGCGGCATACCAAATCCGCGTCATAAAGGCATCCCGAATCTCAGGAACGCGCTCATAATCGCGGATAAACAACCGGATACGGTAATGAATGGTTGAATCAGCATAGTTCAGAGTCTGAATGACAGGCTCTGGTTTAGATAAAACCCCCGGCGTGTTGAGGGCCACTGCCTTGAGCACTTGCTTCACTTGATTGGGGGGATTGTTATAGGAGAAACCCACCTCTACCGGCTCCACATGAATCGGCTGTGGACGACGGTAGTTATAGAACACCTCCTTGGCTAAGACTGAGTTAGGCACAATCAGCATTTCGTGATTGCGGGTGATTAAATGCACCGCCCGCCAATTAATTTCAATCACCTTACCCACTTGATCCCCAAACTTGAGCCAATCCCCAATCACAAAGGGGCGACCAAAAAGCAAAGCAATTCCCGAAAATAAATTGCCCAAGGTATCTTGAAGGGCTAAACCAAGCACAATGGAGCTGACACCCAAGGCCGTTAACAGCCCCCCGAGATTCGTTTTCCAAACCAAGGACAAGACAAAGGCGGTACCAATTAAAATCAAGAAAAAACGGGTCAGGTCTCGGAGAAGCTTTGGCACCTGTGCTTGCCAAGTTTGCCGTTCTGCCTCTACAAATAAGAGCACATTCACCAAGGACAAAGCCGTATGAATCAGTGATACCCATAGCAGGGTTTGGATCAAGCGAATCGATGTTTGCTCAGCCTCTAGGCCCAGAATGCGCGTTAAGACGATGAACAACACAAACATGGGCAAGACCAAGTTGCGTAAAATTAGCAGGGTAGAGGCCAAGGGCTTACCCTGCTTTTGCAGCCGCACAATCACTTCACTCAAGAAGAGCATCAGCAGGGGAACCCCACCATGAGTAGGCAGCTCCACAGGAACCAGGATTGTTGAGGGATGGGTAGAGTCATAGACCTTAAGGGCAGACTGCCACAGGCTGATGGGGGATTGATCGATAGATCGACGACCGGAGCAATGGTATGGGTTTCAATCCTTGAGGATCCATGCTGCCACCTTCTCGTTCCTTCTTACTTCAACCGCTGGACTGGATTCAAATTCATAGACATCGCCCAATTGCTCATAGACCATTTGACTAATTTGAACTGCATCCCCTTGACCGGCTGATTGCATCCGATAGGCAATGGTCACCGTATCCCCCCAGAGGTCATAGATAAATTTACTCCGACCGACAATGCCTGCGACCACAGCGCCACAGTTAACTCCTACCCGAGCTTTCAGCATGGTTTGATGGGTTTGGTTAAATCGCTCCACAATCCGGGTCATGTCTAACCCAAAATCGACAATTCGTTTAGTATGGTCGAGTTTAGGAACCGATAATCCGCAAACGGCCATATAACCACTGCCAAAGGTTTTGATTTTCTCGACGCCAGATCGCTCCGCTGCTTCGTCAAAGGCGCTCACCAAATCATTAAGTAAAGCCACTAGGTCTGTTGCTGGTAGTAAATCTGCTAAATCGTTAAACCCCAATAGATCGGCGAACAAAACTGTCACATTCGGAAAGCTATCGGCAATATTCTCTTCCCCTTTTTTGAGGCGCTCGGCCACAGGGGCAGGCAAAATACAGGTCAGCAATTTCTCGTTTTCTTGGCTTTGAGCCTTGAGTAAGTTGTTTTTTTGCTGGAGATTCTCCACCATTCGATTAAAAGAGCTGCCGAGATCTTGAAATTCATCTTGGGCCTCCATCTCTACGCGAACAGTTGTTTTGCCAGCCCCCAGTTGTTGAAAGCCCGTCATCAGCTTTTGAATCGGCTGCACAAACAGACGGGAGAGGAAAAGTGCCAAAACTGTAATGACCAAAATTAACAGGGCCGTCGAAATCAGCACCCGTTTCTGGAACTGAAAGATGGGTTCAAAAGCTTCGTCTGTATTGATTTGCGCTAGAATTGACCAGTCTAAATTTTCGATCTTGAGACGGGCGTAGGAACTGAGGACAGGAACCCCACGATAATCTTCAATTCTGGCAATGCCGCTATTGCCTAAAGCGGCTTGTTCCGTGGCCTCGGTTTTGACCTCTTGCTCCAGAATGGAGTTTTGTTGTCGCTGCATGCGTTTGATTTTGGTGGGGCTGGCCCCTTGCTGTTGCAGGTTTTTGAAATAAGCCTCTGGATCCTGTAGTAAAAAGCGAGAATTGGACCGCAGTAAATGATCCGACCCGACTAAATATGTTTCGCCGCTCTTGCCCAGCCCTGTCTCTTGCCAACGATTTTGGTTGGTCATGACGCGGTCAATTTCCTGGGGATTGATTTGGAGTGCCATGATGCCAATTAACTTGCCCTCCTGAAAGATGGGGCTGGCAATGATGGCGGTGGGTTGGTCATAGGAAGGACGGTAAGGGGCAAAGTCAGTTAGGGTGACAAACTTGGGCTCGTTGTTTTGCAGAACTTGTTGATAGGCTTGGGCTAAAACGCTTTTGGCATAGGGGCCTGAGTTTAAATCTGTGCCAAAATCGACGCCTTTGTAGACGGTGTAAACTACTTTGCCTGTGGCCGCATCGATTAAAAAGAAATCTTCGTATTGAAATTCTTGGGTGAGTTGACGAAAGACGGGGTGAAATTGGCGGTGAGCTTTGCTGTAAAGACTGCCATCACCCGGATCGTTGACCTTGGCTTTTTTCTCAAAATCACTGCTGGTGATTGTGTAATGGTATTGGAGGTAGCTCTCGCTATTGCCGATGGGCTGAAAGGTCTTGGCTTGAGGATCGCCTTCGCTATTGGCGGTCAGTTGCGGAATAAATTCTTGTTGATAATAGGTTCGAATAGCCCCTTGCCTTTCTGGGGAAATGCCTTTGCTGTTTAGGTTTTCGTAGCCCTTCTTAAGGGCCACCATGGCCTCGGTGGTGGCAGGATTGATGCTCATGAACCGGGCTTGGCGGTTAAGTTTGTCAAAAAAATTCTGAACCTCGTAGCTCTTGGCGGCCCGCAAACTGGTTAGCTGGTTGAAAATGCTGCGCGTTAGGTTTGTTTTGCCGCTGTTGTAGCCAATATAGGCAATCACTAAAATGGAGCTGATGCTCACTCCCAAAAGCATGAGGGTGAGCTTGGACTGAATGCTTAGCTTTGTGAATAGTCGCATCCGGTGACCCTAGAGGTTGGTTTTTGGGCTAAAGGCTCCTACCTGCCCCGAAAGGACATTGTAGTTAAGTTTGTTCTAGGCCAACCGTTGGGGGCTGAGGCTTGCTGGAAGCTTTACTTATCTTTACTGAATGAGCGAATACTTTGTAGTTTCTTATACTATATTTAAGTTAAGGAAACATAAGCCTAGAGATGCTTCCAGGTCTGTGACCTTAGCATGTTAATTCTTAGAGGCTAATAGCAACGTCATGCAACGGCAATTGGTGCCACCGCCTATGTCTCTTCGGGGTTTGCCTCAATCCTACGATCCAGATGCGATCGCAGCCCATTATCGATGGCGTCCTTGGCAAGCCCTCTGGC
This sequence comes from Acaryochloridaceae cyanobacterium SU_2_1, assembly GCA_012030735.1. Classification (GTDB taxonomy): domain Bacteria; phylum Cyanobacteriota; class Cyanobacteriia; order Thermosynechococcales; family Thermosynechococcaceae; genus Acaryochloris. The sequence continues at coordinate 3,823 of JAAUUW010000004.1, forward strand.
GATTTATTTATATTATCTGGTCCTTTAGTGGTTTTGTCTGGGGCTTGCAGGTAGATCGGTGGACCTATAGCAGCGAGAGCCGCAGACCCCTACGCGCAATTCAAATTAGACAAATTCTGACCCGCTTAGGGCCCACCTTCATTAAGGTCGGACAGGCCCTATCCACTCGCCCGGATCTGATTGCGAAGGATTTTTTGATCGAGCTAATCTTATTGCAAGATCGATTGCCCCCCTTTGCCAACGACCAAGCTTTTGCCCTGATTGAATCAGAACTCAAACAGCCCCTCGCCCAAATTTATCAAGAGATTTCTGCTGCTCCTGTCGCTGCGGCTAGCCTTGGCCAAGTGTATCGAGGCCGTCTTTGGACAGGCGAAGAAGTGGCAATCAAGGTTCAGCGACCCCAATTGCGATCTAAATTGACCTTAGATCTATATCTGCTCCGTATCCTGGCTAAATGGCTGGGGCCTTGGTTGCCCCTCAACCTCGGACATGATTTATCCTTAATTGTGGATGAGTTTGGCCTCAAGCTGTTTGAAGAAATTGACTACATTAACGAAGGGCAGAACGCCGAACGATTTGCCCGTAATTTTCAAGCCTCACCAGAGGTTAAGGTGCCTAGCATTCACTGGGCATACAGCAGCACCCGCGTCTTGACCTTGGAATGGATTGATGGCTTTAAGCTGACCGATACTCAATGTGCCATAGATGCCAAGATCGCGCCCGATCGGTTGATCCAAATTGGCGTCATCTCTAGCCTCAGGCAGCTACTAGAGTTTGGCTTTTTTCACGCTGATCCCCATCCTGGCAACTTGTTTGCAACCTCCGAAGGCACTATGGCCTATGTGGATTTTGGCATGATGGATCAGCTCGATCAATTTACCAAAAACACCTTGGTGGATGCTTTGGTGCATTTAGTCAATAAGGACTACGACCTATTGGCGGCTGACTTTGTCAGACTTGGATTTCTCACTTCTGATACCGATATTCGGCCCATCATTCCGGCCCTAGAGGAGGTCTTTGATGATGTGATTGGGGCTAAGGTCAGCGATTTTAACTTTAAGACGATCACCGATCGATTCTCAGAATTGATGTTTGACTATCCCTTTCGGGTGCCCGCTAAATTTGCCTTAATAATTCGCTCCCTGGTGACCCAAGAAGGGGTAGCTCTCTGCCTCAATCCTAATTTTAAAATTGTTGAGGTCAGTTATCCCTATATTGCCCAACGCCTATTAGCGGGGGAAACGCCGGAATTTCGCAAGCGGCTGTTGGAAGTGTTGTTTAAAAACGGCAAGTTTCAGTGGCAGCGTCTGGAAAATCTGATTGAAATTGCCCAAACTGATAGCAGTTTCGATTTAATTCCTGCGGCCCAACTCGGTGTGCAATATTTGATGTCTGAGGAGGGGGTCTATCTGCGTCGGTTAGTGGTTTTGGCTCTGATTGAGGATGATCGGCTCCATACTGAGGAAGTGGAGCGATTATGGAACCTAATTAAAGATGATCTCAAACCCGGTAAGCTCTTTGATGTAGCCCTAGGTGCCCTAGCCACCTTCTCGGAAGCGAACTTACCCGCCTGGTTGCCTATCCCTAGCCTATCTGCTTCCTAGTGCTTATTGAGGCTGCTGGTTTAATAACAGGGCTTGATTGAGCTTGCCACTCACAAAGCCCTCTAGGTCGAGGGTGATATAGAGAAACCCATAGCCTTTAAAGGCGGCGACTAGCTCTGCTAAGTCTGTGTTTTGCACAAAGGCCCGAATCTCGGCAGCAGGCAGTTCAATGCGGGCGATATCGCCCTGAGAGCGAACGCGCAGGGTTTGCCAGCCCAACTGGCGCAGGTAACTTTCGGCCTCGCCAACCCGCCGTAGTTTCTCGATAGTGATGTTTTCTCCATAGGGAAATCTTGAACTCAGGCAAGGTTGAGCAGGCTTGTCCCACCAAGTTAAGCCGAGGGAGCGGGCCATTTCCCGCACCTCCAGCTTGGTAATGCCGAGTTCGGCAAGGGGCGATCGCGTCCCTCGTTCCTTCGCCGCTTGAATACCAGGCCGGTAATCTTGCAAATCATCAGCATTCACCCCATCCACCACATAGGGATAGCCCCATTGTTCAGCCAGAGGCCGCAGGCTATCGTAGAGCTCACTTTTGCAGAAATAGCAGCGATTGACCGGATTGTTCGTGTAATTGGGATTATCCATTTCTTGGGTAACCACCAGGCGATGGGCAATGCCGATTTCAGCGGCTTGCTCTTGGGCGGCGGCGAGATCAGCGGCCAGTAAGGAGGGCGAATTGGCGGTGACGGCTAAGGCTTTATCCCCCAAGACCTCATGGGCGACCTTGGCCACTAGGCTGCTGTCAATGCCACCCGAGTAGGCAATCAGGGCTTGGCCCATCTGGGCGAAGAGAGATTGGAGGGGCTGGAGTTTGTCATGCACAGGATTGGCCTTACTGAATCTTGATTCAAGGATGGCTGAGGTGCCAGGGAAGATTTTTAGAAGTCGGTTTGTCTATGATAGAATAAACCCTTTGGGGAAACACGGATCACTTATGGCTCTGTTGCAAGAAGAAAAACACGGAATTATCGAAGCCTATCAAGTTCATGAGACGGATACAGGCTCTGCCGATGTTCAAGTTGCTATGCTCACGCGGCGCATCTCTCAGTTGAGCGACCATCTTAAGGTTAACAAAAAAGATCATTCCTCCCGCCGAGGCTTGCTGAAAATGATTGGTCATCGCAAGCGGTTGTTGGCCTATATTATGGAGAAAGATCAAGCCCATTACCGGGAGCTGATTCAACGCTTAGGTATTCGGGGTTAACGGTAATGTTCTCATGGCTTCTAAATCTGACGGTGATCTAACGAAAACCACATCGGGCTTTGGTGTGGAGACCGAAAACAGTCCAGGGGCTGACAAAAGCGATACTAAAAAAGCTGGGTCTAAGACGGCTCCTAAGCTAGGGTCTAAGGCTAAAAAAGCACCCAAACAAAAAAAAATCTCGCCAGCAACGGGTTGATCCCTCGGCAGGTATTCCTAAGGCGGTTTCCCGTCGGATGTATCAGCGAGTGGGTATTTTTTCGGGGATACCCACCTTGCTGGCCTTTGCCACTATTCCTGGCAGCTATTTTGTCACAGAGCAGGGCTGGATAGATTTTCCTAGTACGGTTGTGTTGTTTGTGAGCGTCACCTTTTTGGGGTTGGGCTTGCTAGGGGTTAGTTATGGGATTATTTCTGCTTCTTGGGATGAGGAGATTCCTGGTTCAATTTTAGGGACTAGCGAGTTTCAGTTGAATTTGGGCCGCATTCAAGAGCGCCGTCAAGAACAAAAGAAATTACGGAAGCTGGCCCAGGAAAAGCAAGGAGAAGCGGCAGCCAAGAAATCAGATAAAACAAAAAAATCAGATCAGTCTCAAAAGGCTGAGGCTGAGGTAACTTCGATGCCCTCAGCTCTATCGACTGAGGCTGCGCCGGAGTCCCAAGACCCTTAGGAATATTCTGATGATCATCGTCATGAAAAGCGGTACCCCTGATCAAGAGATTCAGGGGCTAGAGCAGCAAATGCGCGAATGGGGGTTGATTCCAGAAAAGATTGTGGGTCAGTCCCAAGTGGTGATTGGCTTGGTGGGTGAAACGGCCTCCCTAGATCCTGAGCATATAAAGGATTTAAGCCCCTGGATTGAGAAGGCGGTGCGGGTGAGTAAACCCTATAAGCGCGTCAGCCGTGAGTTTCGCCATGGTGAGTTGAGTCGGGTGGCGGTGTCGACTCCCCAGGGGACGGTCTATTTTGGTGAGCAAGATCCGGTGGTGTTGGTGGCGGGGCCATGCTCTGTTGAAAATGAAGACATGATTGTGGAAACGGCAGGGCGGGTGAAGGCGGCTGGGGCTGCTTTTTTGCGAGGCGGTGCTTATAAACCCAGAACTTCGCCCTATGCCTTTCAGGGCCATGGCGAGTCTGCCCTAGACCTATTGGCGGCGGCACGGGAGGCCACGGGCTTAGGAATTATTACGGAGGTGATGGACACGGCTGATCTAGAGAAGGTGGCGGCCATTGCCGATGTGGTGCAAATTGGCGCGAGGAATATGCAGAACTTTCCGCTGTTGAAGGCAGTGGGAGGTCAAGAGAAGCCTGTGCTGCTGAAGCGGGGGCTATCGGCCACGATTGAGGAATGGCTGATGGCGGCAGAATATTTGCTGGCGGCGGGCAATGCCAATGTGATTTTATGTGAGCGGGGTATTCGCAGTTTTGATCGCCAATTTCTGCGGAATACGCTGGATTTAGCGGCGGTACCTGTGTTGAGATCCCTGACCCATTTGCCGATTATGGTGGACCCCAGCCATGGCACGGGGGTGGCGGCTTTTGTGCCCGTGATGGCCAAGGCTGCCATTGCAGTGGGTACCGATGCTCTGATGATTGAAGTCCATCCCAACCCCGCTCAAGCCCTTTCCGATGGTCCCCAGTCCTTAACCCCCGATCAATTTGCAACCTTAACCCAGGAGCTAGCTGTGATCGGCCAAGCTGTGGGGCGCTGGCCAGAGCCTATTGCAGCGGTTGTCTAATGGAATCTCCCCAAAGCATCTGCGAGTTTTGGTTTGGTACGAGTGCGGATGACGCTGAGGTGGGTGAGCAACACGCCTCTCTATGGTGGTCTAAAAAACCAGAGGTCGATGCCCAAATTAAGGCGCGGTTTGGCAGCTATTTGCCCAAGGTGCTTGGGGGTGAATTAGCGGCTTGGCAGCAATCTGCCCTGGGTCATTTGGCGCTGATTTTGCTGGTGGATCAGTTCCCGCGCAATATCTTTCGTGGTACAGCCCAGTCCTTTGCCTTTGATCCGGTTGCACTTTCTCTCTGTAAGCAAGGCATTGCCGCTGGGGTTGCCCAACAGTTGCGACCGATTCAGCAGGTGTTTTTCTATATGCCCCTAGAGCATTCCGAAGACTTTGCTGACCAAGACTTTTCTGTGCAACTTTTTGAGCAGTTGTCTCAGACTAAGGAGCCAAGGCTAGCGGCGCAGATGGCCTTTTTCACTGATTTTGCCCATCGTCATCACGCTGTGATTGAGCGTTTTGGTCGCTTTCCTCACCGGAACGAAATTTTAGGGCGTCCCTCCACCGCCGAGGAGCTAGCTTTTTTGCAGACTCCTGGCTCTGCTTTTTAAGCTGAGCACTGATGACGATCTATGCTGCTTGCTATCTAATGATAAAAACACCGACATCCTGAACAAAGTCTGCCGGTGTTTGGTGTGTTCCCCATTGACGACTCAGATAAACCTGAATCTCTTGTTAGTATGGCAAGGACATACTAGCCCCAACAGGACATAGATCACGCCTATCCTGTGATCTTGTCTAGACGAAACTTTTTTGATTTGAGGTGAGCGATCGCAGTCAATGCTGAGTGAATCCCAACAAGATGGTCATCTGCTTGTCTATGCCGCTGCCCCACCTATGGGTCGATCCAAGCGCCTGATTCATGTGAATGGCGTGACCAGTCCGGTCGAGAAGCAGTTAGAAGATTTAGAAACTTTGGTCTGGCTGACCTTAGAGCATCCCTTAGATATTGTGGGGGTTCATAACAGCACTTCTGGCTACCGCAGCGATTTGTTAGAGAGCATGATGGGCAAGGCAGAACTGGTGCAGTTTTGGCCGGAGTATCTCTCCGCTGAGAGCGATAAACGGTTGCAACGATATGCTGATTTATTGGGGATGTTGTGCGATCGCACCCTAGCCCCCGATGCCGATATCTTGGCAGAATTACAACAACAGCGTCGCCCACCCAAGGCTTTTTCCACAGCTAACCCCCAGTCCACCACCGATATCCAAACAACGGGCACCCCGAGCACCCTGCCGCAACTGAGCTTTGATCTAGATATGATTCGGCGTCTGCCCTTCCTGCAAAATATGGCCTGGGATGACTTTGAATCCTACCTCTATGGCCATTATCCCGCTGGGGCACCTCGACCCATCCTCCGTCTAGCCTATGAGGTAGTCCAAAGCATCCGGGCCGGTGCTGAAGTGTTTATTGTTGCCCATAGCGAAGGCACCATTATTGCCGCCCTAGCCCTCCAGATTTTGCAGCGATTCTTTGGCACTTACCCAAAATGGAGTGAACCCCTCCGCTGTATTTTCTACGGTCCTGCGATCATGCCAGAGGATTTACCACCCATGGTGAGAACCCAAACCATCTTTATTCAACATCGCCATGACCTCGTGGCAGAAGCCTTTAGCAACCTGCGTCATGTCGATTTATGGACCAACCTTCAGAGTCAAGTCAAAGTCTTGATGGAGCGCGCCGATACCATTTTTACCTTGGCTGCAGAAGATTCCTACCATAGCGCCCGCCACTATTTGGGCCAACTGGACAACCCCGATAGTCAACGGGCCGCCCAACTCCTCAAACTGCTACTTACAGAGGACTGGCAACGCCATTCCTTTCTGAATACGCTGAGTTCAGCGCGGCTGATTTTAGAAACTATTCCATCCTAAGCCAGGGCTAGGGGCCATTGCGTTTTGTTGCAGCAGGCTTGCATTTTGTTGCAATGGAGCCAGAAGTGAGAATATTCTCGCTAGGCTGACAGTACTGTGATTGCATTTTGCATGGAAGGATCAGCCGATGAGAACAGATTTCAACCCCATTCAGCGTCGGGCAATATATCCCGCCTCAGCCTTGTCTATCGCTCTGGTTGCGATTGTCGTCACATTAATTGCCTGGATGAGCGCTAGCTGCCTCCTAGATTTAGTCATTATGCCCGGTCTATACGTTACTGGGATGATGTCTGAACCTGGCTTTGTCCAAGCTGGAGATTTAATTTTTTCCGTGTTTAATCGGATTGAGCTAGTCGCCGGTGCCTTGGTGCTGACGGGGGCGTTGCTCTGCCAGAAGATGCTGCCCCAAACCCTCAATCTTCCTAAGACCACGGTGATCATCGCTAGCCTATTGTTCGTGATTCCCTTCCTTTATGCCTATGCATTAACACCCCAAATGAGCGGGTTAAGCTTAAACCTCTCTTTGTTTGATGCAGTGGAGGTCCCTTCTAGCATGGATCGGCTTCATTTTGCCTATTGGGGGCTTGAACTACTAAAGGTCTCAGCCTGTGGTTGGGTGATGGCTAATCTGATGCAGACAATGTCTGAGGCCCCTCGTTCAATCTAGCCAGACTTTAAATTTAGGCTCAATTGAGCCACATGGTTCTAAAACCAACTAAGCTCTGGACTCCCTGTTCTAGAGCTTTCGGTTGATAGACAATAGAATTTGGGCGATTGTTTGGCAAGGTTGAACAACCCCAAAGCCTTCTGGATAAAATATGAAGGAAGTCAAGATCAGTATTTGCCCCTTCCTTCAGGATTCGATGAATAGCAACAATGAGTAAAGAAGATATCCTCAAATCTCTCCAGCTTCTTCGTGCCGAGTTGGCGAAGCTAGAAGGAGCCGATGCTCAGACATTGGAGAGATTGGCGCTGTTGATTAAGGATGTTGAACGGCAAGTTGATAATCCTGAGAGCCATGAACAGCGAGAGGCCCTTGTTCAGAATTTACCCGTGCTCATTGAACAATTTGAAGTAGACCATCCGCAGATGACGGAGACCTTAAATCAAATATTGATGACCCTGAGCGGCATGGGGATTTGAAATCAGCAGCTTTGCACAGTTACCGACGGATAACGCTCTATGGACAGCCAGCCCCTGGTTAATGCATTAGATGGGTTTGGTTTAGCTGCTCGTCAGCGCCATCAGGCTGCTGATCATTTGCAGGCAATGGCCCAACTTATTCAGCAGGCTGAAACCACTGGTACTAAGACCTCAGGGCAATTGGGGTTCGAGCGTCAGATTATGGCCCTCCAAGGGGTGAGTGAGACCTTGCGGCAGGGGGTCTTTCGTCTGGTTGTCCTTGGGGATCTCAAGCGCGGTAAGAGTACCCTGCTCAATGCCCTATTAGGAGAGCGCCTGTTGCCCAGTGATGTCAATCCTTGTACGGCTTTGATCACGGTGCTTAAGTATGGGCCACAGAAGCAAGCAACGATTCATTACCTAGACGATACACCAGCCCAACAGATTGACCTGGACACTTTTCGACAGACCTATACTATTGACCCCGAAGAGAGTAAGACCCTAGCTCAGCAACAAACCTCTGCCTTCCCAAGGGTGAGTCATGCGGTGATTGAATATCCTTTGCCCTTGCTGGCTGAGGGGGTTGAGCTAATTGATACACCGGGGTTGAATGATACAGAAGTGCGCAATCAACAGGTTCTTACCTTTCTGAATGACTGCCAGGGAGTGTTGTTTGTGCTTAGCCCTAGTCAGCCTTGCACCTTAGATGAGCGTCGCTATTTACAGAATTACCTGAAGGATCGAGGCTTGGCCTTGTTCTTTTTGATTAATGCCTGGGACAAACTCAGAGAAAGTCTAGTAGATCCCGAGGATGCTGCTGCCTTGGCCGCGGCAGAAACAAGTCTCAGGCAAGTTTTCCGCACTCATTTGGCGGCCTATTGCCAAGTTGGAGGACAGGATTATTACCGACAGCGAGTCTTTGAGATGGCGGCGTTGCCAGCCTTGCGATCGCAACTTCAATCGCCACCAGGTTCCTTAGCTGGGACAGGTATACCAGAGTTATTAGCTGCCTTACAGCAGTTCCTGACTCAGGATCGGATCCGCATTGAGCTGAATTATGCCCTGCAGAAGGGGCGTCAGGTCTATCATCAAGTTTATGAAGCTGTGGCGCGGCGATTGCCCTTGCTCGATCAAAATACAGAGCAGCTCAAGGCCAGGATTGCCTCTGTGCAGTCAGAGTTTGAGCAGTTGGCCGAGATTCGTAATGCCTTTGAGCAAAGCATTCGGCAGACACGCGATCGCGAAGCCCAAGCGATTGCCGACTCATTTAAAACCTATATCCTCAACCTAGAAAGCAGCTTTGCCGAAGATTTTGTTGCCTCGCAGCCTGATTTAGACTTTCTCAACTTCCTCGACAAAAACAATCGGGCCATGTTTTATACCTCCTTTAAGCGGGCCTTTGAACGCTATATGAACGACCGCTTAGCTGCTTGGGAATTCATCGCCAAGCAGCAGATTGGCAAAGCCTTTGCAGAGTTGAATACATCGGCTCAGGCTTATCGGGTTGCCTATGAGCAAGTGGTTGAGGTAATGAATGGCAAACTATTAGGCGATCGCTTCTATGCTGCCGGCCATCGTTATGACCCTAAAAATGTCGAAATTTGGACGGATACGCTGCAAGAGGTCTTTGAAGAGATTCCCGATAGCTTAAATGGGGTAGTTGGCCAGTTTAATGATTTTTGGCAGCAAATCATGCAATCGACCATCGCCTATATTGTGGTTGTGGTTGCCGTCCAGATTATTGGCTTGATCTTTTCGGGGATGGCTTTAAATATATTTGCAGTGCTCTTAGCCGGTACCGGCCTTGTTGCTGGCCAAGCAGAGTTTGTGCGCCAAGAATTTTTATCAGCAACCCGCCAAGAGTTTGCCAAATATTTACCTCAAATTGCCCAAGATCAATGGCAGCCTATTTATCAATCGGTGCAAAAATGCTTTGATATCTACGAAGCAGAAGTCATTGACCGCGTTAATGACGATATTGATCGCCGCCAAACCGAGTTGACCAACCTTCTAGAGCAAAAAGAAACCCATACCATTCAGTCAGCAGAAGAAAAGCAACGTTTGGAGGAGTTTGAGCAAGCCCTAGTCGCTGAGTTGCAGAAATTGGAGCAGTTAGCCGCTGCTTAGGCAAACACCCTTGATCAGACAGCCTTTGTTTTCAGAGGGTCTGGCTAGAGATGAATCAACCGGTTCGGCGTTGTTGAGGAAAGCGCGCCACTTGACCAGACCGACCAAAGCCTCGATGCAAGAGAATTTGTTGCTTAGGTAACCGCATCAACTCGCCCTGTTGCTCTAGTTCGGTGAGCAGACGGGTCACTGTCACCCGAGTAATGCCTGTAATTTCTGCTAGTAGTTGATGGGTTAGCCCTAGGTCAATCAGTTGCCCTTGATCGAGCTGTCTACCAAAGCGTCGTCCCAGCCAGGCTAAAAACTCTAGCAGCCGCTGAGAGGCCCGCTTGTGACTGATAATGCTGAATAATTCTTCAGTTTGACGAAGATGAGATCTTAACACCATAGTTAAGGGCTGCCCTGTTAAGAAAGCAGTTTCCATTTCCAGAGGACTGATGCATTCAATTTGAAAGGGCGTGATCTCTGATAACAACTGACCAATATAGTTTCCTATCCCCCATAAACCCAAGGTGACTAGATCACCTTCCTCTGTCCAAGTCAGGGTACGCACTAAGCCTTTCTTAATCTGCCAACAGGAATCTGGGTGATAAGGCACAATATCTCCCGGTTGACAGTAGAGCAGCTGAGGGGAGTGCAATGACACCATTGCTAAATTGGAAATACTCATCGGCAATTTACCCGTAACGACGTAGGATAAGGCTGACCATAACAACTGAGAATGCTGTCTCTAAACTCCCTAGCAAGCGTAGTTCCAATCGAATTGCATTCCTCTAGATGATCTACAATCTTGTCTGAGAGATAGGGCAGAGTGGCTAAAACCAACACCGACTGAGAATTTTTTGGCTAACCCTTTCCTCAAGGGACGAGTAAAAGGATCAGGATGGTTTGGCAAGCTGATTTGATCCACTGTTAAGCAGAATAGACAAACTTTGTGAAAACTTAGTGAAGCGCTTGTACTGTCTTGGTGCTGCGCTGAGCAGATTGCACAAGGAACAGTTAGCCCAAGGCAAGTTTGTTATTCTCAGCCTTGATCTTTCAGATCTTCGCCGCGTTCATTACGGAATAGGATGATGCACCGTAACCAACTTAGTGCCATCGGGGAAGGTCGCTTCCACTTGCACCTCTAGAATCATTTCTGGGATGCCTTCCATCACCTCCGCGCGGCTGAGGAGAGTCGTCCCATAGCTCATCAAATCCGCCACGGTACGGCCCTCCCTTGCCCCCTCTAAAATTCCAGCAGTGATAAAGGCAACCGCCTCTGGATAATTGAGTTTTAGGCCCCGATCTTTGCGACGTTCTGCCACCAATGCCGCAGTGAAAATGAGTAATTTATCTTTTTCTTGGGGAGTTAGTTGCATGGTTGACCTCAACTTAAACAATCGGCAAGGGAAGGATGGGCTAGATCGGCCAAACGCGCGGTAAACAGGCGCGACGTCCTAAGCGAGCAAGACGCATTAGGTTCCACACCTGGATAAACCATTGACGGGCTGCTTGACTAGAAAATCCACGATAACGACAGAGCAACCCCAACTGTAACCGGGTGACCCCGATATCTCCTAGATTCTCTGGATTGGTTTGCCAGAGAAGGCGCGCAGCACTGACTTGACTGAGGTCTACCGCTTCACCCACCCATACAAAACTGGCAACCACGGGTTGAGCCGCTAATCCGTGGGGGCTGTGCCATTGTTCAGTCCCACCGGACAGCCTCTGCCGATCAATCCAGAGGGGCTGCTGCTGCTGCCAGATTTCAGTGTTAGATCGCCAACTGCCGCTCAAAAATTTTTCACCCCTAGCACTGCGGCCCAAGCGGGTGATCTCCCAGCCGCTGTAGATGGCTCCTGGCTCTAGATCGATATGTAGATCTTGGCGATAGTCCGCTTGGTCAAACAGAATGGTTTCTAAGGGGAGCCACTCCAGCATCGCATCGGCTTGGATCTGGAAGTTAATGCTTTGTCGGGCTTCTTGGCCATTGGAACGGTAAATCTTGCTGGCAGCCGCTGTTGTCAGCAAAACATGGGTTTGGGGCTGCAAAGCAATCTGGATAGAGAGGCGATCACCGCCTACTACACCCCCCGCCGTATGCAGGGCGACAGTATGGCAGACCTGAGGCCCTTCAGGGTAAAAAGGCCGTTGTAGATTAAAGGGAGCTTGGTGATAGCAGTGGCTGATCTGGGTCTGTTGACCTTCACGACGATAAACCAGATCGAGGGAACCCTCCCAACTTGATCTAGGGGCAAGGGGATCTGAGGACTGGACCTCTTGCTTCGCATTCATCAAGACTCTTTCGGGAAAGCTCATGCATAAAATTGTCCATTACCATTGTATAGGTGCTCTGTCGCCTTGCTAGCTTTGGCTGGTTGAGGTTGTTTGCTTAATCAAAGTTGATCTGGTTTGGCAGGGTATTTTGGGAATATAAGGATTGCGAATATCCATTCAGAATTCATGAGACTCTATGCGAGCAGATTATCCCTTGGAATACCTATATCAAGTGGCGTTGCCTGGAGATCAGGGGCTGCGATTGGACCGGTGGTTACCCCGTCAAATGGAGGGATTGTCGCGATCGCAGGTTCAACGATTAATTGACCAAGGCCAAGTCCAGATCAATCAGCAGGTCTGTCTCTCTAAAAAACAGTTGCTCCAAAGAGGGGATTGGGTGGCAGTGGAGGTTCCTGCCCCGACCCCGCTTGATTTACAGCCAGAGCCAATGTCCCTTGACATTCTTTACGAAGACGAGCATTTATTGGTGGTTAATAAACCGGCGGGTCTGGTGGTCCATCCCGCTCCTGGCCATGCTCAGGGAACCTTGGTCCATGGGCTCCTGGCCCATTGTCAGTCACAGGCAGGGTCGTCATTGTCGGGGATCGGTGGTGTCGAACGACCAGGGATTGTCCATCGACTTGATCGAGATACTAGTGGCGCGATTGCGATCGCCAAAACCAATCAGGCCCATCACCATCTACAGACCCAACTGGCGGCTAAAACAGCTCGCCGCCAATATTTAGCCATCGTTCATGGTCATCCCGTCGCTGCGGAGGGCACCATTGACCAACCGATAGGCCGCCATCCTGTGGATCGAGTCAAAATGGCGGTTGTGGCTGAAGCCAATGGAGGCCGCCCCGCCGTTACCCATTGGCAGGTACAACAACGGTTGGGCAACTATACCCTCATGCAGTTTCAGCTAGAGACAGGACGCACCCATCAAATTCGAGTCCATGCAGCCTATCTGGGTTGGCCGATTGTGGGTGATCCGGTCTATTGTCGGGGTAAATCCATCGGGGTCAACCTGTCTGGCCAAGTACTTCATGCTTGGAAATTGAGCTTCCAGCACCCCGCTTCCGAAGCCTGGCTGGAGGTGCAAGCGCCCTTATCCCCCGACTTTAAGACTTTGTTAGAACGCCTGCAAGGCAATCAGCTTGCTGACAAGAGGCCGATGATCCTCTAGCTGATCAGAGGCTTAAAGCTAGGCACTGCCTAGGGATGCAACCCCATTTTCGTCATGCTAGAGTGTGGTGTAGACGTGATGTTGAGGGTAGCAGTAAGGACGATGGCGAACCAATCTTTTTTTAATTCAACGCTAGCGGTTGCAGGTTTGGTTGCCGTCAATGCGATCGCCTATCAACCCCCAGCTCAAGCCCTTAATCCTGACCAAGTGAGCACCATTGCTAAACAAGTCACCGTCTTAATCGAAGGCCAAAACCCAGGGTCTGGGGTTATCCTTAATCGCAAGGGCAATACCTACACTGTACTAACGGCCTTTCATGTCGTCGCTACCCCTGATGAATATGACCTGGTTACTCCTGACAACCAACGCTACAAACTCGACTACAAAACCGTAAAGCGCCTACCGGGTGTGGACATGGCCGTCCTCAACTTTACGAGCAACAACAGTTATCAAGTGGCAGAGATGGGACAAGCGGCTCAAATGCCCGAAGGTAAACCCGTTTTCGTGGCTGGCTTTCCTGCCCCCACCCAAGCCATCAACCTTTCCATCTATCGGTTTACTGAGGGTCGCCTGACCGCCAATTCCTCTCGGCCCTTAGCCGATGGCTATGCCTTGGTTTACGACAATTCCACGCGGCCCGGTATGAGTGGAGGGCCAGTGCTGAATGGCGAGGGTCGCTTGATCGGTATTCATGGCCGCTCTGATGCTCAACAACAGGGCAATGTTTATTTTAAGAACGATACCAATCTAGGCATTCCTATTGAAACCTTGACGACCATTGCTCCAAAATTGGGCGTCAGTCTGGATCCGAGCGCCTCCTCTGGTAACACAACCCCTAAAACACCCTCCATACCTCAACAAACACCCCCTCCTCCTCGGATAGAGACAGGCCCGAGGGCCGGTGACTTTTATCTGCAAGCAACGGATAAACTCCAGCGCGGCGATAGCAAAGGGCGCTTAATGATCTCAATCAGGCCATTCGCCTCAACCCCAATTATGCAGTTGCCTATGGCGATCGAGCCACGATCCGGTTTACTCAAGGGGATCGGCAAGGGGCCTTAGGCGATCTAGACCAAGCCCTGAGCATAGACCCGCAACTTGCTGATGCCTATGCTGTCCGAGGTTTTTATCGGGTGGTAGTCGGTAATGCTGTGGGGGCAAAATCCGATGTAGAGCAAGCCCTGCGACTCAAGCCAGAGCTAGGATATACCTCTCGGGGGGTAGTGCGTTGGTATGGGAGCGATCTCCAGGGTGCCCAGTCAGATTTTGATCAGGCCCTGAGCGTTGGAGCAGATTCTAAGGATGCCTATGCAATCCACCATTCCGGGGCTTTGTGCGTTGGCAACTGGGCAATCCCCAGGGTGCCTTGCAAGATCTTAATCAATCTATAAAATTAAACCCCAAATACCTAGAATCCGTGGGTATCAGAGGATTGCTACGGTTTAATCTGGGTGATATCCCTGGGGCCTTATCAGATCTTGATCGGGGCATTTCTCTCAATACCAGCAATGGTGATCTCTATGTGCTACGGGGGATGATTCGCCTTGTCGCAGGTAATAATTCCGGTGCTAGTGCTGATTTTCAGCGAGTCATTCAGCTTAAGCCGCCGAGTGTTGAGTTATCTGATATGCATGGTGCCTTAGGCATGGCTAAGTTTCAAGGTGGCGATAGTCAAGCTGCTTTAGTCAGTTTACAAGCAGCTGCCCAACTGGCTAAGGATCCCTCGGCACGCCAGAATTATCAGCAACTTGGCGCCGCGATGTCTTGAGCCAAACCCAGCCCAACTTGCGGCCTCAACTGCAACAGACGATGCAGCAATCTTTTCAACAGATTTTTGCCCAAGGCAATTCAAGACTTTGTGGTGGCCTATCGACCCTTGCAGTGAGCCTTGACTTGAGGGCTGTGTCGCTGTGGATTAGGCCCTTGGTGGCGGTGGATCTAGCGCAGGCCCAGGCCTTAGATCAACAGGGATTAGGGGGCTGGTGGAGTGATCGTCATTATCAGCAAGAGATAGATCGCCCTAGCAGTCTTCTGTTGGGTTTGTTCGGTGTACCCCCCCAGCAGGGTCTACGCCCAGATATTCCTCTAGCAAGGGTAGATCAGGCTAGTCGGCCAGCCAGTTTATGTTTGCTGGGCATGGTTTGTCTATGGCTAATCCTCGATGAGGCGCATATTACCCTATTAGTGGTCCATCCAGATTATCGTGGTCAGGGTTTGGGACAAGCCTTGTTGGGAACAGTGCTGCAACTGGCTCGTTATCGCATGGCGATGCGGGCCACCTTAGAGGTGCGGGCTTCTAACCAGGGGGCGGTGAATTTGTATCGCAAGTTCGGGTTTCAAAGTTTAGGTTGCCGCCCAGGCTATTACCAAGATGGCGAAGATGCGCTGATTCTATGGTTAAACGGCATGCAAGGTATTGAGTTTGAGCAATGCCTCCAAAGAAGTCAGCAGCAGCTGCATGGTCGCCTGTCAGAGCAGGGTTGGCCTGCACTTCAGGTCTTGGTGTAAGGTCCGCTGGCTTTGATCAGGGTGGGAAGCTGGGCTGGCGATCGCAGTCCGGCGATGCCCCTTTGTTCCTTTATAATCGAAGCTTGTGTCAAATTGACTCTGAAGATCTTGCCCCCTTAGGGAGGCCGTCATCTGTGATTAAAAAGGAATGCTGTTATGTCTGCGGATCAGCCATCTTCATCTGGCTCAACCCTAGCAGAGGTGCGGGCAGCGCGCTTGCAAAAGGTAGAGCAACTTAAGGCAGCGGGTTTAAATCCCTATGCCTATCGGTGGCAGTCTAGCCATACGGCCCAAGCCTTGCAAACTGAGTTTCAAGACTTGGCTAAGGGAGAAGAAGTGGAAGTAGACGTTGCGATCGCAGGTCGCATCTTAGCCCGTCGAGTCTTTGGAAAGTTGGCCTTTTTTAACCTCCAGGACGAAACAGGAACCATCCAGCTCTATCTAGACAAAGCCCGAATTCAAGGGGAGATGGCCCAGCAAGATGACCAAGCCTTTAGTCATCTGACCCAACTAACAGATGTCGGCGACTTTTTGGGAGTGCGGGGCAGCCTCAAGCGAACGGATAAAGGAGAATTATCGGTCTATGTGCGTACCTATACCCTCCTGACCAAGGCCTTGCTGCCCCTTCCTGACAAATGGCATGGCCTCACGGATATTGCCAAGCGCTATCGCCAGCGCTATGTCGATCTGATTGTCAATCCCACCGTTCGAGAAACCTTTCGACGCAGAGCCAAGATCACCGCTAGTCTCCGTCGGTATTTAGACGAGCAGGGGTTTATTGAAATTGAAACCCCCGTTTTAAACGCTGAAGCAGGGGGTGCAGAGGCTCGACCCTTTATCACTTATCACAACACCCTAGAGCTAGATCTATACCTGCGCATTGCCACAGAACTTCATCTAAAGCGATTGATTGTCGGTGGCTTTGAGAAGGTCTTTGAGCTGGGTCGGGTCTTTCGCAACGAGGGGATTTCTACCCGTCATAATCCTGAATTCACCACCCTTGAAATTTATCAGGCCTATGCCGACTACGGCGACATGATGACGCTCACAGAAGCCCTTGTGATCGCCGCCGCCCAGAGCAGCGTCGGCTCCCTCCAGGTTCCCTATCAAGGTCAAACCATTGATCTCACCCCACCCTGGCGACGGGTGACGATGCAGGCAGCGGTGGCCGAGCAGACTGGGATCGATTTTACGGCTTTGCCCACCGTCGCTGCTGCCAAGTCCGCCGCTGTTGAGGCTGGCATCACAGTAGAAAATTGCCAGACAGTCGGCCAGGTCATGAATGAAGCCTTTGAGCAAAGGGTAGAAGCAACCTTAATCCACCCACCTTTGTGTTGGATTATCCGCTAGAGATTTCACCCCTAGCCAAGCCCCATCGGTCTGTACCGGGCTTGGTGGAGCGCTTTGAATTATTTATCGTCGGTCGAGAAACGGCCAATAGCTTTTCGGAATTAACCGATCCCATTGATCAGCGTCAACGTCTAGAAACCCAAGCAGAACGCAAAGCGGCAGGCGATTTAGAGGCCCAGGGCCTCGATGAAGACTTCCTAACGGCCTTAGAATATGGGATGCCCCCCACAGGGGGTCTCGGTATTGGCATTGATCGCTTAGCCATGCTGTTAACCGATGCCGCTAGTATTCGAGATGTGATTGCCTTTCCGCTGCTGAAGCCTGAGCAGCCAGGGGAGAACGATGCCTAGAATGCTTCTGGAGGTTAATGATGGGACTTGGGGAGCAACCTTAATAGCTAAGCCAAATCTGAGGGCCAATAGTTCCTGAATCTTGCTCAGCTTAATCAATAGACAGAGGCAGATAGCAAGGGATGAGTGATAGGATGATCCCAACCCAACCCAGGGATTGCCACTCATTGTCACCCCGCAGGGGTTGGACGATCTGGAGGATTGATGCTCCAGATGTTTTTCATTGATAGCCGTTTCCACGAGAGGACTGAATTCTATGGTTTACCAACTGCCTGACTTACCCTACGACTACAATGCCCTAGATCCATATATTTCGGCTCGAACCTTAGAGTTCCATCACGATAAACATCATGCAGCTTATGTCAGCAAATGTAATGAGATGACCCAAGATACGCCCATGGCAGATATGGGAATTGAGGACATCATTAAAGCAGCCTATAGCGGCTCCGCTAAGGCAGGGTTGTTTAATAATGCTGCTCAAGCATGGAACCATACTTTTTACTGGAATTCGATGAAACCCAGTGGCGGTGGTCAACCCAGCGGAGCGCTCGCTGAAAAATCAAGACTGATTTTGGCGGCTATGACCAGTTCAAAACAGCCTTTCAAACAGCAGGAGCGACCCAGTTTGGCAGTGGCTGGGCCTGGTTGGTGCTGGAGAATGGCACCCTGAAGGTGACCAAAACAGCGAATGCGGAAAACCCCTTGGTCCATGGCCAAACACCGCTATTAACAATGGATGTTTGGGAACATGCCTATTATCTAGACTATCAAAATAAACGCCCAGATTATATTGATACTTTCTTGGCTAGCCTAGTAAATTGGGATTTTGCTCTTCAACAACTGGCGGCGGCTTAGGTCGACCGAGCCTCGATGATGGCCAGAGACCCTAGGGAAGATGTCCTAGATTATTAAGTTGAAACCCCTGTCGCCTCTGGGTAAGGGGGGTCTATCTTGATCATGTTGCTAGACCCCGGCCTCGCTAGTAAGGGTTGAGGACAATCGAGATCTAGCAGATCTGATGACGATGGGTCTCTGGGGGCTAGGAATGAAACCCCACCCAGGTTAAAAAATCTTGGTGGGTGAATAGTTCTAAGAGCAGTAAGGCGATAAACCCCACCATGGCAAAGCGACCATTAATCCGCTCCGCATAGGCTGTCCAGCCGAAGGCTGGTTGGGGTTGAGTCAGCTCCTCCGATTCAGGAGTCTCAGGCATAGAGGCTTGGGAATCTGGAGCATCGTTAGGCAAGGCAGAACTCATAGGGCATTACTGAGGAAGACTTTTTCAGCATCTTAACGAAATTAAGGTGCGATCGCAGCCTCTTTACCTCAGAGTAACGCATCAAAATCGAGTCCTAACCATTGCTGGCCCTGCTGGCTTTGGCTCTTCGTCGGATGGGGCAAGGGCTTGATTTGATAGCCAGTGGGTATGGGTCACCGAGGGTCACCGTTGTGGTCTGAAGCTGATCTTCATTAAACAGGGTTAGGGTAATTTGGTCGCCGGGCTGATATTCCCGTAAGCGATCATTGAGCTGCTCAGCCTTGATCCGAAAATTGGCGAGCGCCAATAATTGACTGCCAGGCTTTATCCCTGACTCTTGGGCCGGAGACCCAATATCTACCCCTTGAACCATCACCTCATGGGTATTGTTTTGCACCGTTATGCCCAAATAGGGGGGAGATGGCTGGCTATCCTCAGCTACCAACTGCAGGCCAAAGGGATTGAGGAACTGATCATAGTCCAGTTCCTTCGTTCCCTCAATATAGTGTTGCCAAAACTCCGTCAAGTCTTCCCCCGCCACAGATTCAATGACAGCCTTCAGTTCTGCTTGGCTATATCCCTCTTGGCCAGGGCCATGGTCTTGCCAGAGACAGCGCATCACATCATCTAGGGATCGCTGATTATGGTGGCGATCGCGAATCAACAGATCCAGCAGCAAAAACACCAACTCTCCCTTGAGATAGTAAGAGACTTGGCTGTTGCGACTATTCGCATCAGGCCGGTAGAGCTTAATCCAAGTATCGAAGCTAGACTCATATAAAGATTGCACCTTACGGCCTGGGATGGCCTGCAAGCGAGTGATGGACGCACTCACCAACTTTAGATAAACCTGAGCATCATAAATGCCAGCGCGCAAGGGAATAATCAAATCGTAGAAACTGGTTGCCCCTTCACAAAACCACAGTGACTCCGTGTAGTTTTCTTGGTCATAATCAAAGCATTGCAGTTCTCGGGGCCGTATCCGCTTGACATTCCACAGATGAAAAAACTCATGGGCAACCAATCCCATAAACCGATGGTATTGATCCGGTGCCCGAAAACCAAACCGCGGATATTGCAAAGAGCAACAGTTGTGATGCTCTAAACCACCATAGCCATTCGCCGATAAATGGAGCAAAAACAAATACCTTTCATAGGGTAGTCCACCAAAAATCTCAGCTTCAGTGGCGATTATTTTTTGAATATCAGCAACAATTTTCTCAAGCTCATAGTTGCCGACCCCCCAGATCGCAATTTGATGGGGTTTACCCAACGCTTCAAACGTATGCAGCCGGTGGGTACCTATTTCGCAAGGGCTATCCACAAGGGTATCAAATGAATCGGCCCAAAAGGTATTCACTGCATTAGCGACAGGCTCTAAGGCTGTGGTCACCTGCCAACTCGGATCGGGGGGTACCACCCTCAGAGTGATCCCTTGGTTCCTTTGTCCAGACAGATAAAAAAACAGTGCCCCTGGATTAAAGTACCCATGGCTGTGATCGAGGTGATTCGTGCGAACCGTTAATTCATGGGCAAAAATACGGTACTGAATAATGACTATATCCGAGAGGGCTGTTTGGACTTGCCAGTGATTCTTCTGCGTTTCTGCCAAGCCAGGGATTGACCCCTCTGATCCACGGCCCGAAAATCTTGCAAATGCTTGGCGTATTCCCGCAGCAAATAGGAGCCTGGAGTCCAAACCGGAAATTTTAAATCCAAGACAGGATCGCTTAGCGCTGAGAAAGAGAGGCAAACTTCAAACAAATGCGAGGTGGGGTCTGGCATGGCCACCTGATATTGGAACTTCGATCTCGGCAACGGGTCAAAGTGTAAAGGGGTGGGTTCAAGAAGGTCAGTCATCTATCTTCTGGTCTAGATCAATCAGCAATACTCCCATCATCTCAAGCTGAGGATGATAAAGTTGAGAGTCGAAGTTGTAAGCAAAATCGATGGGTGTAACTGAGCCAATTTCAGACTATTTAAGGCGGCGAGCCATCGAGGTGAATGCCAGTCTAGCAGATCTGCTGCCCCCCAAAAATTGCGCCTGAGCAACTCCACCAGGCGATGAGTTATAGCCTCTTAGCGGGGGGGAAACGCATACGGCCAATTCTTGTGTTGACGACGGGTGAGGCATTGGGAGCCTCCTCCGCAACTCTGATGCCCATTGCTGGTGCCATCGAGATGATCCATACTTATTCCCTGATTCATGATGACTTGCCAGCGATGGATAACGATGACTTGCGGCGCGGCAAACCCACCTGTCACAAGGTCTTTGGCGAGGCTCTGGCGATTCTAGCGGGCGATGCTCTACTGACCCAAGCCTTTCATATTCTGGCGACTCATGATCTTGGGCAGGGGGCCACTCAGCAGCTGCTGATTCTGCAAGAAATTACTAGGGCATCGGGCGCCTTGGATGGCTTAATCAGTGGTCAAGTGGTTGATTAGCCAGTGAGGGCCAACCCATAGGTGCTGACACCTCGAGTATATTCATCGATCTAAAACAGGTGCCTTGCTCTGTGCAGCGGTGACTGTTGGTGGTTTAGCCGCTGGTGCCAATTCTCAGCAGCTTGAGCGGCTAAGGGCTTACGGGGAGCGAATTGGCTTGGCATTTCAGATTGTTGATGACATTTTGGATGTTGCTGCCACTAGTGAGGAACTGGGTAAAACGGCGGGCAAAGATATCGCGGCTCAGAAGGCTACCTATCCGGCCCTGCATGGTTTGCCAGCCGCCCAAGCTCAGGCCCAAGCCTTGATTGAGGAGGCCATTGACCTGTTGAAGGATCTCAATTTACAAACCCCAAAATTAGCAGAACTGGCCCAATACATCATTGCAAGAACCTTTTAAGGGCTGGTTTTAATCCGTTATAGCAGACTAGAGTCTAGACTCTGAGACTCTTCTGGGGTTTGGGGTAAATGCAAGCCACATTCTTCTTTGAGACCTTGAAAGCGGGTGTTGCGATCTCTGTGATCCTCGCCGGTCATGGGCCGACTAGAATGCCAATCGCCCACAGTGGTATAGCCCAAATCAAAGAAGGGATGGTAAGGCAGATCATGGGCTTGCAAATATTCATAAATATCCTTGGCGCTCCACGGCAAAATGGGCAGCACCTTAAATCGATCGCCTTGTAAATCGACCCGACGCAAGGATTGACGGTAGCTCGTTTGTTTGCGGCGCAGCCCTGCCAACCAGGCCGTGGCCTTCAGTTCTTGCAAGGCTCGCTGCATCGGTTCCACTTTGCGGATCTGGTCGTACTGATTAAAGGCTTCTAGGTCATTGAATTCCCATAATTTGCCATACAGCGCTTCCATCCGAGCCGGACTCAGAGGAGATTGATAAACCTGTAAGTTGAGATGTAGGCGTTTTGTGAGTGCGTCGGCAAACAAGTAGGTCTGATCCGGTAAATAGCCAGTATCTACCCAAATTACAGGAATTTCAGGGATATGCTGAGTCACCAAATGCAGCATAACGGCAGATTGTATGCCAAAACTTGTGCTTAAAACCAAACTATTTCCAAAGGTCTGAGCCGCCCAATCAACGAGGGCTGAGGCTGAAGCATCGGCCAGCTCTTGATTGATGGTGGCTAAATCAAGGGACAGGGCCTTAGGCTCGGGGCCGTGATGATCAGCCTGAACCCCCCGAGGGGCGGTCGATCGGTTGGTAGCCGTTGGATTCTGGGGTGAGGGTTCAGTAAAGGGCATTATGATCCAACCTCGTCGTGATCGAAGTTCTTCGTACTGCCAACTAGCGCGATACCAACTAGCGTGATACAGCCTTGTGGGCATTCAACCTCAGTTGTATCACGTTCGCTGGCATCACAGTGTGCTCTAGGGCTGGCAGTGAGGTCACTAAGCCATTCAGTCTCATTACTTTCAGTGTTGTTAGGTTATTGCTTGGGACTGAATTTATGGGGAGTCGGGGAAAGAGGAGGCAACCTTGACAGTCAGTCGAGCAATTCTAGGTGTTTTTCGTTAATATGTTGACTTCGGGAACCATGATCGATTTTTTCCCATCTTTTAATGTTTTGAGTGCAGTCCGGATCCACTGGAGTGCAATCGTGCTGGAGTGTAATCCGGAGTCTTGTCTGTTTAGCTAAGCAAGCCAATCGATGTTTCAATTCGAGAGCAAGCTTCTATACAGCTTTGTCTGATGATCTACAGGTTGTGTGTTCTATGAAAAATCCAGTTCTTATTATTTTCAGTAGCCTTCTGCTCTTGACAGTGGCAGGTAGAATGGCTACCGCCCAATCCACTGATTCTGAAGCCCCAAAGGCCCTCTCCCCAGCAGTGATGAAAATTCTCTGTGAGCATTTTCCCCTTAACTCACGCTGTACGGGTGATTCTGCTGTAACTCCGGCCCCGGCAGAAACAGGTGTTGAGTCAGAACCCGCCGCAGAAGAAGTTAGCCCAGAAGCAGGTGAGGAAACCCCCGAAACAAGTGCCGCAGAAGAGAATATCGTTGAGATTGCCAGTGCAAATGACTCTTTTAAAACCCTTGTGGCGGCCTTGACCGCAGCAGATTTGGTCGAGACCTTATCTGGTGATGGCCCCTTTACAGTCTTTGCCCCCACTGATGATGCCTTTGCTGCGCTTCCACCGGGGACGGTTGAGACCTTACTGAAACCCGAGAATAAAGACAAACTGGTCAAAGTCTTGACCTACCATGTCCTTGCCACCAAGGCTGTCTCTAGTGATTTACAGTCTGGAGACGTCGATACAGTTGCTAATCAGCCCCTCAAGGTCATGGTCGACAACGATGCTGTGATGGTCAATGATGCCCAAGTGGTGCAGGCCGATATTATGGGCAGCAATGGCATCATTCATGCCATTGATAAGGTGCTCTTGCCCCCCGGCATGTAAATACCTTCATTCCTAGATAAAGGGTTCTCTTCCGAGGGGTATGGAGTGCCCCTCGGATTCTGAATGACCTTTCTTTTGCCCTTGAGGGATTGTCTTGTTTCTGTGGGATGTGATTAACTTTGCCAACAGTCACTCGCTAGGTCCTATTCTTTGATAAGGAAATTGCGGGTTGATATAAGATTGAAGGCAGAGTTCAGTTAGCCTTTTGGGATAAAGCCTTGTCATTTTCTGCGGACGATTTTGCCCGAGCTTTAGCACAGCATGATTACACCTTTGAGGTGGGTCAAACCGTAGTGGGCAAAGCAGTCAACTACGATAGCGATGGTGCCTATGTTGATATTGGTGGTAAGGCGACGGCCTTTTTGCCTAAACAGGAGGCTGCCTTGCGAGGGGGGTTGCCCCTAGAGGCGATCCTTCCCTTAAACGAAGAGCAAAAGTTTCTGATTATTCGAGGTCAGGATGCGAATGGTCAAGTGACGCTCTCGATTCGGGGCTTGGAGTTGCAGCAACTTTGGACTCGGCTAATAGATCTGCAAGGTGAGAGCCAAACGCTGCAAGTGGTGGTCACGGGAACGAATAAGGGTGGAGTGACGGTTGATGTAGAAGGCTTGCGGGGGTTTATACCGCGATCGCATCTCCTTGAGCGCAGTAACCTAGAGGCCCTGATTGGCACCCAACTCACCGCTAGTATTTTGGAAGCCGATCCAGAGCGTGACAAATTGGTGCTATCAAACCGGATGGCTGAACAATCTAGTCGGATGAGTGAGTTAGAAATTGGTCAACTTGTCCAGGGAACCGTTGCTGATCTGAAGCCCTTCGGTGCCTTTGTCCAGCTAGGGGGGATCACAGGACTGCTGCATATTAAGGAAGTGAGTCAGAATTTCGTGCCTAATTTAGCAGCTATTCTGAGGATTGGCGATTCGATCCAAGCGATCATTATTAATTTGGATTTGGGTCAGGGTCGGGTGTCCCTCTCCACTAAAGTATTGGAAAATCGGCCGGGAGAAATCGTAGACAATCTAGCAGGGGTGATGGCTGAGGCTGAAGATCGCGCCCATCGCTATGCCGAGAAACTGCGTCAGCAATGATCTGTAGTTTTTGTCTCAAGGGATATCGATATCCTCAGCGGCTTAGTGTCAACGCTGATTAAGACTGGTCCTTCCTTTGCACTCTTACATTTGCCTGCATCATGGCTCAACCCGTTCAGCGAGATCGAATTCTTTCTGCTCTATCGGCTGGTAATGTTGTCACTGTCGGCATTCAGCTATTTCGGGGTAAAAGCGATGACTATATGACCACCAGTTTGCAAGCGCATCTGTGGTTTTTTCTGGGGCTATTGGGCACCGTACTAACGGGGGGGATTGGATTTGCGCTGGGCCAGTCCTTAACCCGCAATTTTGAGACCAGTATGTTTTTAGCGATTCTGTTTGGCTTGCCAATGCTAGGTCATAGCCGAGCACGGCTGGTGGCAGCGGGCGGGCTACTGTCACGATTGATTTTTAATCAATTGCGTGATCGTAAAGAACCAAATTCTGACCTACAAAAACAGGTTTTTCAGCGAAAATGGACCTATCTAG
This sequence comes from Acaryochloridaceae cyanobacterium SU_2_1, assembly GCA_012030735.1. GTDB lineage: Bacteria > Cyanobacteriota > Cyanobacteriia > Thermosynechococcales > Thermosynechococcaceae > Acaryochloris. The sequence continues at coordinate 28,885 of JAAUUW010000004.1, forward strand.
GGGCCGAGATCTGGCATTGGATCCTTCTGTCCCTTTGCTCTCTAGGTCTTATTGTTATTGTGGCGATTTTCCTAGAGTTCTTTGCCAGATTTTTGCCCAACTTATTGAGTCCTAATTCTTTTTTCCCAGAATTTGCGAATCTTAGCCAAACCTTCTTGGTTTTGGTGACTTTCGTATTGCTAGTCTTGCTGTTTTATCTGGCTCTGGCTCTACTGTTTGCCTATATTACTGCCCGTCTTTGGCTCTTTGATGTTGTTGTAGCCCTAGAAGAGCAGGTCAATGTCTTTCAAGCGGTGCAACGGAGCTGGCAACTGACTCAACGACATGGTTACCGATCGATGACCGTTGTCTTGGTCGGGGGGGGTGGTTACAGCACCCCTAGCGCTGATCGGCTCTTTGTTCTCCTTTGTGGGGCCCTTTGCCTATCTGTTTCTCTTGATTATGCTGCTGCCCTTTTGGCAGGCCGTAAAGGCCGTGCTCTATTATGATTTGTGCAGCCGCAATGAAGGCTTAACCTTTGATTTAGAGTCTGTAACCCTTAATCCGCTGAATTATTTGCGGCGCGTCATTCTGCAAACTCCCGAGAGTATCGAAATAGACCTGGCCTTGGCAGGTATTGGGAGTCGAGCCTTGGCCTGGGTGGTGGATCAAATCCTGCTGGCGATCGCACTTTCTTTCTTCTGGTTCTTTGGCGCAGTACTGTATCTATATGTAATTTTGCCGCTGGCAACCGTTGCCTTCAATGGTCTTAACATTGAGCGTTTAAATCAATGGACCTTTTGCGATCTCATCCCTTTTGCAATATGCGCTCTCCAACGGCTATTACATTGCCTTTGAAACTCTAAAACAGGGACAAACCCCTGGTAAGCGGTTTGCCAACATTCGCGTTGTTCGAGATTCGGGTCAACCTGTTGGCCTCAAGGAAAGTAGTTTGCGCAGCTTGATCGGCCCCATTGATCTAGTTGTTTTCTTGATTGGGGCTGTGCTGATAACCTTCACGGCCTCAGAAAAGCGTCTGGGGGATTTACTAGCCGGTACGCTCGTGATCCAAGATCAGCAGCAAGGTAGTCGGTCTGCCTCTAGACCCTTGAATCTATCTGAATATTCTGCTCGCCTTGCCCTAACCTTAATCTCAGAAGTTAACCTCAAGGTCTTGACTGCCGATCAATTTCTGACTTTACGAGATTATTTAGGCTATCGATCTCAATTAACACCGTCGATGCAAACTCAAGTCACCACTAAATTGGCGACCCAATTGCGTCGAGTCTTGCACTCAGACAAGGGGGCATCAGCTCTAGATATTGATGATCTTGCCTTATTAGAGGCCACCTACATCGCTTGCCAGAAAACCCATTATGCCTAAACCAATGGACTATTTCTTGCCTCGGCTCACAGCTTCCAATTCTGGCAACTGAAAGCTGACAATTTTGGTCCAGTTGCCGCCAGAAAAAATCACAGCAGCTTTTCCATCCACGACCCGCTGGACTTGCCCTTCAAATCCGTAGTAGGTATCCCCAGCATTCACAACGCGCACGGCTGAACCTGGCAAAATCATGGTATTTGTCCTTTTAGATTGGCTAATAACGACATCAGACTCGCTCTTATCATAATCGACCAGCCCAGAACATAGTGCATTAAAACAGTCCAAGGACTAGCTGGCCCCCTAGCGATTAGACCGGACGAATGGGGTAAGGGATGGAGATATGATTGCGATCGCAAGCCTGCTTGAGGGCCATAGCCGCCTGAGTTTGAATCCGTCGGGTCTCGACCCTTTGAGGCGCTCTCCAATAGCGAACCACTCCATCAATAGCGCTATCGCCACAGCCAGACACTTCAACCTTAGGCTCCGGATCAGGATAAATGCCCTCAATCTCTTGGATTGCCCTCACTAAAGTTTCCCTAGCCATGGGCAAGGGTGTATTGTAATCTACCCCAATCGCCCAATCAGTCACTGGTTGAGGTCTACCGGTCAAAACCTGAACAGGGCTGGTGAATACAATAGTATTGGGCATCACAACTAGCTCGCCTGCGTAGGTGCGAATCTGAGTTGACCTCAAGCAATACTCTCCACTGTTCCCTCAAAGCCGTCCACAATAATCTGGTGAGGGTAAAGGGTTTCAACAGCAAAGCTAAGGGCCAATCTACACTCCCTTAGCCATGAGGCCTTCAACTAGGGGGGGATGCCAACGGTATTGATGCAGATTGATCTGACCCTTGTGATTAAAGATTACCTGTTCTTGCTCTAGCAACAGCCGCTGTAAGTCATCGCTGCCTTGGCGTTGGGGTGACTCAGAAATCATCCCTTTGGCATTCAGAACGCGATGCCAAGGTATATCGGTATGGGTATCAACCCGATATAGGGCATACCCCACTTGGCGAGCATGACCCTCTCGACCTAGCAAACTAGCGATTTGGCCATAGGTTGCAACTTTACCCCTAGGAATCTCCCGCACTAGGGCATAAATCTGTTCATAGAAAAGGGCTTGAGTTTTGGTCTTTTCCTTGGTGGTTGCCCTATGGTTTGCCATCGAATCATCACCCTCGGCGCTCGGAGGCTAAGAGTTTTGTGAGGGCTGATTGCAAAGGTTCAGGGTATTGCCGGAGGATGCGGCCTGTGGCCAGCTTGACTGGCACTAAGGTCACCTGCCCCAAAATATAGGGTTTGGGGTGATGTTCACAATAAATATGTTGATCGCAACAGATCTGCACCTGGGTTAAGGATGCAATCCGAGTTTTAACAGTACCCACCTCTCCCATCTTGATGGCTTGCCGATACCGCAGCGATAAATTAATCACGGGCAGCTCACAACCCAGCTTGACTAAGTCAGCATAGTTCAGGCCCACATCTCGAAACATCTTAATCCGAGCTTCCTCCATCCAGACCAGGTAGGATCCATGCCAGACGACCCCAGCATAATCAGTATGATGGGGGTGCACTCGCACCGGATAGTCAAACCATGGAGAGGGCTGATGGGTCAAACTCATGGCTAGGAAAGGAAAGGGCTAGCTTACCTCACCCACGATACCTTACTCTTGGACAGGGGTGGCATCCACGTCCACAGTCTTTGTGTCGAGGGGATGATCGACGCTCGGAGTTTTGACTTGCCGCTGTTGATACCCTTCGATGAAGATGCGGGAGAGTTCAGCCACCAAGAGAGTTAATAGCGCTACATCATCAATTTGACCCAAGATTGGGAAGAAATCGGGTGAAATGTCGAAGGGGCTAAAGAGATAGGTCATCGTGCCCGCGACTATCCACCAACGATATTTGGGGTTGCGTAGACTGTCGCGATACCAATCGTAGATTGCTTTGATTGAAAAGTTCATAGTTTGACTCTCCTAAACACCTTTTATTGTCTCAGGCCGAGGCAGAAAGGTTTGGTGCGGATTTCCGTCGCCTGAGGTTAGGAGAAACGCATATTTAACGCCACTGGATGTGCTAGCCACTAGAGCACCCGGTGCTCTAGCTCTAAAGCCCCAAGATGCTTAGTATAAATGCGATCGCACCGTTGCGTTTCCACCCCTGTTGCTGGCTCATAGCCGCTGCCTTCATAAAGATAGACAGCGGCTTGAAGAACCGTCGCTGTTTCAATCCAAATTTGCTGATAGCCCTGTTGAGCAACTGCCGCCTCCAATTGCTGCAACAACCACCGGCCCAGCCCTTGGCCCCGCACCTGGGGTAATAAGTACATTTTACGAATTTCCACCGCCCCTTCTCCCCGGGCGACCGGGTAATAGGCAGCGGTGCCCACCAAGGTATCTGCCTGCTCCACCACCCAAAATTCACCCCCTATCTGCTCGTAAGCAGTCTCTACCTCGAGAACATCTCGATCAGCAGCCTGGGGTTCCCAAGCCAGCCCATACTCTTGCAAGACCTGCTGGATCACCCCAGCGGCTTGATCCCGATCTTGGGGTTGCCAATTGCGAATCCGCAATGCTCGCCATCTTTTGTCCATTAGCTATGGATACGGGGTTCGGGGTGTAAAGTTGCCAAGATTTCACTTTCAACGCTCGCGAGTTCCAGCAGACGTTGGTTGATTTGGGTCAGGTCAAAGTAAGTGGTGGCGAGCAACCAATAGATTCCATAATGACGGGCTTCTGAGGCCATTAAACCGCGATAAAACTGTCCTAATTCCAGATCAGGCAGATGCTGGGCGAGTAGCCCTAAGCGTTCGTGGCTTCGAGCTTCAATTAAACCGCAGACTAGCAGCATATCTAAGAGACGCTCTGGCTCTTGGCGACGAATTTGGCCATTCAGTTTAGCCCCATAAGGAGGGGCTGCCAAGGGCGCTAGGTCAATGCCCCGTCGGTCTAACCACTGATTGACTTGCTCAAAATGCTCTAATTCTTCCTTTGCGATCGCCGTTAAGCTGCGCACCAATTTAGCATAGGCAGGATAGCGAAACATCAAATTGATCGCCACCCCCGCCGCCTTCCGCTCGCAGTGAGAATGGTCTAACAAAATGATGTCTAAATTCTCCAGAGCTTGCTCTAGCCAAGCAGAGCGAGTGGGCTGGAGCAAAAATTTAATCTTGGGTAAGGTCTCCTCAACATTGTCCTCAGCCCTTACGGAGACTTGGACTAGACCCTCAGGGTCAGATTGAGCACGCTTATCCCCGGATAGACTGACATCAATTTCCATAGCCAAAGGTACCAAGGGTCAAGTCAGGGCCGCAACAGAGACCTTCGCGGCCACATTTGTGGCAATGGCTTGTAAGGCAATTGCAGACTGAGAGGTTGGATCACTGATCACAATCGGCTGGCCGCGATCGCCCCCCTCCCGCACAGGAATTTCTAGGGGCACAGAGCCGATCAAAGGCACCCCCAATTCTTGGGCAATTTTGGCTCCACCGCCCGAGCCAAAAATATCGTATTGCATCTCTGGCCGATCGGGTGGAATAAAGTAACTCATATTTTCCACAACCCCCAAAATTGATACTCCCAACTGCTGAAACATCCGCAACCCTTTGCGAGCATCCAACAGCGCCACTGTTTGAGGAGTGCTCACAATCACAACCCCAGCCATGGGCACAGCTTGGGCAAGGGTCAATTGCGCATCGCCAGTGCCAGGCGGTAAATCCACAATCAGATAATCCAAAGACCCCCAATCGACTTGATAAAGAAACTGGCGGATAATGCCATTGAGCATTGGACCCCGCCAAATCACCGGTTGATCTGGATCAATTAAGAAGCCCATCGAAACCAACTTTACCCCTTGGCCGATGGCAGGTTCCATGACATCCCCCTGCGCCTCTTTGCGAACTTCCACCACAGCCTGTTCGATGCCCAGCATGGTGGGCACATTCGGACCATAAATATCTGCATCAATCATGCCCACGCTAGCGCCAGCCTGCGCTAAAGCCACAGCAATATTGACCGCTACCGTGGTTTTGCCCACCCCACCCTTACCACTAGAAACAGCAATAATATTCTTAACGCCAGGGACTGAGGTACGGTCTGGGACACTCTTTTGTTGTGGGGTTTCGGCGGTGACTTCGACGTCTACCTGATCAATACCGGGCAATGTCTGTACAGCTTTCTTGCAATCATCGACAATCATTTCCCGCAGAGGGCAAGCCGGCGTTGTTAAGACTAAGGTGAATTTTGCCAAGCCTCCCTGAACTTCAACATTGCGAATCATGTTTAGATCCACAAGGCTCTTTTGCAGTTCGGGGTCTTGGACAGGTCGTAAGACTTCTAGAATTTGTGCGGCAGTGGGAGTTAGGGTATTAGGCATAGTCTTCTCAGGAAGCAATGGGTCTTCCTTAGCACTGTACCAAGATTTGAAGATCCTAAGGCTTGTCCATTGATCCGAGATCTTAAAAGTCGAGACAGGTCTTTTTGCGAGGTGGCAAGCAGCCAGGAACGCCTTGCAGCCCCTCTTGCTCAGCGGCCTCTGCTAAGCGTTGGGCAACCTTAGCAGCATGTCCTTTGATCATTGACCAGACCAAGGGCGATAACCAGCCCCGCATCATCACAGAATAGGACACCGAGGTGCCACAGATTCTCGATTCTAGGCGATAGGTGACCCGTTCTTCCACACCGGGTAAGGCACAGATGCGAAAGCTAACCAATTCACCGGGCTTGACATGTTCGACAAAAACGCGAAAGGGCAAGGGCACCATGCGACTGACGGCCTGATAGATCAAGCCTGGCTTGGGTACTAAGCCATAGGGCACATTAGTACTGGTGATCAGAGGATGCCAGGAAACATCGGCTAGATTCACAACTTTGCGCCAAAGAGAGTCAACCGAGGCGGAACTGACCGTTTCGTAATGTTTAACCAGTGACCACCCTAAGGGTTGCCGATCCTGCCAGAGCCTCGATTGAAATAACCATTGGGGGATCACAACAGCTCTCCTAAGATGATTTTGAACTGAGATTCTGGGTGCAATACTGAGGGTTATTAGTCAATGGATTGCGGATCAAGGGTTTTTAAACTTAAGGTTTAGGATAGTTGGCTATACAGATCCAAACTATCTAAGCCCATCCTATCGGCATTTGAGTTTAGTGGCTAGCTCTGATCGATGGGCTAGATTTGGGCTCTGCTTTCAAGGCTGGGGGAAACTTAATGAATAAGTATTCTGTCTGTACCTGTTTTCAAAAACTTGCTCTCAGTAAGGCTTTATCCTATATCCTGGTCCCTTGACTGAGGAGGGGAATCCCGGTGACACATTCGAATTTTGGCCTGCTCTATATTGTGGGGACCCCCATTGGTAATTTAGAAGATATCAGTGTGCGGGCCATCGGTATTTTGCAAAGGGTGCATCTGATTGCGGCGGAAGATACCCGCCATACGGGTAAGTTGCTGCATCATTTCCAGATTGCCACCCCTCAGATTAGCTATCATCAGCACAATATCCATACTCGTACGCCTGAGTTAATCAATCGCCTCCAGCAGGGCCAAGATCTTGCCTTGGTGAGTGATGCTGGGACGCCTGGAATTTCTGATCCGGGGATGGAGTTGGTGCAAGCCTGTGTGCAGGCTGGCATTACGGTGGTGCCGATTCCTGGGGCAAATGCGGCGATCGCAGCCCTAATCGCCTCAGGTTTAGACTGCGATCGCTTTTGTTTTGAAGGATTTTTACCCCTTAAGGGACAAGCTCGTCAACAGCGTCTGGCTCAGATGGCAGAGGAAACCCGCACCATCATCTTCTATGAAGCACCCCATCGATTGCGACAAACCTTAACAGACTTGACCCATTACCTGGATAGTCAACGGCAAATTGTCCTAGCCCGTGAACTGACAAAACGGTATGAAGAAATTTGGCGGGGGTCAGTGGCGGCTGCGATCGCACTCTATCAAACTCAAACCCCCAAGGGAGAATTTACCCTAGTTTTAGCAGGCCACAGCCCCCTTGCGGAACAACCCTCCGCCATCCAATTACAACAAGCTCTCCAAACCCTCATTCAGCAGGGATATTCCCTTTCCCAAGCCAGTCGAGAAGTGGCAGCAGCCCAAGCCGTCTCTCGCCGCCAAGTCTATCAATTGGCCCTCGAACTCAAGGCCCTCGAGTCCTCCCCTCCAGAGGCGCATGATCTTTCCTCCTACTGACCCCAGGCCATCGCCATTGATCCCGTCATCCTCCAATTTGAGACATGGTGCGGCTATAGCCTTGCTCCCTTGCCCCCGACTGCCGTTCTTGATAATTGATCTCCGGCTTTAAGTGCAACAACGCCTGAACTTGCTGGCGCAATTGCGCCATTGGTTGGCCGCTCCGCAACAGGGTTCTTAGGTCTAATTGACCCGTTTCATTCAGCAGGCAGGGACGCAGCCAACCATCCGCAGATAGACGCATCCGATTACAGCGATCGCAAAAACACTCAGACATTTGGCTAATAAACCCCAAAGTCCCCTGAGCACCAGGAATTTGAAAGACATCCGCAGGACCATTACCCTGCACATAACCTGCCTCTAAGCCCCAATGCTGACAAATGCGCGCCCGCAGCTCAGATGAAGCAACCCAGCCTCGATCAGCAAATAAATCAGCATTGCCAATCGGCATAAACTCAATAAACCGAACATGCCATTGCCGATCCAAGGTTAAGGCTGCTAAGTCCAGTACCTCCTGATCATTAACACCAGGGATCACGACCACATTGAGCTTTAAAGGATCAAATCCAACCTGATAGGCCGCTTGAATCCCTGCCCATACCTTTGCCAAGATCTTTGTCCCTGGTGATCCTGTCCCACAATTTGCGCAAAGGTTTCGGGGCGTAAGGAATCTAGACTAATATTAAGGCGACGCAGACCAGCCCCATAGAGATCTGCAGCTTGATCAGCCAACAGAAAGCCATTGGTGGTGATCGCCAAATCCTCAACCTCCCTTACGGATGCAATCTCGCGCACAATTTCGACAAGATCAGGGCGCAGTAAAGGTTCACCCCCCGTCAAGCGAAACCGGCTAAAACCAAGGGGAATAAACACCTGACGGATTAAAGTCATCAGCTCAGCCGCCGTCAAGATCTCAGCACGAGCTAAAAAATGCAGATCCTGAGTTTGGGGCATGCAATATTGGCAGCGAAAATTGCAGCGATCAACCAAACTAATCCGTAGATAGTCAACTAGATTCATTGCGGCTACTAAGGATTCTTCCTCCTCACTGTAGCGCCTCTCGCTTATTCTGCTCATCCATAGCAAAAAGGGGCACCCATGAGGTCCCCTTTCTCTGATGAGTCAGCCACAGTCACCCGTGACCTATTACCTTAGAACAAAGCTTTAGTACAAGGCTTCTTCTTGATGAGTTTCAATTGTGCAGTCAGAGGTAGCATAGGCAACACAAGTCAGCACAAAGCCCGCTTCGATTTGTTCATCATCCAAGAAAGATTGATCCGATTGATCAACAGTACCAGCGGTTATTTTGCCAGCGCAGGTTGAGCAAGCACCCGCACGACAGGAAAAGGGCAAATCAATTCCTTGCTCATCGGCAACGTCTAAAATATATTCGTCATCAGGACAGTCAATGGTAACGTCGAGTCCATTCTCTGCACTTACTATTTTAACTTTGTAGCTCGCCATGCAATACTCCTCGTGTAATTCAGGGAAACGGCAGTTCAAATAACCCAGGTCTAGCCTCAGAGATATCAATCCTCCAAAACCATGCTTGGGATCTACTTCTCTGATACTAAGGGAAAATTTAAGGTTTATAAAGCTTAATTCTGCTTTAGGTCAATGGGATTTGTAATCAATTCTTGCTCGAAGATCATGATTTACTTATCTAATGTTAGCGACCTAGTCACAACCCAACGAAATTTAGACGAAGGCAATAAACCTATAATCCTTGCCTGTAAAGATGTTTAGCCGAATTATTTATTGATATCTGGGTCTAGTCTATCTAGGCTCTCACCTCCTGAGAAATCACAAAATATATGACTAAAAACCTTTGTGTATAAGCATCACAGGATTTTTAGTCAGCAAGATTCATTAGAATTTCCTATGAATAGGCTCAGCTTATATAATTTAGGTCAGAGGCAAAATCCCAAACCTTAACCTAGAGTTGTTCAAGCCCACAGGCAAGAGCCGAACAGCGCTATGCACTGGACTAGCTCAGAAGTTTAGCCCAGCCCCAGGGAGAGAGAATAGACCCCTAGCTAATCAGGCCACAGACTGGCTGTTATAGCGGTTCATTGCCTGCTCAACCCCTTGCTTAAGGGCCATCTCTAGTGCATCGACGCTCAACCCTAACACCTTTGGCAATAGTTGGCTCTCCGAGGGGGTAAATCGGCCCAGAACAAAGCTGACCCTGTTACCAGAAATGCTTGTAGGAGGGATATCTGAACTGCTCAGTTCTGTCTCTGTGCCGGGATTTGGGAGACTGCCAATGCCGATCCGCAAACGTGGTACCTCTGCCGTGCCTAAGTGAGCAATAATCGAGCGCATGCCATTATGCCCACCCGCCGAGCCCCGTAAACGCAACCTGAGCTTGCCCATGGGTAACGCGAGTTCGTCAAAAACAACCAACACCGATTCTGGTGACAGCTTAAACCAATCGACGACCCCGCGCAGCGACTGCCCTGATTGGTTCATATAGGTTGTGGGCTTTAGAAGGCGAATCTTCTGGCCCTGGGGACTAAAACCTTCGCCATAGTCTCCCTGAAACCGTCGTTCTGTAGTTAACTTGATCTGCCAAGCCAGAGCGAGCCGATCAATCAGAGCAAACCCAATATTATGACGGGTCCGCTCATACTGAGCGCCAGGATTACCCAGGCCAACAATTAATTGAGGAATGATGATCGGCAGGGAAGAGGAGGGGGCCATGCTCAGCTCGTGGTGTTGCTTGGATCAACACTGGCCGCTGGAGAGGGCGACGTTTGATCAAGAGGAGGAGTCTCTGGGGATTCTGCTAATTGTGGTTGTTCAACCAGCTCGGGAGTTTCTAAGGTGGCTTCCATGGGAGACTCATTGAAGCTGTCTTGAAGACGGTCTGCTTCTTTTTTAAACTCTGACTCAAATTCCTTGGAGGCGTCTTGAAAGCTTTTGAGGGCTTTGCCTAGACTCCGGCCAATTTCTGGTAATTTTTTAGGGCCAAACACGAGTAGGGCAATGACTAGTATGAGAGCCATCTCTGGTAAGCCAATGCCAAATACATTCATGCCATCACTCCTTGCGCCGATGCTGATTCAAATTAATCTTGGCGTAATCTTTTGTCTTTGAATTGTAAGGGATCAGCAGACTGAAGCAGTGGCTGATCTAAAACAAGCAGTAAAAACCCAGTCAGACTGGGGTCAATGCAACATCTTAGCCATGTTAGCCATGGACCAAAATGCTAACTAAATGAAAAACGTCATGCTAAAGATCTTCATTATTGACCAAAACCACTGAGGCTGGTCCAACTTACATCTACACCATCGAGAACGATGGTGGCATTGTAAATTTGAAGCATAATAAGCAGTAACAAAGTAATCATGACTACAAAACCAGCCATAACAGGAGTTGTCCCCCATCCTGGCACGAATTTTCCAGGCTCGGAATTATTACCCTTGAGAACATCTCCCCACCAGGTTTGTCTTGGCATAGCTTACCGCTCAGAACAACAACACTATTTATTAACTTTACGTAATATTATAGAGGAAAGATCCTCATAAAACTATGCAACTTTCTGACCCTGCAACAGTTCTTATCATATCTATTTTGGCTGTAACCGTTGTGTTTACTGGGATTTCCCTGTACACGGACTTTTGGTCCTCCAGCTAAGCAGCTCGCAGATCCCTTTGAAGAGCATGAAGATTAATCCCGCTTGAGGGGTCACTACTCTCCGATAGATATGCGGCTTACCTCACTGTTTTTGTGGGGTCTGTTTTACTGTGGGGTGTTTATGGCTGATTATCGAAAATTTTATGATTGGGCGATCGCAACTCCCTCCCCCTACCTTCTCTCGATTGGTTATCGCTCACTAGACTGAGTTTTAGTTCGGTGTGGGCGCCGCTTTTACACGCTTAATCCTCGGTTGTTGAGGGCAAGAAAAGGATCTGAATCCATGAGATCTCTTTGGCCTAAGGGAGCATCATCCTTCTGTTTGACCTGCATAGGATGGGGGGATAGCGATCGCCACACAGCCGTTTAAAGCCGAACCAAGCTAAAATTTTTAAAGAATCTTTAAGCTTTACCAAAATAGCGCTGTTGTAGAGCTGTTTAAACTAGCCTGTTTTGACTCATCTTCACCCCAAAATTAATCCCTCTGGAATCTTTTTATGACTCTGCTTCCTATTCGCAATGTTGCGATCATTGCCCATGTTGATCATGGCAAAACAACTCTGGTTGATGCTTTACTCAAGCAGGCAGGCACCTTCCGAGAAGGAGAAACCGTTCCAGATTGCGTGATGGACTCCAATGACTTAGAGCGGGAGCGAGGCATCACGATCCTATCTAAGAATACGGCTGTCCACTATAAAGACACTCTGATTAATATCGTCGATACACCTGGACATGCTGATTTTGGCGGTGAGGTAGAACGAGTGCTGGGATGGTAGATGGCTGTCTGCTGATTGTGGATGCCAATGAAGGTCCCATGCCTCAAACGCGCTTTGTCCTCAAGAAAGCACTAGAAAAAGGCTTACGCCCGATTGTATTGGTGAATAAGATTGATCGACCCCAGGCCGATCCCCATGGGGCAGTAGATAAAGTTCTTGACCTCTTTATTGAGTTGGGGGCAGATGATGATCAATGTGATTTTCCCTATCTCTTCGCTTCGGGGCTCGATGGCTATGCCAAAGAAACGATAGAAGCAGTAGGTGAAGATATGAAGCCTCTCTTTGAATTCTTCCTGCACCATGTACCGCCCCCTGTTGGGGATCCACAACAGCCCCTGCAATTACAAGTCACCACCTTGGATTATTCTGACTATCTGGGGCGAATTGTGATCGGCAAAATCCATAATGGCACTCTAAAAACGGGTCAGCAGGCAGCCTTAATCACAGAAACGGGTGCGCTTGTTAAAGCTAAAATCACTAGATTGATGGGCTTTGAGGGTTTAAAACGAGTGGAGCTAGAAACAGCTTCCGCAGGTAATATTGTGGCCGTGGCTGGCTTTGCCAATGCCAATATTGGCGAAACCATTACTTGCCCTCAGGAACCTCAAGCCCTGCCATTGATTAAGGTGGATGAACCCACCTTGCAAATGACTTTTTGTGTGAATGATTCTCCCTTTGCAGGGCAAGAGGGTGATTTTGTCACCTCTCGGCAATTGCGCGATCGCTTGATGCGAGAACTAGAAACCAATGTGGCCTTACGGGTTGAGGAAACAGATTCCCCTGATCGGTTTGCGGTCTCTGGTCGAGGCGAACTTCATTTAGGCATCTTGATTGAAACCATGCGCCGAGAAGGGTATGAATTTCAAGTTTCTCAGCCACAAGTGATTTACCGTGAAGTCAATGGTCAGCCCTGCGAACCATACGAATATTTAGTGCTAGATGTGCCTGAGGAAGGCGTGGGGGGATGTATTGAACGCTTGGGTCAGCGTCGCGGTGAAATGCAAGACATGCAAGTCAGTGGCGGACGCACCCAATTGGAATTTCTGATCCCAGCGCGAGGTCTGATTGGCTTTCGCGGCGAATTTATGCGCCTCACCCGTGGGGATGGCATTATGAATCATAGCTTCGCTGACTATCGGGTTCTCGCTGGCGAGATTTCCTCCCGCCGTAACGGGGTGATCATCGCTTTTGAAGAAGGCACGGCAACCTTTTATGCCATGAAAAATGCAGAGGATCGGGGCGTATTTTTCATTGAGCCAGGGATTAAAGTCTATAAAGGGATGATTGTGGGTGAGCATAATCGCCCCCAGAACTTGGATTTGAATGTTTGCAAGAGCAAGCATCTCACCAACCATCGCAGCGCAACAGGAGATGAACTGGTGCAACTGCAAACCCCTGTGGAGATGAGCTTAGAACGGGCATTAGAGTATATCGGTGCCGATGAATTGGTTGAGGTCACCCCCCAATCCATTCGGCTGCGCAAGTTAGAAAATAAGAAGCTGGCAAACCGCTAGCTGTATTGTGATCTCCCTTTGCCTCCTCTGTTGGCATTGCTCTGGGCTTCAGATTGTTTTTTGCAGCTCATCCAATCGAGTCAGCACCTCTTGGCTATGGCTAATCGGTTGAACCTTGGCATAGCGTTCTCTGAGAATGCCCTCGGGATCAATGATATAGGTATGCCGCAAGGAGAAATAACTCATCCAAGATCCGTAGGCTTTACTGACTTGGCCCTCTTCGTCCGCTAACAGGGGAAATTTCAATCCCTCAGAATCACAGAAGTCAGCATGGCTATCCACTGAATCAACACTTATTCCTAAAATCTGGGTATTTCTGGCTAAATATTGTGGTAGATCGCGTTGAAATCGCTGGGCTTCTAGCGTACATCCGGGCGTAAAGTCTTGAGGATAAAAATAAACCACTACCCATTGGCCTCGATAATCGCTTAAAGATACGGCGCTCTCCCCAGTATTGCTAGGGAGGGTAAAAAGAGGGGCTGGTTGATTGAGGGGTGGTGGTTCACCCCCTAGGGCGAGGGCTGTAGGTGTGAAAAGTAGAAGGGCGATCGCAAGTCCAATCACCCACCTTATCCTCTGAATAAAACGATCGTTACATTTCATAAATCTGAGGCTCATAGATCCTGAGGGTAAGTAGAGGGCTCAATAAGACAGGCGAAAGGGGTGATTCAGCTCAGTTCTCTGGTTAATTCTCTGGGCTTTCACTGGCAGTCTTTTGGGCTTTTACTGCCTTAGGGGGTTCAGTGTTAAGATAGCAAAGCTCTATTAATCTTTCCAACGAAACTTCCATGGCTGTCCCTAAGAAAAGACATCCAATGCCAAGCGCGATTCCCGTCGGGCGCATTGGAAACGCAAGGCTAACCTAGCGGCGCAGAAAGCACTATCCACAGGCAAATCGATCTTGACGGGGCGGGCTGAGGGCTTTGAATATCCCGCCAGTCAAGAGGATGATGACGACGAGGAGTAAGGAAAGCATAGGATCAAGGAAAAGGAACTCGTTCTTTTCTGCTTCTATCTATGGGGTTTAAAGCTTAGACCCTTGACATGATCAATGGCACTATATACCGGTGTCTAGGCTTGGCCTAAGCTGATTTCTTCAGGGGGCATCTCAGATCCTGCATAAACTTGCTCCAGGAAATCATGATAGTCTTGGCGATTCAGTTTGCGCGGGCCAATCGTATCCTTAAGCCCTAAGCACTAAAAATCGACAAGATAGGTGCAAATCACCAATCGATTATGGTTCTCTTGCGCGCAACGAGGATGATACCCATGCCGCTGTTTTATACAGGAGTTACAACTATTTGTGGTGCATGGGGGAGTGAAAAAAGGCGTATCCTTCTAGACAGGCAAATATCCCAGAGAGAAGACACCTTAACGATGGAGAAAAACATGGATTTGATCGATCAATAGGCCGCCTAAGTTTCACTCATACACCACATTGAACAATCTCTTAGGCAATATGTCTTTAGTGGAGACACCCTTCAGGTTCTGTTTGGTCTGAGGGTTAAGGCAGACCAACAGATCCGCCAAAGGGCAAATGCGGCTGTGATGGCTATGAATATTGACTTGATAAACTTGCTGCGCCACAATGTCCAGTGCCGTCAACCAGCCACTCTGGTGATGATAGGCTCCCGTATCAATCCCTAGCCAGCCTGCGCCTTGGACAATTTGTCCCGGGTTTACGCCAGGGAAAGTAAAGGTCATGGTATGACCAACGATAATTACCTTACTCCCAAAGTATGGCGTCGCCATCTGGTGAAATTCTTGCCGAATCCAGCAAAATTCCTGAGAGGTTTGGGTCTCTAGAGGTAACTCAGGATGTACCCCTGCATGAACTAACCAATAGTTCCCCAAGTCTAGATGGGTGGGTAAGGTCTTAAACCAATCAGCATGGTCCCAAAGCAACTGGTTTGAGGAGTAGCTTGTTAAGGTTTCTCGGCCACCTGCTTGTAGCCACATTTGCAACAGGGCGGGCTGATTATCCATTAGGGCTGAGACCATCATTTCTTCATGGTTGCCCATTAGAGCGGGATAATGGTTTGTCTTGACAAACTCCACAACCTTGGCGCTGTCTGGCCCTCGATCAATTAAGTCCCCTAAAAAATAAATCTGATCCGCTGGCTGGAGATTCAACAAGGCCATCAGGTCCATTAACCCTTGGTAATGACCATGAATATCGCCAACTACTACTCGTCTTGCCATTGCTACAGTCATCAACAACTCGATGTCTGATAATTGAGGATCAGTCAGGAGGGATAAAGCGTAAAATAACCATACCTTACTCGCCTATGCTTCTATTATGACGGATTTTAGAGCTATCAGGCGAACATGCTTCTCAGCTGGTGGCCAGGGGCCAAAGGTCTAAATCAAGGAGCGCCTGTTGGGGAAAAAAGACATTGCCCATGGTAAAGCTGATGACTGATTGCATTCACCTTCAAGGAATTCGCGGCTATGGCTATACGGGTGTATTGCCAGCAGAGCAGACTTTAGGCCAATGGTTTGAGGTGGATTTGTCCCTTTGGATGAATTTGACCAGGGCGGGTAAAAGCGATCGCATTGCCGATACCCTCGATTATCGCCTAGTGATTACCCAGGTTCAGCAGATTATTCGAACCTCACAGTTTGAGTTACTAGAGCGATTAGCCGCTGAACTGATTGATCAGGTGATGGGATATCCTCAACTTCAGAAGGTTCGGTTACGGTTGACCAAGATGGCAGCTCCGATTCCTGATTTTACCGGTCAGATTACGATAGAACTTGTGAGATCGCGACCCCCAACAAACCCGGTAGAGCCCCAATAAACCTCATCTTCCATCAGGACAGACATTCCGCCATGCGCCTGGGATTATTTTCAGCCTTAGTAGCTATTGGCCTTCTCAGTTGGTTGGGACTAGCCTCTGGGCCCCTGAAGCCCGCTCCCGATCTGCCCGCCGCTCCTCAGGCACCTGCAGACCCCCCAGAATCCTTCCCCAGCCTCCAGCCTAGTCCTCAATCTAGTCCTCAATCTAGTCTTCAGTCTAGTCCCCAGCCCCTAGTCTCGGCCCTCAGCAGCGAAGATATTCGAGAACGCTTGCAATGGACAGGTGCTTGCGTGCATTGTGACCTGCGCGGGATTGACTTGACCGGGGCTGATCTAGTCCTCTATCAATACCCTGACTCTAAGACCCTCTTGCAATCTGAAACTGTTTTTACCATTGGCATCAATCTAGAAAATGTCAATCTCAGCCAGGCTCAGCTCAATCAAACCAACTTCACCCGAGCCTATTTGCGCTCAGCCAATCTAGAAGCTGCAACCCTCAAGGGGGCAAACTTAAGCCAGGCTATCTTGCGACAAGCTAACTTGCGATCTGCGAACCTGCAAGCCGCTCAGATGGGTAATACTCGCTTGCAAAGGGCTGACCTGCGCGGCGCTAACTTGGCCCAGACCTTTCTCAAGTCAGCAAACCTCACCGGTGCAAATCTTGCCGCCGCCAACCTCAGCCAGGCTAATCTACGGGGGGCAACCTTAGAACGGGTGAACCTGAGCGCCGCCAACTTGCAAAAAGCCGATCTACGTCAAGCAAATTTTAGCTATGGCAACCTAGCTAAGGCCGATCTGCGCGATGCCATCTTAGATGGCGCTAATTTCAGTAATGCTAATTTAAAGGAAGCTCGCTTGCCCCAGGCCGGATTAAGTACCGCTAATTTTTGTCAAGCGACCATGCCCGCGGGCAAATCAATCCTCGTTGTCCTAGCCCAACCTCGACAACCGATCCCTAGGGCAAATTCACAGATCGGCAATTTCACAGTATTCTCAAAGCGCTACAGTGAGAAAAAGCAGTCGTGATCACAAGGCTCTTACCCGTGTCAAAACAGAATCGCCAGATGATTGGGTTATGTTTGGGATTGTTATTCCCTCTCGTGGGCTGTAGTGGGACGGCTGTCCAACAAGCATTTTCTGCCGACCCTCAAGCTAGCCAATGGACTTCAACCCAGCAACTGCCTGCAGATTATCCAGCTTCCCTCAACTATCCCAATGCCAACTTGCAAGGGGTCTTAAAAACAAAGGCTGATGCCTCTCAAGAGCCCAACTGGCAAGGGCAAGTCCAACAAACGCGCTGGGGAACCCCTGATAATAGTCAAGATGTGCAGAAATTTTATCGCCAACTCTTTCAGCAGCAGGGCTGGCAGCTCACAGGCCAAAAGTTAAGTCAACAGCAGCTGATCTTCCTAGCGGAGCGTCAGGGCCTCAAGGTGAGAGTGACCATCCCTGCCGCTGCTACCCTAGTGCCTGCTCAACCGAATCCTGAGTCCTCCACGACTCGGGTTCCTCTGCTTGTCTTTTTTATCGATTATGTTTCAGATCCCAACTCCAAGCCAGATCCCAGTACCCCATCCTCCACCCCATCGCCCCAGAGCCAGGGATCTCAAGGTGAGTTGACAGGGACTCCAGAGACGGAGTCAGCCGATTTGCAAACCTATGTCCAAGACCTCAGGCAACTTGGCCTATTGACCACTGCTGGCGAGTCGACAGCAAGTACCCCCTCACGGGTATTGAGCAATCCTAACCAACCTGTGACAAGGGGCACCTTTGCCCGCTGGCTAGTGGAAACGAATAACCGACTCTATCGTGATCGCACAGCCTACCAAATTCGGTTAGCCGCCTCTAGCCAACAGCCCACCTTCCAAGATGTGCCTAAAACCCATCCCGACTTTGCTTATATTCAAGGGCTGGCAGAAGCGGGATTCATCCCCAGTCCTTTATCAGGTGATCCAAATCAAAAATCCTTTAAACCTGATCAGCCCCTTACTCGCGAAACTCTACTCCTTTGGAAGGTACCCATTGACTTACGGAGAATCTTACCCTCGGCGACAGCAGACAAAGTCAAAGAAGTCTGGGGATTTAAAGACGCCCAAAAAATCTCCCCCACCGCCATGGCCGCCATCTTTGCTGACCACAAAAATGGAGATTTAGCAAACCTGCGGCGGTTATTAGGATCTGCCTTGCTCCTACAACCTCAGAAACCCGTAACCCAGGCTGAAGCTGCCGCTTGTTTATGGTTCGTCGGTGTAGCGGGAGAGGGTTATTCCGCCAAGGATGTCTTGCAGGCAGAGCAACAGACCCAGGGATCGTCATGATCAGGGCCAAACTCAGGCTGGTGGATTCCTGTTGTTGCTGCACTGATCGGTGACCTTCCCCCGAAAAAGAGGACAATTGCCCTAGGATTTTGGAGGGCTTGATTTTCAGTCATGGCTGATTCCCTAAACTCATAAACACCAAAGCATCAGCTTTACAGATGCTGATCGCCTCAGACACCATTTCCTGATCTATCTGCCAATATCGATGAGCATTGTAACCCTCCAAGCAGTCAGTAAAGACTTTGGTATTAAAGAAATCCTCCGACAGGCCAGTTTCAGCATTGAAGCCAATGATAAGGTAGGACTCATTGGTGTGAATGGCTCTGGCAAATCAACCCTCTTAAAAATGATTGCGGGCCTTGAATCTATTGATAGTGGCCAACGCCAAGTGCAGTCCGGTGCGAATATTGTCTACCTCCCTCAACAGCCCGATTTAAATGAAGACAATACCGTTCTAGATCAGGTCTTTAGTGACAGCCGTGAGCAGACACAGTTGGTGAGGGCTTACGAAGATCTCTCCCAGAAGATTGCCCAAGCCGTAGGGGCTGAGCTAGAGGACCTCATGATTCATCTCGCCCAAGTTTCGGCAGAGATGGAAACCGCAAATGCCTGGCAGCTAGAAACGGAAGCTAAAATTATCCTTAGTCAGTTAGGAATTACTGACTTTGCTGCTCGAATTGGAGATCTCTCCGGTGGATATCGTAAGCGAATTGCCTTAGCAACGGCACTCTTGTCCGAGCCAGATCTCTTGTTGATGGATGAGCCAACCAACCACCTTGATGCAGAATCTGTGGAATGGCTGCAGGGTTATCTGGCCCGCTATCGGGGCGCAATTTTGTTGATTACCCACGATCGCTATTTTCTCGACCAAGTCACGCAGCGTATTTTAGAAATTGATCGGGGAGACTTATATGGCTATGCAGGTAATTACTCCTATTATTTAGAGAAAAAAGCCCTTGCTGATACAGCGATTGCCAAGGGTCAACAGAAACATCAAGGGATTCTCCGCCGAGAACTAGAATGGCTTAAGAAAGGTCCAAAGGCTCGTAGCACTAAACAGCAAGCCCGCATTGATCGAATTGAGATCATGCAATCCCATACCTTTAAGGAATCTCAGGGCCAGATAGCGATTGACACCCCTGGGCGGCGGATCGGTAAAAAGGTGATTGTCCTCCGGCAAGTGTCTAAGGCTTATTGTGGGCGGCCCTTAATTGAAGATTTTCCTATCAATTTAGTCCCGAAGATCGCATTGGTGTGATTGGGGGCAATGGGACGGGCAAATCGACTCTCATGAATTTGATCACCGGTCGATTGCAGCCAGATGCAGGAGAGATTGACATTGGTTCTACTATTGAGATTGGTTACTTCGATCAGCATTCTGAGGCTTTATTGCAAGCACTTAATGAAGACCAACGGGTGATCGATTACATCAAAGAGGTTGCAGAGTTGGTCGAAACGGCCGATGGCAGCCAGATTACTGCGTCGCAAATGCTGGAGCGGTTCCTATTCCCAGGGAGTCAACAATATGCCCCACTCCATAAACTTTCGGGGGGCGAAAAACGACGGTTATTTCTCCTCCGAGTGTTGATGAGTGCGCCCAATGTGCTGATTTTAGATGAACCGACGAATGACTTAGATGTGCAAACCCTGGCAGTTTTAGAGGACTATCTGGAAGGATTTAAGGGTTGCGTGATTGTGGTGTCCCATGATCGGTATTTCCTCGATCGGACTGTGGACTATATCTTTGCCCTAGAGCAGGGTAAGGTGAGGCGTTATCCTGGTAATTACTCGGTCTATTTAGAAAAGAAACGCCAAGAAGCCAACCAACTGAAGGCAGAGTCTCCTCAGCCTCAGGAGCATGTGCCGATGGATGCCTTGGTCTCCCCCCAAGCCTCCCAACCCTCTCGTCGACTCTCTAATTATGAGCGGCGCGAGTTTGCTAACCTAGAGCAAAGAATTCCTGAGTTAGAGGCCCATAAGGCTGGCTTA
Source organism: Acaryochloridaceae cyanobacterium SU_2_1 (assembly GCA_012030735.1). Classification (GTDB taxonomy): domain Bacteria; phylum Cyanobacteriota; class Cyanobacteriia; order Thermosynechococcales; family Thermosynechococcaceae; genus Acaryochloris. Next base: position 49,476 of record JAAUUW010000004.1, read on the forward strand.
GAAAAACTCTTATATGGAGAGGCCAGCCGTAACTTCACTGAGGCGCAGAAGTTGTCAGAGCAGTTACAGGTCCTGACTGATGAAATTAATAGGGCAATGGAACGATGGATGCAACTGGCAGAGCTAGAGTCTTGATGGCGGCAACTAGAAGGCTGAAGTTGGGATTGGTTAACGTTGAAGATCGGCAACAAGGATGCTTAAACTAAGGGATGCCAGTATGATAAAGAACGGCATTAGCCTGACTTAACCTTATTTACAGGGACAAACTCATGGAAAACCCTTCCTTACGCGAGGAACCTCGGCAACAAAATGCTCCGATTATGGAGGCTCGTCAAGATGCTTCTATTTTAGGATGGTTAGAAGGATTGGGCCGATTAATGGATCGGGATCATCATGAGCGTGCTAAAGTCGCCCTGCGGGAGGAAGAGGGTGGTGAAGATATTCATTCGCTGATCGCTGGGGATGATGACTTCGATTGGATGATCAAGATGATCAGGATAATGATTAAGGTGATGATGATCAATCAGTAAGTATGGTTGTTGTGGATAAGTCTTCGGGAATGACCCCAGTTGGTTCGGGTAAGCGCCTCTATTGGGTACTTTTAATCGGTCTAACTGGGATCGCTTTTGGGGCTGATATTGCTGCAGGTCGAATGAAGGATTTGGGGCTATCGGTGATCGCACCTTTTTCCCTAACGGCAATCTCCGTTACCTTGCTGGGTTATTGGGTTGTCCCGCTGCTCAAGTCCCTCAAGGCGGGTCAGGTCATCCGAGAAGATGGTCCTCAGAGTCATCTCAAGAAGGCGGGTACGCCAACGATGGGAGGCATTTTCTTTATTCCTGTTGCCTTGGGGCTGAGTGTGACTTGGGTGGGCTTGACGGCGGCCCAAAATTTGGCAGAGGTGATGGCCGCTGCCTTGCTGACATTTTGCTTGGGCCTGGTGGGCTGGGTTGATGATTGGCAGGTGCTGCGCAAGAAATCGAATAAGGGGATCTCTGCCCGATTGCGCTTAGGAATTGAAGTCTCAAGTGGTTTGCTCTTTGGGTTATGGCTGTTCTTGACTCGACCCGACCTGTCTAGCTTAGTGTTGCCCTGGGGTGTGACGATTCCCATTGGCATATTGTTGGTCTTGTTGGCAGGCTTTGTGGTGGCGGCAGAAAGCAATGCTGTTAACCTAACCGATGGCATGGATGGGCTAGCTGCAGGGACGGGTGCGATCGCACTCCTAGGCCTTGCCCTAGTTGTGGCTTCGGACTGGCCAGGACTCATGATTTTTTGTGCCTGTCTTGCGGGCGGTTGTATAGGGTTTCTAGCCCATAATCACAATCCTGCTCGGGTATTTATGGGAGATACAGGGTCCTTGGCCTTGGGCGGTGCCTTAGCTGCTGTCGGATTACTCACGAATACCCTATGGGCGCTGCTGATTCTCAGTGGCCTGTTTTTGCTAGAGTCCTTGTCGGTGATGGCTCAAGTGGGTTATTACAAAGCGACCAAAGGTCCCGATGGTGTTGGCAAACGCCTGTTAAAAATGGCTCCGATTCACCATCATTTTGAGCAATCCGGTTGGCCTGAAGTGCAGGTGGTGTCTGTTTTCTATGCTGCTGTTGCTCTTTTAGCTCTCGGTGCCTGTGGTCTTAACCTGATCAGTTAGGCCAATCAACCCTGTACCGATTGACCTAAACTCATTTACTAGACTTAGTGAAGCGCTAAAACTGATCTTTCATCCTGCGTAATTTGGCAAAGCTTTTTACTGGGTCTTGGTTCTGGGTCAGCGCCATCAGAGCAGGTTGATCCCAGCGAAAAAAGGGATTTGTGGTTTTCTCAATGCCGATGTCTGAGGGGACTGTGGGTTGCGATCGCAACCGAGCTGCTTTCACTTGCGCATAACGATTTTGCAAAGCTTGATTCTGGGGCTCAAGGGTGAGGGCAAATTGTAAATTACTCAAGGTATATTCATGGGCACACCACACTCTGGTAGCCTCTGGCAGTTGACGGAGCTTATCCAAAGAGTTCAGCATCTGACTTGGGCTGCCCTCAAACAAACGCCCACATCCCCCCGCAAATAAGGTATCGCCACAAAACAACTCGCCCCCCCGATCCGGTGCCAGCGGCGTAAAGAAATACGCAATATGGCCAAGGGTGTGACCGGGTACAAACAAGACCTCAGCCTTGCGATCGCCAAACTCCAGCCGATCTCCATCCTGCAAAAAGACCTGTTGACCAGGAATTCGGCCTCGATCCCCTGCCCCACCATAGACAACCGCCTGGGGAAAATGCTGCAATAGCTGCCGGTTGCCTCCGATATGGTCACTGTGATGATGGGTATTAAAAATAGCAACCAAAGGAGTATCTAGCTCCCGTAGCTTTTGCAAAACTGGTATTGGATCACCTGGATCAACCACCGCTGCAATTTTGCGCTCCAGATCCTGCAGGATATAGAGATAGTTATCGGCAAAGGCAGGGAGTTGATAAATTTCCATGGAAGATCTACAAAACGGGTTTTGAAGCGAGAATTCAATAATCTTAAGTCTCCTCAGTCTACCTTGAGCTTAGCTGGCCACTGTTTTGGGGGACGGTGATTATTCTTGGTTATCCCATTTGACTCACATCAGCAACAGCCGGCAGCCTTTCCCCTCTGTAAACCAATTCAGCACTTAAACTAGGATGAGATGTGGGTCAAAGCAACGATAGAACTTGGTGATCCTGAGCACGCTCAAACCCTACGTCCGATCACCAGCTTAAGACTTTGACTAATATAGGATCAGGCAACTGTTGAGAAGATCCCTCTAATTTAATTAGGGTTCTAGTCTTTTTGACTCTGGATCATCGACAGTTTTTTGTCTAGAGCAAAGGTTCTAAGTTTTTATATCTGTGAGGAGATTTCAAATGGCAAAAAATGGAAAGCTCATTGCCGGTGGTATTGCTGCTGGCGTCATCACTGCAGGCGGTGTTGGGGCTTATTTATACCTTAAAGTTATTCCTGCTGTTGAAGGAACTAGTCCGGTCTCTAGCGCAAAAATTGTGCCTGACGAAGCTCTGGCAGCTGGATATATGGAAATAAATGCCGAATCATGGGATAAACTGCGCCAATTTGGCACGCCAGAGGCGCAAAAGCTAGTCTTTGGCAGTTTTGATCAGGCCACCAAGGAAGTCAAAGAGGAATTAGCAAAGGAACAATTAGATTTTGCTAAGGATATCCAGCCATGGGTAGGCAGCCTCATGGTGGCGATGGTGCCCACTGAAAAAGATGCGCCAGAAATGCTGATGGTCGTGGGCATCAAAGACAAACTAGCAGCCCTAGACTTTGCCAACAAAATCAAAAAGAAAGATAAGCTCCAGGTCAAGGAAACTAAGTATAAAGACGTTGATATCTTAGCGGTGACCTCCGGTGGTAGCGGTTCGCCCGGATATGTGGCGATTCTGGATAACCATATTGCCTTATCTGACAAAGAAACCGTGGTCAAGAAGGCGATTGACTCAGCGAAAGGAGAACCTTCCCTCGGTTCCAATAGCGAGTCGGCTAAAGCAATTGAAAACAGCCTCAACCTAGACAACCCCGTTGCCCAGTTTTACATTCCCAACTATGGCAAGTTACTGGAGAAAACCGCCGCTTTATCCGGTACCGCTCCACTCCCACCCACATTACTCAATCAGGTTAAGTCTGTTTCCGTAGGCATGGGAATTGACAAGGAGGGAATTCGCATAAAAGGCATCACGACAGTTGATCCAAATCAGTTTAAATGGGAATTCAAACCCGTACCGGGTAAAATCCTAGCTGAATTTCCTGCTAATACCTTGCTGTCGGCGAATGGGGGCGGTCTGAGTCAGCAATGGGCAATGCTCCTTAAGCAATTCGAATCTGTCCCTGAACTGAAACAAGGTCTAGATGAATCCAGGCAACAAATACGCCAAGCCACCCAACTTGATTTAGACAAAGATATTATCAGTTGGATGGATGGTGAAATGGCCATAGCCTTAATCCCAAGCAAGGAAGGCATACTGGCACCCATTGGTGTAGGCGGAACCTTGATCTTTAAGACCAGTAATCGCAAGACCGCAGAGGCAACCTTAGCG
>JAAUUW010000058.1 GCA_012030735.1 Acaryochloridaceae cyanobacterium SU_2_1
TGCTCAATAATCGATTTCGCAAAATTAGCATCAATTGTGGACTGGGTTTTAGCCTCAATAAACTCCCAAATATCGGGATGTCGCCAATGCATAGAGAACAAAAATGCACCCCGTCGGGCCTTGTTACCCGTCGTAATTTTTTTGGAATTCTCGGAGACCATATCCAAGACTGAACAAGGCCCTAGGGCTTTGCCATCTTGAAAGGGATCTCCCTTGGGGCGGATATAGCCCTTAGTGCCTTCTGCACCAATATTAATCCCGACTCCCCCCCCTAAATTTAGTCGTGAGGACGGCATCGGAGACCAGTTTAGTGATGTCGTGAATGTGATCTTCTGATGACAAAACAAAGCAGTTGAGTAACCCCCGGGTGCCATGATTGCAATTGGCAAGGATCGACCCCCCAGGCACCAATTTCATGGGCAGCAAAATGGAGAGGAACTTGCCTTGCCAGTATTTTTGCAGGCCGGGAGTAGTTTCCGCACTGGCAACATAGGTAGCAACACGATGGGCGACCTCTTCCCATGTGGTTTCAGCCTCAACGAGGTATTTCTGCAAAACCGCCTGTTGGGATTCGCTGAGTTCGGTGGTCAGAAGGGGAGTAGCAACCATATTTTAGTGTGGAAGGAGAAGAATTAAGATAAATCACCCCTAAATTTAGCTTACATTCTGTCTTGTGGATCTAAAATTTTCTGTAAATTTTGGACAAAAATATTTCGCAATCGAGGAATTTCTGGGTGGCAACGACTTTTGGTTAACTTGGATCCATGAAGTCACGATAGATGGCAGTCAACATCGTTCAGACAAGACTGATACTCATTCACTCAAATTCATGGCAATAAGGCTCTGGCCGTTGTGAATTGCCGCTAGCCTGCAAGGCTCTGACAGCCTGAAAGACCTGCTATACTGCGGGTATTACCTCAATTTCGCCCTAGGCTCGAACGTTTCATGTCTGTCTAGTGAGGCCAATATTAATGGAGGTCACCTCATGAGGATTTTATTCACAAAATCAGCGATTGCTGTTGGTTTAGTTAGTGCAATTGTTTTAGGTTCGGTGACAGATGCTGTCGCTAGACCCCACCGTAGAGATCATGACCGATCTGATTCATATGAGTATGACGATCGCGAGTTTGAACAAGATCGCTTCAAACGCCGTCTAAAACAACGACGCTTCAACGAGCGTCGTCTAAATCGGCTTGAACGAAAAAGGCGCAATCAGGCCATATTTTATCCCCGTAGAGTGGCTCGGTATCGCACGGTTCGAGATTTACCCCACAATTGCAGCCGTAGGATAGTTCAAGACCGCGAGTTCTACTACAACGCCTCTAATCGTTCTTACTATCGCTATTACCCTGAACAGGATGCCTATTTTGTGATTGGGGCTAATGATATACGCGATTTCATCACCAACTTCTTCTAGAATCATGCTTGAGCCAGTTGCTGACTGAGCTTGAATATGCCTAGCGCTGATAAAACAGATAGCCCCCGTACCCTTGATACGGGGCTATTTTGTATAGAGACTCAGTATAGGACTGTTAGAGTACTGCAAGGACCAGCCAGGGTCTGTAGTCTCAGGCAGAAGGGTTACCCTTGCCTAGTCCGTAAGATTCGGTCACCAAATTATGTTATAAAAACATAAGTTTAGTTATGTAAAGCAATTTCTACATATCTGACTCAACGATCAAAATCACAGATATTCTGCTGTTTTCCCTCAGACTGAGTTCTTGTAAATCAGTCGCCCAGTTCATTATCAGGTCTGGAATCCAAGATGATGATGTCTGAACCAACTTTGAGGCTGGGCAAGATCGATACATGGTTCTTGACGACATCTTTATACCTTGGAGATTGCTAATTCAGTTATGACCGCATCGCTACTCAAGTCAGACAAAACCCTACGTACGCTCAACGACCCAGACCTCACCTTACAAGATATTATTCAATCTCTTCCCAAGGATTGCTTTAAGCAAAATCCTTGGGAAGCTTGGACAGAAGCCATCGTCAGTGTTTTGATGGTTGCCTTGGGTTATGGACTACTCCTCAAATCTCCTTGGTTCCTATTGCCCCTAGCCTGGGTTTTTACCGGGACCGCCTTGACGGGGTTCTTTGTGATCGGCCATGATGCAGGCCATCGCTCCTTTGCCAAAAAACCTTGGGTCAATGATCTAGTAGGTCATCTATTTATGATGCCGCTGATCTATCCCTTTCATGCTTGGCGCATTCTGCATAATTTTCACCATGCCCATACAAACGAGTTAGAGGTAGATAATGCTTGGCGGCCCTTTGGTGCAGAGGAGTACGAAGGGCTTCATCCCCTGATTCGCACAGTCTATAAATTTATTCGGGGTTATTTCTGGTGGATTGGCTCAATTTTCCATTGGGCCAACCTGCATTTTGACTGGCGCAGTTTTGACGAAAAAGATCGCGGCGATGTCAAGTTGTCAGTTGCTGTGGTCGCTCTTTTTGCTGTGATTGTTTTTCCTGCCCTAATTTGGACAACAGGCATATGGGGCTTTATCAAATTCTGGCTAGTGCCTTGGTTGGTCTATCATTTTTGGATGAGCACCTTTACGATTGTTCACCATACAGCAGCGGATATTCCCTTTCAGCCGACCCAGGTCTGGAATGCGGCTGAAGCTCAGCTATTAGGCTCCGTTCATTGTGATTACCCTCGCTGGGTAGAGTTCCTCTGCCATGACATTAACGTTCATGTTCCCCATCATGTTTCCACGGCAATTCCTTCCTATAACTTACGCATGGCCCATCAAAGTCTGAAAGAGAATTGGGGCAAATATATCTATGAGCGCCAGTTTAACTGGTCTCTGATGAAGGAGATCTCTGAGGAATGTCACTTGTATGAACCAGAGCGTGCCTATCAATCTTTCCGAGAACATGCTCAGGCTAAACATGGGGCTAAGCAATAGTTGGCCTGTAGGATAGACCTTCGCCTTTGATCGCAAAGCTGGCATGATCAACCTAAAGGGTGTCAATCTCTATCTTGTGGGCATGATGGGGGCCGGTAAAACCACTACGGGTCGGTTGCTTGCTGCTCAGTTGGGTTATCGCTTTGTGGATACTGATGACCTGATTTGCCGACTAACGGGTCAAGGGGTGGTGGATATTTTTGCCCAGTTTGGTGAGGCCCATTTTCGGCAGCTTGAGACCCAAGTACTGTCAGAGTTAGCCCCCTATACTCAATTGGTGGTGGCAACGGGGGGAGGGATTGTCCTCGATCCTATGAATTGGAGCTATTTACACCATGGCTTGGTGGTTTGGCTCGATTTGCCCTTAGAGCTTCTATGGCTTCGGCTGCAGTGCGATCGCAGCCGCCCCCTTCTCCAATCGCCTCAGCCCAAACAAGTCTTAGAGGATCTCTTAGATCAGCGTCGTCCCTTATATCGCCAAGCGGATGTCCATCTCATCCTCAGGGATCACCAGACCCCCGAGCAAATTGCTCAGACTGCCTTGCAAGAGATTGGCAAGGCTCTCAAGCCTGAGAGACCCGATCCTCAGTCCTGATCTGGTGAGGCAAGTTAACTGTCCTCAATACCCAGTCAAGGGTTTAACAAGAATATTCTCGACTGCCCTGCCTCTATGCTCTGCGGTACAGTTTTTCCATGATTTGGGCTAGTTCTGCATCTAAATTACTGATCACATGGCCTAGATCATAGGTGAGCAAGTCTACCGAGACGCTGTCATAGATATTTTGCCAAATGGGATGATGTCCTAGTTTCTCCGCTTCAATAGCAACGCAAACCATCCAGCCCATCGCTTCCGTAAAATTGGCAAATTTATAGTCCTTATGGAATTTACCATCTAAGACCTGCCAGCCAGGTAACTGGGCTAAAGCGCTTTGAATTTCAACCTCGTCAAGGGGATGTCCAGACATCTTTACTCCTTACTGATGGTAAGTCAGACGAAAAACATACCGCTCCGTTGCCAATTCTGAAAAGACTTCCTTGGCAACCTGCTCCAGGTGATATTGCTGGGGAATGTTGTCTAGCAAAGCCATGTCGCCAAGACTAGAGTAGGCAAAGAACACTTCGCCCTCAGGGGCTAAAAATTGGGATAGTCCCTGGATAAAGCGACTGAAAATTTGGCCCCCTGGATCATTCATGGTCTGCTCGAGGCGATCGCGAATTGGCGCTTGCATTAAAGGCATATTAAAAACAATCAAGTCAAACAGACCCTTAGGGACTGCTGAGAAGATATCAGATCGGTAGCAGATGGGGAATATCCCATTCAACCAACCATTCAATCGAGCGCACCAAACAGCCCGCCTAGAAATATCGGACAAATGCAACCGATGAGCATGGGCATGGAGGCCTAAGCCGACCACACCCGTTCCGCAACCCAAATCTAAGATGCTCAGCCTTTGACCTGCTGTGATGCCTCGGCTGGCTTTCAGGATAGTCTCCAAGCAGAATAAGCTACTCGATCCAGGGGTAGGATGGAACATCTCAGGCAAGGCCACCAACCTCAGCTCCTCCGCCTTATACCAGCCTAAGGTTCTATGTTGGGCGAGCATCTGTTGATGTTCTTCTTGTAAACACTGATGGGGATCAACCTGCTGCCGAGGCAGGGGAGAATCTTGAAGGGGGGAAGGGTTCATAGTCAGCAGGTGGTCAACAGGTAGATCCTTAAGGAGAATTTGTCTTCGGACCAGAGGGCAGGGCAGAGGAGACCTGGGGGGCGCTGCAGCAGGGCATGAAGGCTGCTGTCGCCAGTTCAGCTAAATCAATCTGCTCCAGTAGCCTAGTCCAAGTCGAGCCGAATTGAGAATCCCCTTGCTTGAGATCTGCTAGAGTTGCGATCGCATCAAACCATAACCCTTGCTGCATATACAGATCCAGACGCTGACTAGGCGTGGCCGACAACAAAAACTGCTGATCTGCTGCACTAAGCTGTCTGCGATAAATGGTGCCTTGGACAAAATTCGGCTCATTGGGACTCAGATGAGTATATAAGGTCCAAGTATAACGTTTACCGAATTCTAAGGGTCGACTGGTCTGGGGTACAGCCAGCCGGACAATCCCTCCCTTGGCCAAGGGGACCTGGAAGGTAGCCCGATAGATAAACTGATCCGCTTCATCTTGAAGAACAAACTCAATGGGTAGTAAGGCATTCTGTGAATCTTGGGGATCCTGAGTCCTCGACAAGAAAAACAGAAACTCAGGATGGGCTGCCTGAGTCAGGCCCCAAACCCGTTTTTTGTCATTTACAAGCGGTGTTTGGGGCACAAGAGCCGTTAAACGTGCCCTTGCGCAAAGCTGGGTATGCACCTCGGCTAATGTATTGCAGAGGGGAATCTTATCGCCTCTGCCGCTGCCTCCCTCTCGACGGCCCGTCGGTGCCCCTGAATCATCGCTGGGTACTGGCATTGTAAAGGGCAGATTACTGTTGATAGCCAGAGGATTGCCCCCCAGCCCCCTCTTGGGCCATAGCCCTGGTCATGCCTCCCAGTAGTAGGGTGATGGCTAGGATGGTGGTTCTTTGCCAGAACCGAGACTGGAGGATAAACATAGCCTAAATCTCCTTGACAATGGACGGATGAGAGCGGGGTCCAGAAGGGTCCACCCTGGATAAAAAACGAAGGCGAAAAAATAGTGTGGTAACACCCATGAGTATAAATGCCAACAGGGTAGGCACCAAAGGCAGCCAACCACCCTGCAACAAGAACCCATAGCAAACAGCAATCAAGGCACCCGATATACCAAAACTCCATAACAGGGAATGCCGCCAGGATAAAATCCCTGCCAATAGCCCTGCCCCCAAGCTCCAGAGGGCAATCCACAAGGCATCAGCCCAGGTAGGCCAGAACCAGATGAGAGGACGCTGATCTTCGATGGCACTGACCAATTGGCTGACCATATGGGCTTGAATAAACACCCCTGGGATTTTCTGCCTGGGCCCAGATCCATAGGGGGTGGCCCAGAAATCTCCTGAGCCGCTAGACTGTACGCCAATTAATACAATTTTGTTTTCAATGGCCCGTGGATTGACCTGATTCTCAAGTAGCTCCTTGACTGTTACCGTATCAGCGATGTCTGTGGGTTGGCGTAAGGCGCGGTAATTGAGCATGATCTGGAGGCCATCCATGCTCCGTGGATCATCGCCATGGTACCCCCCTTGATGGAGTTGTAATGGTTGAAAGAGAATCCGGCGAGCAGGGTGACCTGGACTGGCTTGGACTTGAACTTGCAAGTCTAGGCCCTTATTGCTGCGCGAGCGAGGTAACTGCAAGTCGATTTCTTGCGCTGTCCTTGCTTCAAGATAGTGAAAGGTAAGCAAAGCACTAAAGGCAAAGGGTGCCAGACAGGGTGAGGTGGTCTCCGGTTGCATTTGCAAAATATGGCGACGTAAAACGCCATCGCCATCTTCGATTACATCACTAAAGCCGACTCTGCGAAGATCCTGCACCTCTGGTGGTGGAGCGATCCCGTCGGGATCACTGGTGCGATCGCTCCCCTTACAAACCACCACTAACCGATTGCTTTTCTCTAATTGCTGCACCAAACCAGGCAGGCCCGATCCCACAGCAAAGTCGCGATAAATATCTAAGCCAATCACCCTTGGCTTCCCAGCGGCTAATTTTGCAAAAGCTGATTCAAGGTGGGGTCGGCCAGAGAACTGCGTCGAGTCTGCTCGCCTTGGGCTTGAATATCTCGTTCGGTGACCAACACCACAAGCAATCGAGGATCAGGATCTTCCTCAGGGCGCAGGCGCATCAATTGATCAAAGGTCCATAACTCTATGGGTTGCAGCAGTCCTGCGCCTCGCAAGCCGCAAACCATGGCAACAGCCATCACGTTAGCCGCACAAACTGACCATAGCGAGCGGCGCCAAAGGGGCTTGGGCTGCAAGACTGGTTTGCTCAGCAGCTCAAACAGCGGCACTCGACCAATTCCCTTCAGATCAAAGATGCCGCAGTCATGAATTTGCAAGGCAGTGGGGCCCGCATTTCGCAATAAGACTGCAGACACCTCCGAGAGCAAGATTTGACCGCCCTTGGCCGCGGAACAAACTCGATCTGCATAATCCACCTCTTGGCCAATCAAATCTCCCCTCAGCGTTCATCAGCGGACTACCCATGTGAATCCCAACTCTGACTTGCAAAGGGCCTAAGGGGGTCGGAATGGGATCGCTCTGATGCTGCTTTTGCAAGGCAATTGACCATTGAGCCGCTTGCATAATGCCTGGGAAAACCAGAAAAAATCCATCTCCTTCTGTTTTGATCACCTGGCCTTCATAGGCGATCAAGCTGGCTTCTACCCGCTGTTGATGAGGCCGTAAGATCTTGTCGAAGTAATGGTGATTTTGGGCAGCCAGGTCTTCCCCAGGCAAGGTTTTTTTAAGGCCCGTGGAATTCACCAAATCCGTAAACACTATGATCCGGGGCTGAGCAGCTGGGGGTGGTAAGCGCACAGCCCGGGGCCAAGCAAGAGGAGGTGCAGCGGGGTTCTGGTAGATAATGGGCAACCAGGTTGCACAGGGAAAATCCGACTCTAGCCCCTGTAGCTGCTCCCGTGCAGTCCGCACGGCCAAGTAGAAAGATTGCCCTTGAGAAAAAGCTTTCAGGAAATATTTCAGAAAATGCTGGGCCACAGAATCCGGCACTGGCTCTCGCATAATAATCATGGCAGGCAGATGTAAGTCAGCCAGGTGATGGGCAAGGCCCAACCCATTGCAGGAATTGAAAATTGCTAATTTCAAACCCTGCCGAATCGCCCGTTTGAGGGCATATCGAAGTTGATCGATATCCAGAACTTCCTGGGAGTTGATGGCAATATGTCCGGTTTGGGTGCAGGGAGAGCTATCGCTATGACCCGCAAAAAATAAGATGTCCCAGGGTTGCTCAAAGAGGCGGTTATTCAGCTCTAAGCGATTGGGCTCCTCCAGAAATTCAATCTGGGCATTGGGCAGTTGGTTGAGGCTGGCTCGGTCTCCAGCAATATCAATGTCCTGGCTATTGCCTAAGATGGCCAACAGCTTGACGTTGTCCACCGGGCCCAAGGCATGGTCGATGCCTTCAAAGCCTTCAAAGTCTGTCGGACTCAAGGCCAATTCTGCCTGGGGATAGCTTTGCAGTAATTCCCACTGATGCCAGGGAAGACGTTGCAATTGCTGATCCTGCGTTTGCAAAAGGATGCGGATGCGATCGCTCAGGGATAACTGCTCCAATAGCTTCAGATGCAAGGGCCGAAACTGATCCTGACAGAGCCACTGATTTAGACTATCTTGGAGTCTTTTCGCTGTTTGGGTACAGGCCAGCAACCGTTCTGCAAAGGAGATATTGGTCTGTTGTTGGGCGGGTGCGTCTAAACGATTCAGCAACCCCAACTGCAAATAGGCGGTTTGCCACTGGCAATACTCTACCGGGATTTCTGGCGCTGCTGGCAAAGCGGCGGCAATGGCAATCTGGGGAAGCTCACCCTCAGGCCCAATTTGAAGATGCACAGGGAACCCTTGGGTGAAGCTACCCTCTCCAATTTTTATAATAACCAGCTTGTCCATGCTTGCTTCCCTTGACAAAAATCTTAAGGCAGGGACAGAGTTGCTGCTTCTCAATCAGTATTTAGATCATAAATTCTTCGATCACTTCTTGATCTTTATATCTGAGCAGTAGATAAAAATGCTCTCCAGGATGGCCACTAAATTGAATTTGGAGATAATTATCAATCTCCCTGGATTGGACCTCTCGAAAAATATTCTGCTGGTCATCCAACAGGATGAGAAACAAATCAGCCGGAAGGCGACTTGCTTCCTGGAGGGGAAAAGCTTGGACGCAGATTGATTGAAGGTCTGAGGCAGCGCTTTCCAGTAAATTCAACGCCAATACCAAAGATAAGTCTGGCATAGGAGCACCAAAGTCAATAATTTTGGCACGCTTGACCCTAACTGGCTGATGGTTGAGGGAAGAGGCCGCTAGATCCATAATGCTTCTAAAATTATAGGCTAGGGCTGAGGAAGGCTTTGGCACAAGGGACTCCACGGCTTGCCAGCCCTGCTCAAACAGACCCTGATACCATTGATTTAGATTGGTATAAAGCAAAGAACAATTGGTCTGAGCCGTCGATTGGCGGGCCGCAACCAGCTCATTCAGGTGGACTAACAGAGCGTCTAAGGGCTGAAGAGATTGGCAGGGTAACTCTGCTGTGGCAACCGTGGGGGTAAACCCGAGCAAATGGCCCTGGCGCTCGGTTGGATCAAACATAACCACCACATAACCGATTCGCTCTGACCAGACTTCTGGCGGTACATGGCAGGTTGTTTGACCTGGGAATATCGGTCGGCACTCTAGACGCCCTAAGCCTGAAATGGCAAGATCAGCTTGATCGGCAACGGTTTGCATCAAGGGACTCCAGCTATCGCTGCCCTCCAGATCACAAGGAATTTGCATCAAGTTCAAGTAATCCTTCACAACCCAAACTGCCAAGGTATTCCAATAGACCTGTTCGGCTTTCTCTGGTTGAGGATGCTGTTGCTGAAAAGCTTGGGCTTGAAGCCTACCTGTCCGGGTAATGGGTAAGCTGAGGGCATGATTAACAGAGGGATGCATAAAACAGGAAACAACGTGACTGCTGTTATAAATATCCCTGCAATTTACCAAATTTACGCAAACGGGGAATACATTGCCGTTGATAGAAACTGCTTAAGGTGGAAATAGGTAACCGAGTTTCCTCTGAAATGCTCTCCCAGCAATCCTCTGGTGGCCAACGCCTTAACAATAGATATTGACAGTTAATATCTGGGCGATTTTTAATATGGGTACGACGCAGATCTAGTTCTGGATCGGATTTTATCCATTGCAAGGTTTCTTCCAAGATCGGTGGAATATCATGAGGGGCGGTTAAGTTAGCAATGATATCTTGCCCCTCCTCTAAGTTCTGCGTTAATCGTTTGGCTCGATGCTCACATTTTTCGATTTCATAATCCTTGAGGCGCCATTTTAGATAGCGATTAAGCCAAGTGATGATGCTACTACGGCCGGGATCATATTGCTGGCCTGTTCCTGCTTCACAAATATTTTGACAAAAGTACACCCAAGTTTGCTGGAGGGCATCTTCATAATAAGGTGTGTTTTCTTGCCACAATTTATGGGACTGGTTAATCAGTTGAATTACTTTTGTTAAGCATTGTTGGCGTTTCAGATCGCCGGCAGGATGCCGACGGGCCTCTGTAACCAGTTGACTCAACTGCTTATCAAGACTTGTCATGCGTGGTTCTGTGAGCTGCATAGGTTATCACCCAATTCCTTGTAACCTAATGTTTTGTGAGTTTAAATGAAGTTCCCTGCCTAGACATGGGACTTAAAGGACTCTAGAACGAGAGTAAAGATCTGGCTCAGTGCCTGGTAAAAGGGAGTCAAATAAGATTACTAACCCAGGTAATCTCTCGCTATTTCAGAGCCTGCCTGACATTAACTTTTTGAATCGACTTCGATACTTAAAACAATAGTAGAGCTGGCTACTGATTGCTGTGAAGTACATCACTTCATAGCAATCAGTCTTGAGAAGGAGTCAATTCTGACTGGCCTCATTCTTTAGACTTAAGGATTGGGGTAGCTTGATGACCTTGATCTCTGGGATGGCGCGAGGGAATGAGGCGACCGAGTAAGCACAGATGATGGTGACGACAGGTTAAATTAAAGACAAAATTATTGAATGGCTACCTCTAGATCTATGACGACCAACTCCTCAAGCATCTCACCTAACCCCGACCCTCAGCAACCCAAGAACTCAGCAAAGCGTTTGCGAAATTTCTTGGTTGTTTTAGCTGCGATCGCACTCAGTATTTTGCTAGTTCTAGGATCTCGCCAACAATCTGAAAAACCTTCTTTGTCGAGCTTAGCGGTCAATGCGACCCCCTTAGACATAGCCTTGACTAACAATAAACCAACCCTCCTAGAGTTTTATGCGAATTGGTGTACCACCTGTCAAGCCATGGCTGACGACATCAAAGCGCTAGAGGATCAGTATGCTGATCAGGTTAACTTTGTGATGCTCAATGTTGATAACAGCAAATGGCTGCCCGAGATTTCTGAATTTGAAGTGGATGGCATCCCCCATTTTGTATTTTTGAACGCCACCGGGGAAGCATTAGCCAGCACTATCGGTCAACAACCTCGCCAGATCATGAGTGAACGCCTCGCCGCCCTAGTGGAGAATGACAGTCTGAGTACAGCTCCAATGGCAGGTCAAACCTCGCCCATTCAGCCCATGGTCAAGGCCAAGGCCGATGATCCCCGTGGTCATGGCGGGATTCCGGTCAAACAATCTCGCAACTTGTAAACCCACAGCAAGGACTTGGCTAAGCAAATGCACTTGGCCTAGAAAATGCCAGTCCAAGCTTGGTGGGCGATTTAAAGAGCTGAATATTCTCGATTAAGCTAGCCTGCCTTGACCTTGATCGCCTATAATTGGGGGTCGTGATTCTATCTGTTGGCTAAGCTGAAGGAGGCATGTTTGTCCAAGTTTATTCTTAAAGTGCTCTGGCTAGATGAGAATGTTGCTCTGGCAGTCGATCAAGTAGTGGGGAACGGCAGCAGTCCGCTCACATCGTATTTCTTTTGGCCTCGCAATGATGCTTGGGAAGATCTCAAAACTGAATTAGAGAAAAAAACCTGGATTGATGAAGTTGAACGGATCTCTCTGCTGAATAAGGCCACAGAAGTCATTAATTATTGGCAGGAAGAAGGACGCCGTCGACCCCTAACAGAGGCCAAGGCTAAGTTTCCTGAAATAATGTTCACCGGCACAGCTTAGCTGAATAGTGTTTTCAGCTAGATAGAGCTAGAATCACTTTGCTTGTTGCTTCCCAAGGGATCTTTCAAGGATTGTCTTTCCTCGGGGTCGATTTCCAATTCCAAAATTCGGATTTGGACTTGATCTAAGCGGGGTCCCTCTGTGGATAGCACCGTAAATTCAAAGGGGCCAAAACCATAGACTTCGTCCTTCTCGGGCAATTTCTGGAGTTGATAGAGTAAAAATCCCCCCAAGGTTTGATAGTCTTCGGTAATGGGCAAATCGATGGCCAAGCGCTCATTGACTTCATCTAAATCTGTTTGAGCTTGGACCAAGAAGGTATGATTATCCAACTCCTGAATCGGGGCTGTCGGTGCGCTCGCGTCTTGGTTGCTGCTGCCAATTATTTCATGGACTAAATCCTTAAAGGTAACCAAGCCAGCAGTGCCATTGACCTCATCCTCTCGCACCATCACCATATGCAAGTGGTTCTTTTGCATAAGTTGCAAGACTTCGTTGATCAGCATACCCTCAGGAACAAACCAAGCAGTTTGCACCCAGTCCTTGATGGGGGTATCCCGTTCCAGCTTACCCTTGGCCAGCAAAATGGCTAGTTCCTTAAACCGAATGATGCCGCGAATATCGTCTAGGGATTCTCCCATCACAGGATAGTAGTCATGCTCAGAAAGCGCGACTTCCTCTAGCAAAGATTGAAAGGTCGCATTGATATCAAGGGCATTGATGCTGGTGCGCGGAATCATCACCTCTTTAACAAGTACATCTGCAAATTCAAACACGTTAGTGAGCAGTTCTCGATCTTCTGCTTCTAACCCGCTGGCCTCAGAGAAGCTGGAAATCATCAACTGCAACTCCTCGGGTGTGATTTGGTGAGTTGACTCTTGATTGGGATATTGAATGCCTGCTATACCCAAGAGAAACGCGGTGGATTGATTCAAAATCCAGATAAATGGGTTAAATAACCAGGCAATCGTGAGGCTGGGAGGGCTGAGTAATCGAGCCAGCTGCTCTGGATAGAGCAGCGCCACCGCCTTGGGACAAAGTTCCCCTAAAACGATTTGCAAATAAGCGATCGCAGCAAAAGCCAACGGAAAGGCCAAGGAATGAGCGAGACCATCTCGTAACGGACTTTCTTGGAGCCAGTCGACCATGAATGCGGCAATGGTATGCTCGCTTAGCCAACCCAAGGCAAGACTCGACAAGGTAATCCCTATTTGGGTGGTTGAGAGCAAGAGAGCAATATCTTGCTGAAGATGCTGGACCAGCTTCGCCTGGGCATCTCCCTCCTGCACCAACTGATTGATGCGCGATCTACGCACAGCAACAATTGAGAATTCCGCGGTCACAAAAAAAGCATTAATCAAAATTAATGCCAGCATCGTCAATAGGCGTGTTCCAATCTCAGCAACTCCCATCGGTTGAGTATTAGCTAGAATAACCATGTCAGAAGGGTTAAGCAATCAGACTCTAAAAAGCTCCGGCAGACTACTCTAGTACAGGAATATTTTTGACTTCTATCTTAACTTTCTGATCAGGATAATCATTCAGAGTCAAAGAGATTCTTTCCACGCTGTCAGGGGAAACGTCTAGTACCTTAATCGTGCCAAAAAAGGTTTCTCCCTTAGGTTTAAACTCAGTGGGCAAGCCCCGAATTTCGGAAAATAGAACCTGACCCTTGTCATCGGTGATATCCAAAAAAGTATAGACAAACTGAACCGGCTTGTCGCTGCCATTACGGAGGGCAACGTTAAGCACGAGGTTATTTTCCTCTTGCAGCAGGGATCGCACCTCAAAATTCATCCCTTGGTTCTGCACCTTAATGGGAAAAGATTGAGAAGTAGCCTGATCGTTGTCTTTCTTCTCGCTCTCTGCTTTAGCTTTGTCCTTGGATTCTTGCTCAGCTTCGTCGCTAGACTTTTCTTTTTTAGCATTGGCATCACTGGTCTGTGCTTTGACCTTGGCCAGAATATCTTTTTCACTAATAAAATCGGCTCCTTGCTGAGGACGCCGATTGAGATCATTTCCCTCAACATTGAGGAACGGATTTTTAACAGGTTGGGTAACGCCCCTTAGAGATTGCCGAGCAAAAAAATACCCGATACCACCCGTCAAGAAACCGACCACTAGCATCACAAGTAAGAGGACCAAGGTTTTCCGCACTGCCGGATCAACTTTGATCTGACGCCGAATTTTTGGTCGTTTTCGACTAGGTTTGGCTAAGTCCACCCATCTATACTCTTAACAAGACATGTCAGAACCGAGAAACTTTTAACTCCCCCCTCACCCAGCCAGAGCTAAGCTAAGTCGGGATCGAGAAAAAGAACAGGGACCGAGCATTCTAAAGAACAGTAATAATATAGCTTAGTCGGCTCAACCGTTGATAGTGTTATAGTTTTTCTGTGAAATGGCTGCTCAGGTTATAGGTCTAAAGGTTTGTCAAGCTAGGAGAAGCAACCTGTTCTCAGCTTGGATCTATATCACCAGCCATTGTTGATTGCCAGGGTTGGCCGAGCGGTTGAGGCAGCGAACTCATAATTCGCCCTAGGCAGGTTCAACTCCTGCACCCTGGATTATTATTACCCTTAGAAAAGCCCGGTCATTCCAAAGGAAGACCGGCTTGGGGTCTTTATTCTTGAGGAGAGTCTAAAGGACTACCAGAGTCCAGGAACCACGGGCGCTTCTGCCTCAGGGGGTGCCATTACTGGGGATGAAAAGGGAGGGATGGATCGCTCTTCTGAATTGCCCAATCCCGATAGACTTTGCAACTCTAATAAAGAGGTCTCATAGGGGTTAGCCAAATCTCGGGTGCGCAGAATCGGGCTATCCTCATCTTGCTGTTTGAGTAGATCCTTGTAGACGGCTTCTATGCGATCGCTAGAGTTGAGAATAACTCTTTCTGGAGACTCAGCACTAAATAAAAAGTTGGCATCTCCACCAATGGATTCATCTTCCCAATAGGAGTCAAAACCGTTAGCTTGATCCAGGGTTTCTGACACAGTTGGTCGATTAAGGGGTTCATCCTGGCTTGCAGATTCTTGGGCAAAACGGCTACATTGCCCGAAGCCATGAGGGCAGCCAATGTTAGTACACCGCTCCAGTGCTTAAAGCTCACACCCATGCTAATTAGTCCTTCCAAACGTTGTTTGCGTGATATACCCTAGTTTACCCAGCTCAAGGTGGGGAATTGTCTATGGATCGCGAATTTTTATCAGGGCTAGGTATTGATTTCTTTGCCGGAATCTCTTAAAAGGAATAAATAAAGGGCGTCAGAGCCACAGTGGTCAGACCCAAGACAATATTCAGGGGAATACCAATCCGCAAATAGTCTGAAAAACGATAGCCGCCGGGACCATAGACCATCATATTGGTTTGGTAGCCAATGGGGGTGGCAAAGCTGGCTGAGGCCCCAATCATAATGGCGATGGCAAAGGGCATAAAATTCACCTCTAACTCCTGGGAGACAGAAAAGGCAATGGGAAAAATTAAGGCCGCAGCGGCGTTATTACTAATTACCTCGGTCATCACCGTCGTGATAGCGTAGATGATCCCTAAGGCTAACCAAGGATGGGGACCAGCTAACCCAATTAATTTGTAAGCTAGGATGCTAGCTGCACCTGTGGTTTCTAGGGCTTTACCAATGCCTAGGGCAGCAGCAATCACCACTAAACAGGCCATTCAATGCTATTGAGTGCTTTGCGGGCCGGACAACAGCCTGTGGCCACCATCAGCAGGGCGGCGATAACGGCAGCATTTAACATCTCTAACCAGCCTAAGGCCGCAACAGCAACCATGGCTATTAAGATCACCAGGGCTATGGGGCCACGCTCATGACGCAGGGGTTCAAAGTTGGGCACCTCGCTCAGCAAATAGAAGTCGCGTGATACCCGCTGCTGGTCAAGAAAATAAGGATCGGCCTCTAGTAACAAGGCATCACCAGCTTGCAGCCGAATATCGCCGACCTTGCCACCCAGGCGTTCGCCGTTGCGCGAGGCTGCCACCACCACGGCGTTGTAGCGATTGCGAAATTTGCCTTCTCGAATGGTCTGTCCGACTAAGGGACTTGAATTAGAGACCACTGCCTCTACTAAGCACCGATCCGTTTGCGGGGCATCGAGACGAAAAATTTGATCTGTGGCGGGTCGCAATCCTCTAACTTTGCGGAGATCGACGACAGAATCTAGGACCCCTGCAAAAATGAGCTGATCATTGCCGCGCAATATCTCTTTGGGGCTAACAGCGGGGATCAGTTGCTGATCGCGGGCTATTTCCACGAGGTAGAGGGAGGGCAAATGGCGCAAACCAGCCTGTTCGATGGTTTTACCCACAATGCTGCTGTCTGGTTCGACGATCATCTCGACGGTATATTGCCGGGGATCATCGTAATCACTGATGGCAGGTTTGCGATCGGGGAGTAATCGAGGTGCAAAAATTAATAGATAGACAAAACCGATGAGGGCACAGGGAATGCCAATGGGAGTAATTTGAAAAATGCCCATGCCGGGCATTTTAGCTTGGGAGATCAACAAACCATTGACGACCAAATTGGTACTGGTGCCAATTAAAGTGCAAATGCCGCCCAAAATAGAGGCATAGCTGAGCGGGATCATTAGCTTAGAAGGACTCAAGCGGAGTTTGCGCGACCAGTCGTTGACGACGGGCAAAAACATGGCCACCAGCGGTGTGTTATTGAGAAAGGCACTCATGCCAATGATCGGCAGCACCAGACGAATTAAGGCTAATCTCACCGTCTTGGGGAAACCTAAGATTTGTTGAGAAATCCAGCTGAGCCCGCCTGTTTGCTCTAGTCCCAAAACGACAACATAGAGCACCGCTACGGTGATCATGCCTTCATTGCTAAAGCCTGCTAAAGCATCTTTGCTGCTGAGGACACCGCTGATTAGCAGCAATCCGACGCCACCGCTAAAGATAATCTCTGGTGGCAACTGGGTGAGCATATTGCCTGCTAGGGCTGCTAAGGTGATGGTGATCGCAACCCAAGCTTGCCAAGACAGACCCAGCCAAGATATTGGCGAGGATGATGTCCCAGAGCCTTGAGCGATCGCAATTGTTGCACTGATCCCTAGCCCCAGCAGAACTAGACCTAGACTGCCTAAGAATCGATGCTGACTGTTTTTGCCCTTCATAATTCTTGGTCCGATTGAAACCATCCCAGTAGCTTAACGGAGAATACCTCCCTCAGATCAGCCCTAATTTGGTGAGGAG
This sequence comes from Acaryochloridaceae cyanobacterium SU_2_1, assembly GCA_012030735.1. Classification (GTDB taxonomy): domain Bacteria; phylum Cyanobacteriota; class Cyanobacteriia; order Thermosynechococcales; family Thermosynechococcaceae; genus Acaryochloris. The sequence continues at coordinate 16,980 of JAAUUW010000058.1, forward strand.
AATGCTGTTGTGGAAAATATTCCTGTCGTCCTAGGGTAATTTTGGCCCGGATTGCGGGAATGCTAGAGAGATTGCTAAATTTTAGCGCGCTCCTCAAGGCCCGCCTATCCTTGAGCAAATATTAATCCTCAGCAGCAGGCGTAAATCAGTACCCTCTCGTAACTTTGCTCCTATCACGATGACTCGAACCAAAGACCAATTTCTTGTGTTTGGTAGCCCAGCTATTGAAGAGGCTGAGATCCAAGAATTAGTGGCCAGCATGAAAACCGGTTGGCTGGGGACGGGGCCAAAGGTGATGCAATTTGAAGGTGACTTCTGTGCCTATAAGGGGGCAAAACATGCGATCGCAGTCAACTCCTGTACGGCTGCTCTGCATTTGAGTCTACTGGCCGCTGATCTTCAGCCAGGGGATGAAGTCATTACCACGCCCTTAACCTTTTGTGCGACGGTGAACGCCATTATCCATGCGGGGGGAACACCGGTGCTGGCCGATGTGGATGCTGCGACCCAAAATATTGATCCCACTCAGGTAGCCGCTAAAATCAGCCCCCGTACCAAAGCGATCATCCCGGTACATTTTGCCGGACGCCCCTGCGACATGGACACACTCTGCGATCTAGTCCATCGCCACCAGCTAGTCTTAATTGAAGACTGCGCCCATGCTATTGAAACGGCATATAAAGGCCAGCCCGCCGGAACCTTTGGGGATTTTGGTTGCTTTAGCTTTTATGTCACCAAAAACATCACCACGGGTGAGGGCGGTATGATTTTGCCTCGCACCCAAGCAGCCGCTGATCGGATTAAAATTCTTGCCTTACATGGCATGAGCCAAGATGCTTGGAAGCGCTTTAGCGACAAAGGCTATAACCATTACCAAGTCGTAGAAGCAGGCTTTAAATACAACATGATGGATCTACAGGCGGCCATTGGCATCCATCAACTGCAGCGCGTCACCCGCTACTGGCAGCGTCGCCAAGAGATCTGGCAACAGTATAATCAAGCCTTTGCAGATCTGCCCATCCAGTTACCACTGCCGCCAGCAGCCAATACGGTCCATGGCTATCACCTCTATACCTTGCTAGTGGATGAAGCCCAGGCGGGTTTGGGTCGAGATGCTTTTTTAAGTGCCATGCATCAACAGCAGATTGGCACGGGGGTTCACTATCTGAGTATTCCAGAACATCCCTACTACCAAGAGCGTTTGGCTGGCAGCCTCAGGATTATCCCCAGGCTATGAAATTGGCCGGCAAACCGTGAGCATTCCGCTC
>JAAUUW010000198.1 GCA_012030735.1 Acaryochloridaceae cyanobacterium SU_2_1
CGTGGAACAGGCAGAGGTTGGTCAACAAATCCAACTGACGGTCAAGCGAGGCGATCTCACCCAACAAGTTCCTGTTCGCACTGCCCCTTTGCAAAATGCAGCAAGTTAAGGGCCTAGCTGCACGGATGAATCTTAATTCTGATGAATCTCAATGACTAACCTGGTAGTACGCCGGTCTTCAACCCTTGCGACTAATTGGTTTTGGGGCGGTTTACTCATTTTATGGAGCCTGAGTTTAGCGCTCCGTTTTTGGGGCTTAGAGCGGTTTAACACCTTAGTTTTTGACGAAGTGTATTTCGCTAAATTTGCCCATCATTACCTCACCCAAACCTCCTTTTTTGATGCCCATCCGCCCCTTGGCAAATATCTGATTGCCCTAGGGATTGCCCTCAAGGGCTTTAATCCTTGGGGGTATCGGTGGATGAATGCCTTTGTGGGTTCCTTGGTGCCTTTGTTATGGGGGGCAATTGCCTATCAGCTCACGGATCGTCGCAGTTATACGCTGTTAGCCACGGGCTTGGCGGGTCTGGATGGTCTGTTACTGGTGGAGTCTCGCTATGCACTTTTAAATGTTTATATTTTGTTCTTTGGTTTGCTCTCCCATTGGTTCTTTTTATTCAGCCTCAATCAACAGGGATGGCGACGACAATGGGGGTTGATCGCAACGGGGGTCAGCATTGGGGCTACTATTGGTGTGAAATGGAACGGCTTAGGCTTTGCCCTGGCTCTGTATGGGTTATGGCTGGCCAGCAAAATTGCAGTTCGTCGGGGGCGGGTTTTGCGACATTCTGTCCCGTCCTTTGTGACCCAGACAGCTCAAATTTCTGGATGGAGTATGGGGATCTATTTACCTGCGATCGCAGCTCTAACCTATATCCTCCTCTGGATTCCCCATCTGCTCCAAAACCCAGAATATAATTTTCGGCAAGTTCATCTACAAATTTTTACTTACCATCATGGCCTTGGGGGTAATACCATCCATCCGTATTGCTCTCCCTGGTACACTTGGCCCTTCTTACTTCGTCCCATTAGTTATTTTTATCAAGTCACCGACCAGTTAACCGAGGCCCTGCCCTTGGTTGGACCACCTTTGCCACCCCTCAATTTACCCCTACCCCCTGGTGTGCAGCGCTGGGTCTATAGCGTCTATGCCACAGGCAATCCTTTGCTATGGGGGTTCTCCACCCTCGGCATCATCTGGGTGCTTGCTCTAGCGGTACAACGGAGTTGGCTAAATTTCACGCAGCGACAGCCCCAAAGGACCGCTCCCTCAAGCTGCTGGGCTGCAGAGCAAGGATGGGTTCCCTTCTATTTGAGTATTGGCTATGCTGCCAATTATCTGCCTTGGGTGGGCGTCAGTCGCTGTACTTTTTTATATCACTACATGCCAGCCTCAATGTTTAGCGGTTTAGCCCTAGCCTGGCTAGTAGATTACGGCTTACAAGCACCCCGCAAAGGCCTTAGAGCCATGGCTGTTACGGTCGTCTTTGTAAGTGGCCTCAGCCTATTGATCTGGTTGCCTGTACTCTTGGGCCTGCCCATCCCTATACATAGATGGTCCTGGTTGCAAGGGCTACCCTCTTGGCGGTAAGGATTGATCGCTTTTCTCGTCACTAGGGATCTCATCCTGCAACTGCTTTCGTTTCATTCATCTACACCTTCCTCAAGATACAAATCAAGCAGGTGTAGACACTCAATATAATGATCGCGGCAAGCAAAACTACCTGCTGGTAAGCTTTTCACTATTTTTCTGCGACACTAAAGCCCAGACCCTATTGCTGAACTCAGCTAGCTAGGGCAACAACTGTTGGCGTTCTCGGATGGCCATAGCATGTGCAGGAAAATCCTCATGTTCAGCCAAAGTTTGGGCAGTATGGCGCAGACGTTGAAATCCTTCTGGGGTTAAATAGCCAATCCCCGATCGTTTCAGAAAGTCAAAGACCGACACCGCTGAATAAGAACGAGCAAAGCCCCCCGTGGGCAAAATAGCATTGACACCAATGCAGTAATTGGCCGTCGGGATCGGTGTATAGGGTCCTAATAAGATTTCACCAGCATGTTTAATCTTGCCCAAGACACTGAGCGGATCCTTGACCAGCACCTCTAAATGCTCTGGTGCATAGTCATTTAGAAACTCAAGGGATTCTTCTAGGCTAGCGGTGAGGATAATTCCACCATAGGAAGACAGTCCCCGTTGGCAAAACTCTCGTCGCCATTCGGGGAGCTTTTGGATATATTGATCGGCGAATTGAGCAGCTGCTTCTGCAAATTCTGGGCTATGGGTCAGGAGTATGGCGGCTGAATCTGGCCCATGCTCGGCCTCAACTAGCAAGTCTAGGGCAGCCAATTGGGGATCGGTGGTTTCATCAGTGAGGATAATTGATTCACTCGGGCCAGCGGGTAACCCGACGTCTACGGTACCGAAAAGCAAGCGTTTAGCTGCTGAACCATAGACATTGCAGGGGCCAGTAATTTTGTCCACCTTCGGTATTGTGGCTGTACCTAGGGCCATCCCCGCAATCGCCTGTATGCCCCCTAATTTATATATCTCGGTTACCCCAGCCATCTCCGCTGCCACCAGAGAAGCGGGTTCTACAGTGCCGTTCTTATCGGGTGGGGTACAAACAATCACCTTCTCTACCCCCGCCACGATAGCGGGCACAGACAGCATCAGCATCACAGAGGGGAAAGATCCCTTACCCCGAGGCACATATAAACCGGCACTGGCAATGGGGGTTACTTTCTCACCCGCAAATACCCCTTGATCAATTTCTGCCAGTTGGATTTCTTCTGGCATTTGGCGCTGATGAACTTCTCGAATATTTTGATACGCTTGCTGCAGGGCCTCTTTTATTTCGGGTTCAACTTGCTGTTGGGCAGCAGCAAATTCGGCGGGACTGACCTTTAAATTTTCGATAGTCGCTTCTGAATAATCAAACTTGCGCACATAGTTGATTAACCCTGAATCACCTTGAGTGCGGATCTCAGTAATGACTTCCCTGGCTACGGTTAGTGCTTGTTCGATATCTAACTCAGCTCGCCGTTTGATGGAGGCGAGTTCCTCAGAGGTCATTTCTGACAACCGGAGAATTCTGACCACGCGTGATCTCCTTTAAAATTAATAATCGACGAACACATAGATATCGTCGAACAAGGGTTAAGCACTACTAGCTTAGCTTAGAAGCGGAATGGGGAGATTGCCTTTGCCATCCTTTTGCCGAGAGTGTGAGGGTGCTAAAGGCTGCGATCGCAGCTCTTTGCATTCACATTTATGATGGATAGGAATCCCTTCCGATCACCAGAGAATAACTCACCCCCTCTCCCTTGCAGGAACCTACCACCAAAAGCACCCTCAGAGGTCAATTGCTCAAGGAGCGTCAAGCCCTGCCTACTGATCAATGGCATCGCTTAAGCCTAGAGCTTTGCCAACAACTGCTCAAGACTGAACTGTGGCAACAGTCCCCTCGGGTATTGGCTTATATCAGTTTTCGGCAAGAACCCGATTTGAGTTCTCTGTTTGGGCAGCCTCA
>JAAUUW010000199.1 GCA_012030735.1 Acaryochloridaceae cyanobacterium SU_2_1
TGAAGGGGCTAACCTCAAGCGCCGCCAATTATGCAGCCAGATCGAAGCTGAAGCCATTCATCTTATCGAAACCAGCGCTACCCAGACTCTTGCACCTTGGCATGAACGGGGCGATTGGGTAATTGTGATTGTTCATCCCGATTGGCATCATGGTGTGATTGGTATTGTCGCCTCTCGATTGGTTGAGCGCTATGGCTTGCCTGTGTTCATTGGCACCTACGAAGATGTTGAACAGACTCAGATTCGAGGTTCAGCAAGAGGAATTCCTGAATTTGATGTCTTTGCTGCCTTGCAAGCCTGTGCAGATCTGTGGGAGCGGTTTGGGGGACATCGAGCTGCTGGGGGATTTTCGATGGCGGCAGCGAATTTGGGGGCGGTGCGATCTCGTCTCCGCGACTTTGCCCATCACCATCTAGCCCTAGACCAGCTCAAGCCACTGATCACCATTGACGCCCAAGCAGAGTTTGATCACCTCACCCCTGAGTTATTCCAGCAGATCGATCAACTCCATCCCTGTGGCATTGGCAATCCTGAACCCCTATTCTGGACACCCAGCGTCCAAGTCTTAGAACAACGCGTGATTGGCAAAGAGAAAGATCATCTCAAACTTACCCTGGCATCCCCCTCTGCTGAGTTATTACCACCGAAGGAGTTGATTTTTAAGGCGATAGGATGGCGATGGGCCATCTACTATCCCCTGCCACCACGGGTTGATATTGCCTATCGTCTTCGAGAAAATACCTGGAATCAGCAGACCACTCTAGAACTAGAACTGCTGGGAGTTCGTCCGGCAACCAAGGGGCCGCCACCCCATATCCTGCTCACCTCTCCAGACTCGCTGAGCCATCCTTCCCCTAGCTCAGCTAGCCTTCCTCAGCAGGTTAACCAAAAGGCCCTCAACACGAAAACTGTAACCATAAAGGAACACCCTCAGCATCCACCTTTCCCGGAAGAGCCAAGCTTGACCTGTCCACAACCCTCCCTATCCCCTACCAAGCTAGCCAGCATCGACTGGCTGCCCCTCGACGATTGGCCAGATCTGGTGGCGCGCTTGCAGGGACATTTATTGATCTATGGCTATCAGCGCCCCTATATCTCCCAGCAAAAGGTGGCTGGCAGTCTAGACTATGACCGCCCTAGCCAAACCTGTGATGTTTTTATTCTCTGGAGTTTACCGCCCTCTTGGACCCATTTGCGTTGGTTGCTCAAGGTAGGCCAGCCCCAAAGGGTCTATGTTCGCAACCAGACTCTACCCCTTCCGGCGGCTCAAGAGTTGCGATCGCGTCTCAAATTCAACTTAGCCAAAAATAGCAATCAACCCCTAAACCTTCTAGACTTAGGCCAACAATGGTGGATAGCACCCAGCACAGTGATTGCAGCCTTGCGTTCCATAGGATACTCCTGCTCTACCTTTCCGCCAACGGAATCCGTAGAGCAGGAGCTGGAGCGCTTACAGCGTTGGTATCTCTGTACCGCCCAAAAATTGGCAACCTTAACCTAAGTCGGCGATCAAGAATAGTTTTTTGGTTCGAGCATCCTCAAAAACCATGCTCAGCTCATGCTCTAGCCGTCAATGCAAGATTAGATTAACCAAAAACTAAGCGTTGCTGCTACGCAGCGCCACTAGAAATACCACCAAGGGACCGGCAATGACAATTAAGCCAAGCATTCCCAACTGAAGTAAAACTTGGATATTCAGTGCTGCTAGTAAGTCCATTTTTCCTCCCAAATTAACTCAAGCGATTGAAGTGAGTGCGCCCTTTATTGTACCTGCTGAAGGGATCGCTTGGATGAGTCGTTTTGTTAGGATTATTCTGAGGGGAAAGTGACCTAGAGGGAAAGATCAGTGTTAAATCCTCTAAGGTCAAGGGATAGCAAAGATTTATTTTTTTATAGGATTGGCAAAAACATGGCGAACTGGTCTTGCGTAGAGCGTTGTGGAGCCTGCTGCCACCTCGATCCGATCGAGCGACCGGATATCCAGTCCTATTTGACCCCGACTGAATATGATCATTACCTCAGTTTAGTAGGACCAGATGGCTGGTGCATCCACTTTGATGCAGAGGCGCGCAAGTGCCAAATCTATGCCAATCGCCCCCAGTTCTGCCGAGTCCAAACAGATGTATTCCAGCGTTTGTTTGGCGTTGAACCAGAGGAGTTAAACGACTTTGCCATTGACTGCTGCCGAGACCAAATCGATGCTATCTATGGCGATCGGAGTCTAGAAAGTCTGCGTTTTGAGCAAGCGATTGGCCTATAGCATAGAGGCCAGGCAGGAAGCAAGTTGCCTTTCCCCCTTCTCAAACCCTTGCCCTCAAGGGATAGCCGCTGATACATCTGAGGTTCAATGGCCTGCCCTGGCCTCCAATCGGAAGGGAGGGCGTCATTGCCCAGCGCTGATGTCCAACGCTTAGCGGGTGATCAGCAAGAAAACGGCTATGATGATCAGGCTCAAGGGTCCTAAGAAGCAAATTAAGTCGATGGTGCGCTTCGATTGACTCACCCGCCTGTCTAACTGCTGAAGGGCGATCGATCGGCATAGATCAAATTACTCAAGTCTTGCATAGAGTTTTCTAGCCAATTGAGCTTGTTGCTATCTTGACTAACGCTAGAATCTTGTTGATATTGCTCAAGATGCTTAATTTGGATTTTGTCTTGACGCAACTGTTCCTGCACATCATAGGTAACTGCTTCAAAATTTTGCCTCAGCTCTAATAATTCGGCATGGAACTGAGTAAAGCGGCTTTCTAGTTGGGCTTCCCAATCTAGGGATTGATTGGCAGCAGGAGACGATTTGAACAAGGCTTTAACTTGATCAAGATATTGATCCAATTCCTGCTGAGTTTGAGTTAATTCCTCGAGTTGGTCGTGAAGTTGCGCAAACTGATCTAAGACTCGAAAAGCCTCAATAGAACGTTTTCTCAACTCTTCGAATTCTTGCTCAATCTGGGTAATTGGTGTCACAACAGGTCTCCTTAAAGGTTTTAGACCGACTTTATGGAGTCTCCTTGTCTAAACTTAGCTGCTATGGTATCAATTTTTGTCTGCATAGGTTGCATTCCCCCCCAGATCATTTGCCATCGTCTAAATTCCCAGGCTGTTGTCAAAAGCTGCCAGCAGAGCGAGCCAATTCCAAAAATTTGCTCAGCTTTTTGAAAGAGGGCTGTAGCCGTTGGAGGATGTTTTGGATCGCCTACAATCCGAGTCATGATCCTATAGGAGTCCTCTGGATTAACGGCAAAGATAGCCCGACAAAATAGTAAACTCCCCTCTAAGGAAAGTCCCTGTGCAAACCCTAACCCCATGCCTTTTCGCCAGAATCTCAGTGCCACTGAAGGCTGTTGGCGATACTGATGGACGAGGATGCCGGTTAAATAATAGCCCCCAACATGATCTGGCTGAATTTGTAGTTTTTGCTTAAGATGAGGCAGCAAACGCTCAGCGACTGCGACAGAAGAAATTTTTGCCATTAAGGGATCGAGGAGCGCCATTTTGAGGCAATCAGGTTGCTTCAGCAACCTGAGT
>JAAUUW010000200.1 GCA_012030735.1 Acaryochloridaceae cyanobacterium SU_2_1
ACCGATGAACAGCAGCAATACCTGCAACAAATTGCCCCCACAGTCCAAGGTAAAACTACAAAGCAACAAAATCCTTATCCGATGAATTCCTTGGCTTGGGCCACCTGGATTATTGCTCGTCTTGGGGGATGGAAGGGGGTATCAGTCTCAAAGACCTCCAGGTACAGCAACTCTAACCCACGGCCTGAAACGGTTTGAGGCTATGTTCTTTGCATGGGAAATAGCTCAAAACCGACTTGTGTGTACACCGTAGGCTGTAGGGGTATGGGGTTTAAACAGCGAATCCTTCAGGAAAATAACGAGGGCTTTAAAAACTCCGACACCGATCACAAATAGCGCTAATAACTGGCAAATACTGGTAAGAATTCCGGTCGCAATATTGACAAAGGCCGCCATGTTGCTACTGATGATTTGCAGTGAGGTCATTAGCCTGGATATCCTGATCAATTTGTGAATTGATGTGACGTTGCTGTTGGCAAAAAGGCTGGCACCACCGATAGCAGCTAGGATATCTTCTCTTCTGCTGAAACTCTGCTGGCCAATCTGATTTTAGTATTTCTATGGAGAACCCCCTATAGAAATACTAGCAAGATATAGCGATTAAGTTGGGAATAGGCACAGCTATCTAACAATTTTGGATCTGTAACTCTAGAGATAAGACCACATTTGTGAGCCTAAGATTTTGTGATAGATATTGCTGGAATTATTAGTATTTTACAACTAAAAGTAGTACAGTAAAAAGACTAAAGAATGACAGCGGCTAATAGCTGTATTTCTTTGTCAGGAGGAAAGAAATGTTGGGAGGGAGTAACAACAATTTCATCCGTTTGGCCTTGGTACCCCATGGGCATTCTTTTCATTGGCAATCCAATTTAATCTGGCTAGATGTTACATCTGATACCTGTGGGGGTTTACCGATGGCATTGGAAGCCTCTGGAAACGAATCCTCGGATTGGGATATTGCCATAACGAAAACAATCTTTGAGCGCCACCAGCGGCAAGAAATGCTGGGTTGCGCGGTGGGTGAGCTTCCTTGGTATTGGAGAATCTGGGGAAATTTGATCCATCCCCAAGATTAACCTGATGTAATTGCGATTTCCGGCCCAAGGGTTGTGCAAGGGGGAGAGAAAGAGGCGGCTGCTGAACCCAGGGGCATATCAGGTCTTGAGAAGGTATAGAAGCGATCGCAAAATCTATTCCCAACAACCCACAGATGCTCAGGCAGAAAAAAGCATGATACTGCCAGAAATTCACCAAAAGCCCGTACTAGTCTCAGAATTTATCCAAAAATAGCCGATAAATCATCGAAGTCTAAGAGATTTTTCTTAAATATTTCCCCAGCCCTCTCCTTAGCCCATCTATCCTCGATGCCTAACTTTGAGTTACAGCCGCAACGACCTGTCCCCATTACCCCTTCCAAAATATTAGTGGTGGAGGAGGAAGGTCTAATTGCCCTAGACATCGAAAATCACTTACTGAATTTAGGCTATCAAGTCCCTGGAATTGCAGACACTGGCTCTAGGGCAATTTCACTGGTTTTAGAATCGCAACCCGACTTAGTGTTGATGGGCATTCGCTTAAAAGGAGAGATGGACGGCATTGAAGCAGCAGCCAAAATTACAGCTCATCTCAATATCCCGATAGTTTTTTTGACAGCCTTCGCTGACCCCCAAACCTTAGATAGAGTCAAGCAGGTTTCACCCTTTGGCTATATCCTCAAGCCCTTCAATGCCGTTGATCTACAAATTAGCATTGAAATTGCCCTGCATAAGCATTGCGCTGATCAAACAATTAAACAGCAGAATATCTGGCTACACACTATTCTTGAAAGCATTGGCGACGCTGTGGTAGCCACCGATAATCAAGGATTGGTGACATTCATCAATCGAGTCGCCTCCTCCTTAACCCAATGGGAACAAGTCGAGGCCTTAGGCCAAGATATCAACAAGGTAATCCCGTTAATTTCGGGAATCGATAAAACTGTCATAGAAAATCCTCTTAAAGCGGTATTGCGAGATCAAAAAAGTGTGGCGTTACCCGACAACACTTACTTGATCACTAAAAATCAAGAAGAAATTCCCATTGATGACAGTGCGGTGCCTATCCTCGACAACCAGAATCAAGCACATGGGGCTGTGATTGTTTTTCGGGATATTACCGAACGGCTGAAGGCTAACCAGCAACTCTTTCACCATGCTTACTACGATGCCCTTACAAATTTGCCCAATCGTGAATTATTTATAGATCGGCTTCAGCATTTGATTAACCTAGGTAAACGGTATAAGGGCCACCCCTTTGCAGTGCTGTTTGTAGATTTAGATCGCTTCAAGATGGTCAATGATAGCTTGGGACATCCGATAGGCGATCAGTTACTCATTCTCACTGCTCAACGATTACAACAATGCCTACGACCCACCGACACCGTGGCCCGATTCGGTGGCGATGAATTTGCAATCCTCTTAGAGGAAATTTCTGATATTGATCATGCCTGTATGCTAGCGGAGCGAATTAATCGCGATCTGGAGGCACCCTATGAGCTTGGTCAGTACAGTCTGTTTCACTCTGCCAGTATCGGTATTGTCCAAGGAGACTCTCGGTATAGGTTGGCTGATGAGCTCATTCGAGATGCAGATATTGCAATGTACAAAGCCAAAACAAATGGTAAGGGCCATTATGCCGTTTTGATGCGGCGATGCATCTTCAAGTCAAGGGGCAATTGACCTTAGAAAGTGACTTGCGACAGGCGATCACAGACCAGCAATTAACCTTGTATTATCAGCCAATTGTATCCCTGGAGGATCATAGGATTGTTGGGTTTGAAGCCCTAGCCCGTTGGCAACATCCACAGCGGGGGCTAATTTCACCGGAGAGGTTTATCCCCATTGCTGAAGAAACTGGCTTGATTGTGAAGTTGGACTGGTGGGCGATGCGTCAGGCTTGCCAACAGATGCGAGCTTGGCAAGATCAACTTTCCCCTGACCAAAAGTTAGGGGTGAGTGTTAATTTTTCCAGTGGCCATTTTTCATTACCCAGTATGGTAAATCAGGTGAGTCAAATTCTTGCTGAAACAGGGTTAGCGGCGGCTAGCTTGCAGATAGAAATTACAGAAGGTGCCTTGATTGCAAATCCTGAGTCAGCTGCCCAAATTTTATCGGAGTTAAAAGCATTGGGGATTCGGATTCATGTTGATGATTTCGGTACGGGCTATTCGTCCTTGAGCTATTTACATAGATATCCGGTTGATACCCTCAAAATTGATCGCTCTTTTATTCAACAACTAGATCACAATACCGATTGCTTGGAAATTGTCCGTGCGATTGTGGTGTTGGCCCATGCCTTAAACCTAGATGCGATCGCAGAGGGTATTGAAACAGAGAAAGAGCTAGCAACCATTCAAAGCTTAGGGTGTGAATATGGGCAAGGGTATTACTTTTACCGACCCTTAACCTGTGAGCAGGTTGATAAGCTGATCAGTGAACAAGGTTTAAAACTGGACTCAAAACCAGCGTTGAACCAGTCTGA
>JAAUUW010000059.1 GCA_012030735.1 Acaryochloridaceae cyanobacterium SU_2_1
GCGATCAGCTTCTTCATGTCGCTCTAGATCAAATAAAGCAATACCCCGCTTCTTCCAGGCTTGAGCGATGTTTGGGTTCAACCTTAAGGCTTTGTCATAACTCAAGATCGCAGCCTCTGGCTGATCTAAATACCCTAAGACAATACTCCGCTGCACCCAGACTGGATCGGCATCAGGCTCCAACCTTAGGGATTTGTCAAAACTGTCGATGGCCTCGCTAAAGCGGCCTAAGCTAGCGAGCACAACACCTCGGTTAGCCCAGATTGAAGAGATATTTGGTTGAAGCGCTAAGGCTTTGTCATAACTGGCGATAGCCTCTTCATATCGTCCTAAATGGAATAGTGCATCACCTCGATTAGTCCAGGCTTGCGCTTGATCGGGTTTCAGGAGCAAGGCTTTGTCATAGCTGGCAATTTCATCTTCCTGATGGCCCCAATCCCCTAGAGCAACTCCTCGGCTATACCAGACTTCTGCCTCCTTCGGGTTAAGGGCTAGGGCTTGATCATACTGTGCGATCGCAGATCGATAATCAGCCCCAGCCGCAAAAAGATAGCCTAACTCAACAGACCAACTAGACCTTTCTTCCGCCTGAGGGCCCACCTCAGCGAGCAAGTCTTGGAGTTTTAAGATCCGTTGAGTTCGCTCTGGAGCAGATAGCGTTGCATATTTTAGGCCATTTACGCTTGGCAAGATTGGGCGTGGTTCTGGTTGAAACAATGAATCCTCGCCAAAGTCCCAAACACCTAATCGCCAATCAAACAAGTCAGGTGCTTGTCGGGCAAAGTATTTCAAGGCAAACAGTGGCACGAGGAAAACAAAGCAAATACCAAAATCATCTCGAAAACGTTTCCATTCCAGATTTAAGTGACCCAGAATGGGTGGCAATGGATTGCGAGCATAATATTCCCCTGCACCTTGGCCGCTGGGTTTAAGGTCACCAGTCAGTGATTTTTCAATGCCCGTGATCAATAAGACATCAATTTGATCCTTAGGCATTGCCGCCACTAGTGCATACAGGTTCTCAATCGGTTGCTCTAACCTTAATATCTCAATTGTTTTTTGCTCTGCCGAGGTAAACTGCGTGACTCCTTGATGCCCTCCTAAGTCTGTTTTAACCCGGTTGATCAACTCCTTTGCCTGCCTAGGTGCAGATCGCACAAACAACAACCCAAAGCCATGGGTGTATTGAATCGAGCGAATCAATGCCCGATATTCTGTTTGCCTGCCTATCTTTAGTTCTTGACTCCGAGCGAGGGAGCTTGATGTTATGAACTGGCGATTGGTCATTTATTTGCTTACTAGAGCACCTGTCTGATTCTGCATTTTTTCTGATCCAGTTTTAAAGTCAGAAACATCTCGTAAACAAATCCAGATTTCTCCGCAATTGGTGCTGTCCTGACTAGAGCCACGAATATAATATTCGAGCTAACATGCCAAGTCGTGACTTCAGCGCATTCCATCGGGGTGGAAAAAGGAAAAACACTATATAGGAACTACCAGGCCAATTTCCAGAGAGCCGGCACGACCCATAAATCTTCAAGCCTGGACTTGATCAATCACTCTCAGGCGACCATCTTCCATATGCATCAGCCGATCGGCGACATCTAAGATACGATTGTCATGGGTCACCATCAAGATTGTGCAGCCTTGCTCTCGAGCTAACCGCTGCATGAGTTCAACCACATCTCGGCCCGATTGTTTATCTAGGGCGGCTGTCGGCTCATCAGCGAGAACGATTTTAGGGTGGCTGACTAAGGCTCGGGCGATCGCAACCCGTTGCTTTTGTCCCCCAGACAACTCATGGGGATGATAATTCACCCAATCTGCCAGACCCACTGCCGCCAAAATATCTAGGGAGCGTTGGTGGGCCTCCCGACTAGAAATATGACGATGCAAATCCAAGGACATTTGCACATTTTTGCAAGCCGTCAGGGAATGCAAAGATTATGGGCCTGAAAAATATAGCCAATATAGCGGCGCAGATCGGTCAACTGATTGTTCTGAGCCTCTTTAAGCTGCTGCCCCAGAATTTTGAGGCTTCCTTCTTGGGTAGAGCGCAGGGCACCAATTAAGGTCAGTAAGGTTGTTTTGCCTGAGCCGGAGGGGCCGGTCATAAACACAATTTCTCCAGCCTTGATCTGTGCCGATACCTCGAATAAAATCTGCTTGCGCAACCGCCCCTTACCGAAGTAATGGTTCACCCCCTCTATATTGATCACAGGCTCCACTGCTGGCAGGGTCATGGCTAAAAAATATCGGCAGGATCAGCCGCTTGGACTTTACGCATTGCGATCGCACCCGACACCACACACATAATCAAAGTCAAAGTAAACACCGTAATCACCCGATCAACAGTCATATACATGGGTAAAGCAGTCCCGTTCTGCACCAGGCTATACAGCCCCAAGCAGAGAGCAAACCCTGGGATAAATCCTAGACCCGCCAAAATAAATGCTTCCTGCAAAACCACCGAATAGAGAAACCGACTTTTATATCCCATTGCTTTTAGGGTGGCATATTCTGCCAGGTGATCGGAGACATCAGTATATAAAATTTGGTAGACAATCACCATGCCCACAATAAAACCCATCAGTGTGCCCAGGGTAAAAATAAAACCAATGGCGGTACTGGTTTCCCAATAGTTGCGTTCAAATTTGACAAATTCAGCCTTAGACAAAACCGTCACATCACCTGGGTAAATGTCGCGTAGCTCCTTCACCACCTGCTCCACATTCACCCCAGACTTAACATCAATTAAGCCAATATCGATTAACCCCAAGGAACGAGTTGGATCTAAGCGAATCACGTTCAAATCACTGGTAATCAAATTGCCATCGGCAGAAAAAGAAGCACCCAGCTCAAATAAACCACCCACCGTTACTCGACGGCCTGAGACCTCTGAGGTCACTGTTCTACCGGCTTTGACCCAGGCTGAAATAGGACCAAACTCTGGCCGAGAGCTTTGATCAAATAAAACGACATCGGGCTCCTTGATCACGTCCAGCTGCTCCTTAACGCCAGGTAAATCAAACACCTGTCGGCTCGGATCAAAGCCAATCACCAGCAATTGTCGAGTGGCAAGGGTTTCAGGATTACGCCAGAGGCCAAAGTTGAGATAGAGGGGCGTCACAGCCTCCACAGCTGGATGACCAGAGGCTTGATACAGCCGCCGTCGACTAAAGGTCTTAATCGCAAATAAGGTGGTTGTTTGCGGACTCAGCAACACAATATCAGTGTTTAAGCTGGCGTGAAACTTGACCGCAGCCGTAAACAAGGCTTCTTGAAACCCCAACTGCATCATCATCAAAATCACTGCAAAGCTAATCCCTGCTAGAGCAATCACCAAGCGGACCTTCTCTCGCACAAGTTGTAACCAAGCCAAGGGGATGGCAAGCAACATTAGTGATAAACCTTACTGATGGGGTGTAATGGAGACATCAACTTGCAAATTGGTTAACCCAGCCACGACAAGGCTGTTTTGAAGGCGGATTTTAACTTCGATCACCCTTGTATCGGTATTGGCGGCAGGATCGGTGCCGACAACATCATTCTTGCCGATTTTTAAGCCAATTTTTCCACGGTGCCTTGCAGTTTGCTGGTAAGCACAGGGCTAGTAATGGTAGCGGGTAGGCCGACTCGAATTTGACGAATATCCGTTTCGTAAATTTCAGCCACCACATACATCTGACTGGTATTGCCCAGCTCAACAATGGCAGTCTGGGAGCTGCTATTGCTATTGCCTTGGCTTCCCCCAATGGCTTCCCCCTCCTTGCGCAAGACCTTGAGAACTTGGCCCTCTTGGGGAGCCCGTATGATCGTGCGTACCAGCCGAGCTTTGGCAAGCTCTAGGTTACTTTTAGCGGAGGCCAGCTCAACTTGGGCTTGGGATCGATCGGTGGTTGCAAGGGTCGTTACAATTTCAGCCTCGGCCTGACTCGCATTGGTGATCAGCTCTTGTTCTAGCATCGCTAGGGTTGCGATCGCATTCTGCAATTGCTGTTCCTTACTGCGCAAAGCCAAGGCTTTATTCTCTAGTTCTTGGCGGGCAACAGCACCATCTTTCTCAAGCTTTTCGTAGCGATTAAAATCATTCTCTGCTTGTTTACGCTGGGCATCCAATTCCAACACCAGCGCCTTCTGAGCCACAATCTCCTGCTGCTTAGGATAAATCACCTGGCTTCTTTTAGCCTCGGCCTCTTGACTTTGAGCCTGACCCAATTGCTGTTCTTTGGCCCAGCGATTTTGTGCTTCCAAAAACTGACTGGCTGCCAGTTGGGCCTCGGCCTGCCGCTCCGGATAGCTCTCTAACAAAGCAATAGGGCGGCCCTTGTCAATCCGTTGGCCTTCCTTAACCATTAACCGCAGAATGCGCTCTCCGGATGGCCCGCTGACTTCAATGACCTCTCCGGCTGGCTCAATTCTTCCCAGAGCTGCGATCGCTCGTGGTTCAGAGGAGAGCGGCGCTTTCTGCTGCTCTTCTTGCTGGGCAAACTGCTGATTGGCCTGAATAATACCAATGGTAGCTACACCCGCTGCCAGGAGAATTACACCACCAATGATCCATTTACCCGATGGTTTAAGGAATGGTTTATTGCCCACACCAATTACTCAGCTTATTGCTCCTAAATTGTAAAGAATATTGGGGAAACTGTCCGATGTTCCAGGGGGTGACTAGGCATCAACCCCTTACCCCTCAAGGCATAGACCTTGAGCAACCTCAATTCGAGGTGATGGTGCGTCGGTTAAGCCTTTTCAAAATATCCCCCTTCACCTCTTTCTGCTTTATAAACTATCTATATAGATACTCAAACAAAACCGCCATGAAATCTCTGATACCAGGCTTTCTTGTAATCTCGCTGCTAGGAATGACGACCTCAGCTGAGGCGGGCAACCCCGAGCATCGGCAACGACTGATCAGCACCAACGCCTGTCCCCAATGCGACCTACAAGGCGCTGACTTAACAGCCCTCGATCTGCGGCAGGCCAATTTACAAGGTGCCAATCTCCAGAATGCCAACTTAAATCTAACGGATCTAACCACCGCTAACTTATCCAATGCAGTCCTCACAGGAGCCAGCCTGATTTGGACCGACTTCACCGCAGCGACCCTAGATGGGGCTAATTTTTCAGAAGCGATCATCGCTGGCGGAGATCGATGGGGTAGAGCCCTCAGCTTTGAGAAAGCAATCCTGATGGATGGCACCACCGCTCATCCCTGAGCAGCTTGACGCATCATGACAGTATCTGAGGTGGTTACACCTGTGAGAAAACCACTCCCTAAGAATCTATCTAAAGACTTGCGTTTATCAGGCAAGGGGCGAGGGCATCTTAAGGATAGTGCTCACCCCAAGGGCATCATTTAATCCATACATTGGCGGGGAAACTGTGATGAAACATTTATACATGCTGGGGCTATGGATGCCGATTCAACTCTGGATCACTCCAGGGGCGGCGGCTAAAACTTGTAGTCCCTACCGGATAAATTATGAAAGTGCCATTGCCCAAGGCTTAATTTCTCGACCCTCCTTGGTGAATAGTGCTTACCAATCACGGCAATTATTTCAGGTGGCAATGCGTCGCAATGACCGCATTGAAGCCGCCTCTCGGGCAGCCCAATACCTGGTGATTCTGTCTGAAGATCAAGGCAAAAACAAGGCCGATCAAGCCCGTAAAACCCTGGAGAAAGAAATGGTTGGTTATTATGCACAACCCGTGGAGGTGGCCCTACCCATGTTTGAGGTTATTCTCAAAAATAGTCCCCATTGTTCAATCTCTTAATCACTGGCCAATGCTTAATTTTTAGTCAGGGTCTGTTTTTGGGTGTCCAGCGACTGCCAACGTCGATAGAGACTGCTATGGGGCAGCAAACCGTTCAGGATCTTTTGCCGGATTCGACTCGATCCCCAAGGCCCCCAAGATCTACCCTCAATTAAATAGGTCTGTGTTTGTTGACCAACCTTGATCGCTCCGTACCAACCCATGCCGGCTTGAGCGATGGCGGCACCTAACCAAGGCAATAGGGCTAGACTCCAATCAGGCCAAAAGTTAAGGCTACTCAATAAAAAAGCATGGCTGGTCCATTCAATCAGAATCAGCCCACCTCCACTGAGAATAAGTCGCTGCCAGAGTTTGCCCACTTGATAGCGATGGGTGGGTAGCTGATAGAGCTTCACCAAGGTGCCGACCAACAGCAAATCCATCAGGACGCTCACCAAAATATCGACTAAAGCCAGAGGGCTGAGGACGAGGAGGATTGCTTTAAGCCGGGCATAGTGACGGATGCAAGCGGCGCTCGGTTCAGCATAATAATGGGCGATGCGCTGGGCAATTTCGGCTTCGATCCCTTGAGTTTGCAAGATTGCATTAAGGGTGAGTAGATCGATTCCCTCTTGGTTGATCAAGCGCAAGAGTGCCAGTTTCAAGGACTCCACTTGGGGCGGGGTTGTTTCCCATTCTTGAGTTCTGCGTCCATCGGGCCATTCCATCCAAATCTCTGAGGGAGCAGGAGCCGCTGCGGCCATCACAATATCTTCAACCGATAATAGAGACCCTTGCGCCGGATCGGCTAAATCCACGAACCCCTGGTATAAACTCTCGGCATTTAATTCTGGGTAGAGATCAGCTTTATTAACCACCAGCAACAAGGGTCGGCCTGCTTGCTGCAATTCTTGGAGGGCCTCGATTTCGATGGGACTAGGTGGCCCCGCCACAATAAATAAGATTAAGTCTGCGCTATGGGCAATGGTCTGAGCCATTTGAGCACGACCCTGGTCGGCAATCTCATCTAAGCCAGGGGTGTCAATGAGTTCAATTTGCAGGGCCGATTGCTGATCACTATTACCATGACCCGGAGACCATCGCACGGAGCGCGGCCATTGGGTTTCGCCATTGAGGGGGCCTACAGGGAAAATTGGCTCAGCAAATAAGGCGTTGAGGACTGCCGATTTACCGCGACTGACAAAACCAAAGGCCGCAATTTGGATTAATCGCTGCTGAAGTTTTTGCTCTAGACCCCTCAAGATTCCCAATTGATTCTGCAAGTCGGATTGGAGGGGCAAGGGTAGGGTTTGACTTTGCTGGAGGAGCTGCTGGAGAGTTGCGATCGCCCGCTCTAGCAATTCCCTCTTTTCCGCCACAGCCTCACAATCGATACCCTCACAGTCCACAGCCCTTGGAGTAACCGAGTTTATTGGTATCACCACTCCAAACAAGCCCCTAAGGAGCTATAGAGGCAGATTCTAAAAGACCCCCTTGACGTCGAAAACGACCAATAGCTTGTTGAGCCAGATCCTTGAGAAAGTCGATCTTCTGATGCTCTTGAAAGATCTTAGCCAGAATTTGTTTCAGCTGCTCCGGATTCCACTTAGACTCGCCCAAGCTCTCCACTTCACTCAAGCTTTGAAAATGCTCGATTAAAACTTAAACCAGCCACCCTCGTCAGGTGAGCACTACTCACTCCCTGCACCAAACCACCCGCCACAAAGGTAAAATGATGGCCCTTCAGCAAAGAACCGAGGGCTTGAGTGGAAACCTCCACCAACCCTAACTTCAGCATCGACGTGGCTAAAGTACTGGCAACAGCTTGGGCCTGGGCCAAGGAAAACTGGAGTCGATAGAGAGAGCCCAATTCCATCACCATTTTGGTGCTGATCGTAGCCGCCGCTAACATATCTAGGGTGGGAACAGGATTGGCAAAGGCGGTGGCACCTACAATCCATTGGTAGCGCTCAATAATGGGTGTCGCCAATTGACGACGCACCCGATGGAGTTGGCCTTGAACTTGAGCTTGCAACTTGAGGCTATGTTGATAAGTCTGAAACAGCAGTAACTGGTGCTTCTCAGTCGCCAACACCCTCTCTAGGCGGTCCACCAAGGCACCAATATCTGGCTGAGGACGCTCAAGGAACTCTTGATAAGAACCATCCTCTTGATAGCGGCGAACTTTAACAGCTTGAGGAAAAGCCGAAATTGCTACTATGTCGGAGTCCGCTAACCAAGGCTGCACTTGTTCCTGTAGTTTTTGGGTGAGGGTGAAGCGTTGAGTGGGTAAATATTGGTCTTGCTTATTAAACAAGAGCAAGAATCGCTTTTTGGCCTGATGAAGTCTTTGCAGACATTGATGCTCGGAATCCGTTAGATCCCCTTGGATCAAAAACAATACCAGATCTGCCTGAACCAGAGCCTCAGGTAGATCCCCTGGGCTATTCACCGCCTCAGAGGCAGGCTCACCACCCCACTGCAAGTCAGCTATTTCCACAGAAGACTCAGTATGAGCAAAGATTGGGCTGCAAGCACTACCGAGCAAAGACAGAAGCGTAGACTTGCCAACAGATGACCCACCCACTACAGCAAGATGAAGATGCTGACGAGTTAAATCAGTATTTAACTGGCTAAGCTTGTGCTTGAAGGCCGTGGACTGGGATGTCGGCTCAAGGAGGGTCTCTAGTTGCTCAATCAAACTATCGGTTTGGGCCAGGGTCTTTTCGACAATGGGCAATGAAACCTGGTTTGCATCTAGATCAGGTCTTTGGTTGCGAGGACTAGAAAATAGACGCAGGAATATCCCTAGTCCCCCCAAGCCCAACACCATGCTAGCTGTCAGAAATTCTGAGAAGCCATGATCACCGGGGTTCAAAAACCAGATCCCAAGGACCAAGATTCCCGCAGTCCAGAAAACCCGTTGTGACGATAGAGCAGACATATCTTGAGCTCCTCAAAAATCTTGATTTCTTGCTGTCGTCATTTTCGCAGATCCTCTACCATTCTGGCAGGCCTTTTAAAATAATAAAGAAGACCTTAGAGAACTAAATTCTCTAAGGTCTTCCCAACACTGGTGGCGGGGCACGGATTTGAACCATGGACCTTCGGGTTATGAGCCCGACGAGCTACCAGACTGCTCTACCCCGCGATGCGTGCGAGCTATCAGTATACTGGCTCAGCTCTTTGATTTGCAACTTTATTTTTTAAGTCCGTGATCACAGAGGCAGATCCTCTAGATCCGGAGCGCCAATACTTGGGCCTTCAATACAGGCTATTCAATCTGGCAAAATATCCTGCATTAGCCAAAATCCAGCAAATTTCTGAGCGTCTGGATTAGATTGAACGGCTAAAAAATGAACTTGCTTAGAGATCTGCTTTTTGGCTTGAAAATCTTCAATTTCCGCCAGAATGTCGGGCTTATTAAGATTGGCAACCACCCAGCGATCGTTCAATCCAGTTTCTAACAGCAATTGGGGTTGGGGTTGCAGCTCTAGGGTAAGGGCCGACAGTTCTAGACCTGACATCCATCCCGCTAAGGGTATGGCTCGCTCAGAAAAAATTAATAACCCTGGCACAATGGCATCAGGGGCCAAGGGGATTAAGTCTAGGGGTAGCCCTTCACCAAAGGTAATGTCCCAGTCTTGCATCTCTTTGAGGGCACGCCATTCCAGAGTCACCAACCGCCAACCCTTGCCCCTTAAGGCATCGGGCAAGGGTTTAGGTAAGGTCGGCTCAAAGGGAGTCGGTGGGGCGAGTAGCGGCTGGTAGCCAGGATGGTTTGGATAAACGTCTTGATAGCGCTCCTGTAACCATTGGTGGATGGCAAAGGTGCGCCGACTTGGTTGAGGTGGGATGCCCATGGCCTCGCAAGCTCGGGGGATAATACTTTTCATCGCTCGTCGAAAGAACCGGATCCGCTCAGGAACAACCATCTCTCCAAGGCCCTGTGCTTGTCGCCAAACGGGTAATGCTTCCTCTAAAGTGGTTTGCAGCCAGCGAGCATTTGCTTGGGATCCTGGACAAAACTTACTAAACTCAAAATCTCGCTCACTATCGCAAATTAAAAGCTCCCAAAGTTTCTTTTGTTGCTCATCTACAATGGGGCGCGAGTAAAAATCGATTTCCCAAACCTTACTCATTTTCTATGCTCACCTTAAACAAGTTTTCTACTGTGCAAAGTTATCGGGAATTAATATTTCTTCCTGAAGGTTTAATCATCACCTATCCCAGGTTACCTTGTTCCTCCGCCCTCAAAAATATGTATCCGTCTATACAGAATTGTAGAGCTTAGACCTGTTGAATCGGTAGGATTAGGAACCTGGGTGGGTTCTAACAACGTTACTTTTATTCACAGCTCAGCAACCTCCTCAAGGGATTCACTTTATGGCAATTTAGCAGCCGTTGCCCTAGATAGCTCAACCCCATCTCCATTGTGTGCTGAAGGAACTGGTTGTACTTCGTTTATCAAGGAAACTTATCGTGGTGATGTTTAATCCAAACTCTAAGAGGGTCACCCTCAAGAATTAAACACCTCTCCCCAACCTGGCAGGCTTGTCTGCCCTTAACCATTTTAGTCTTGTTGGTCTGGGGTGTTGCGGCCACTGCTCAAGATGCGCCCCCCACAACAGAAGAGGTGTTAGCGAGCCTGAAGGTTGGCCAAGATACCCTGTGGGTCTTGGTGGCAGCTTTCTTGGTGTTCTTCATGAACGCTGGCTTTTGTATGTTAGAAACGGGCTTTTGTCGTCAGAAAAATGCCGTCAATATTCTAGCTAAAAACTTGATTGTGTTTGCCTTATCTACCATTGCTTTTTGGGCCATTGGTTTTGGGCTCATGTATGGAGATGGTAATCCTTTCCTCGGCACTGCCGGTTGGTTTTTGGGAGGTGCGGACAATAGTCCGATGACTGGAGATGATTATAAGGGAATTTTCAACGCATTAAGCTGGACCGGAGTCCCCCTCAATGCTAAGTTTCTGTTTCAATTAGTTTTTGCGGGAACTTCCGCCACAATCGTTTCTGGCGCTGTGGCTGAACGAATTAAGTTCGTTTCGTTTTTGATCTTCAGTTTAATTTTAACGGGCATTCTCTACCCGATTACGGGTCATTGGATCTGGGGCGGCGGCTGGCTCGCCAATCTGTTTAAAGATGCCAATGGTGAAGTCACAGGAGCGTTTTGGGATTTTGCTGGGTCTACCGTTGTTCACTCTGTGGGTGGCTGGGCTGCCTTAGCGGGTGCCATGCTATTGGGACCGCGGATTGGGCGGTATTCATCTTCAGGTGCTTCGGCGATGCCGGGGCATAACATTAGTATTGCCACCCTAGGCTGTTTAATTCTCTGGTTAGGATGGTTTGGGTTTAACCCTGGATCTACCATGGCTTTGGATCCAGCTGCTATTTCTCATATTGCTGTAACCACTAACACAGCCGGAGCCTTTGGCGGAGTTGCTGCTACCTTCACCGCTTGGGTTTATCTCGGCAAGCCCGATCTGTCGATGGTCATTAACGGTATCTTAGCTGGGTTGGTTGGTGTCACCGCTAGCTGTGCCTGGGTGACGATCCCTTGGTCTGCGGTGATCGGTCTGATTGCTGGGATTATCGTAGTCTTTGCGGTAACCACTATTGATGGTCTCAAGGTTGATGACCCTGTGGGAGCGATCTCGGTACATTTAGTCTGCGGTGTCTGGGGTACCCTTTGCGTGGGTTTATTCTCAGAGGGGCCGAGTGAGGCAGAGGGTGCTCTTTATACTGCAGGACCCTTAAGAGGACTAATTTTAGGGGGTGGCTTTAATCAATTAATTCCACAGATCATTGGCATTGTTGCCGTCGGTGCCTTTACGTTGATCACGACGGTCCTGGCTTGGTTTGTGATTAAGGCCATTGTCGGTTTGCGGGTTCCTGAGGAAGAAGAAATCAAGGGGCTGGATCTCAGCGAACATGGCATGGAAGCCTATAGCGGTTTCCTCAAGGAAAGCTAATTTAAATTTAAGCGATACAGGAAAGAAATATTGCCTAGAATTTCGGGTTATTTCTTGATTTTATTGCTTGACTCGATGATCAACAAAACCTGCCCCTAAAGGGGCAGGTTTTGTTGATCTGCAATCTTTTGCTCTACTCGGGGAATTCTAAGGGATATAGGGGCCGTTATTCTGGTGAGAATCAACTATCCTCACCTCCACAGATAGGGGGCCACCAGCTGGTAGAGATAGACTGTGATTCTTGATACGGTGAGATCTCAAACAGATCGACTACCCTAAACAGGGTTCATCCTTTTTCTTTACAGAATCGGTTAAAACTCCCACCCCAATCTTCACCAAACCATTACATATTGAGGCGATAAATCAACCCAAATCCAAATAGACAACCAACAAAAACAGCGCGGCTTTGGTTAAGAATTCCACCAAAAGTCAATCAGTAATTATACTTAAATGATTTAAAGCGCTAGAATGTTAACTCGTTGAGTAGGACAGTCCTGTGTTTGTAAGGCTAGCAGATCAACACCGTGAATATGTTCATGACCTAGTCATGAACTTACAAGCTCTAGCAATCGTTCTAGAGCGCCGAGGCTATTTGGCCTCCTGCTATACCTGCGGAGGACAAATGAACAGCGCATCCTTTATGGTGAGCTTGGCCAAAAATCACCTCATCCGTTTTCTTGTGTCTGACTATGGCATTACTTGGACAGAAATGCATGATGACCGTGAACTGATGAAGCTAGAAGGCGCTGAGGCGATCAGCCAACTCCAAGAGCTAGCAGACTTGATCAAATATAGTCAGACCCCAGTGAATCAGTCGGTCTTGGCCGAATCTTGATTGCGCTTTGAGGCTTTGTTTCTTTCGGCTGACGTCTGCCAAGCAACACAGGTCACGGTAGCGCCTCATCGGCAGTTGTCGGCCCGGCCTTTGCTTATCAATCAGTCAATATCAATGGTAGGCTGGGTAGCGAGCGATCGGCAACGAAGAGATTGGCTAGCTAAGTCTGGCCTCGTTGATTGGTCCTTTATTGTGATCCATTCTTGGCCCGTTACCTCAGCCTAACTAAGCTTTTGACAGCTCCATGACCATTGAACATCCCCTATGGCAACATCAGTTTATTCATACCAATCAGATTCGACTCCATTATGTAACCCAAGGGGAGGGTGATTTAGTCATTCTCTTACATGGGTTCCCTGAATTTTGGTACTCATGGCGTTATCAACTACCCGCCTTAGCTCGCCATTTTAAAGTTGTGGTGCCTGATCTACGGGGTTATAACGATTCTGACAAGCCTGAGACTGGGTATGACATCGATACCCTCAGCCAAGATATTGTGGGCTTGATTCAAAATTTAGGCTATCGCTCTGCCCATATTGTGGGTCATGATTACGGCGGCACTATTGCCTGCAACCTAGCCCAAAAATTCCCTGAATATCTCCAAAACTTAGTGCTGCTCAATGCACCCCATCCCCAACGTCTCTTTCAAGAATTGTCGAGTAATTTAGATCAATTCCGACGAGCTTGGTGTTATTTGGCCTTTCAAGTACCAGGTTTGCCCGAATGGGCGATTCAACTCAACCTCAATCAGTTTTTACAAGACTGGTTTCAGAAGCCAGCGATTCGCAAGGGCGCTTTCTCCACAGAAACCTTGGGAATTTATCAGGCTGCTCTAGAGAAGCGTGGTGTTTTGTCAGCAGCGCTCAACTATTATCGACAACTGTTGCTACCAACAAATTGGTGGGCAGCTGCTTCTAGCTCTTTCGCCAAGCCCTTGCCAATTAAAGTGCCAACCTTGGTACTTTGGGGTGAAGATGATACCTTGTTAAGCCCTAACTTGGCTTTGGGGCTAGAGCGGTTTGTGCAGGCCCCCTTTCGCCTCAAGTTTGTGCCTGAATGTGGTCATTGGATTCAGCAAGAGGTCCCGAAGCTGGTCAACCGAGAATTGTTAGACTTTCTTCGTCAAACTGCACCGATTATTCCTTAGAATCTAGGACTAACCTGGTTGCATCCGTTGCAGAGATTTCTCAATTACTGCTGGGGGGACTTGATCGGTGTCTGTGACTTGGCCGATTTGAGTGGGCAATATAAACCGAACTCGTCCACCTTTGACTTTTTTGTCGGTTAGCAGCGCCGTTGCAACGGCAGAGATGTCAAAGCTCGCTGGTAATTGAGTGGGGAGTTGGGCTTTGAGAATCAGTTGGGCTTGTCGGTGAGCCTCTGTCGCTGTCCACATCCCCAACTCTAGAGCAATCTGTCCAGCGGCGATCATGCCTAGGGCCACCGCTTCACCATGGATAAACTGGCGATAGTCCGTCAGACTCTCAATGGCATGACCGATCGTATGACCATAGTTAAGGATGGCGCGCAACCCCGATTCCCCGTTCGTCTTGGCTAACGACGGTCGCCTTAGCTTGAGCAGAGCGACATAGAATTTCTGTGAGCAGTTGGGAGGGGAGATGGCGATGTTGATCCAAGCGATCGCACCTCTCTAATCTCTCAAACAAGTCCCGATCCCAGATCACACCATACTTAATGACCTCCGCCATCCCACCTCGAAATTCTCGCCGGGGCAAGGTTTTCAAAGTTTGGGGATCAATGACAACCAACCGTGGTTGATGAAAGGCCCCAATCAAGTTCTTACCCCGAGGATGGTTCACACCTGTCTTGCCACCAATAGCGGCATCTACCATGGCCAGCAGGCTAGTGGGCACTTGAACCACCTGGATACCGCGCAACCAGGTGGCAGCGGCAAACCCGGTCATATCACCAATCACCCCACCGCCGAGGGCAATGAAGGTAGAGGATCGTTCTAAGCGTAGCTCTAAGGCGCGATCGTAGATTTTTTGAATGGAACCTAGGGTTTTGTAGCGTTCTCCCGCCGGCAAGAGGAGGGCGGAGACATTAAACCCTGCCTGCTGCAGGGAGTCTTCTAGGATCGATCCATAATGCTTCCAAATTTGAGGATTGGAAACAATCAGAACCTTCTCGCCCAGTGGTAGGGGTTGGATTTGGGGATCCAGAAGCCACGGGCCAAGTTGAGCCAGCCCCTGAGGGGCGATCGCAATTTGGTAGGCCCCTTGAGGCAAGGGAACGGGAATCAAAGTTGAAGACATGCCACAGTTATAGCGCCCCTGTCAGTGTCTCTCAAATCCACCCCTTCTGTCACTAGGAAGACCCTCTACCTTGGATATCCAGCAATTTTTAGGGTCAACAATCAGGTAGCCTGAGAACAAGCAAAGCATGGCCCCGATCACCTCAGGAGACGGATCCAGAATGCAGATTGACTTCCATAACGGTGTCACTTACATTGTGGCCCGCTTAGCAGGCTTTAAGCATACCGAAGCAGATATCATTGCCCACTCGGCCCAATATGTTGATGATGCCACCAACTCTGGCCTCATTCGCTTTTCCAATGGTCAGGTGTTTAACCATATTAGTTCAGCTCATAAGCTCTTTGATTATCGCAACTTCCGTCAGCTAGCCAATCAGCAGGTTTGGATTCCCTTTCATTTTCTGCCTGGCAACCAAGGTTTACCCGCCGATCATGATCTTGCTGGCCCCCTAATTAACAAGCTCATTTGTTACCCAAATAGCTACATTGCCCAAGAGATGATGGCTGCTTGCATCGCTCAGCGACAGAAGCCAGAGGGTCTCTATCGCTTAGGCATTGCCCTGCATGTCTATGCCGACACTTGGGCCCATCAAGGCTTTGTGGGAGTTAACCATCGCATTAATGAAGCGAAGGCAATTGTTGATGCTCAGGGGAATTTGGATCTGCAATTGACAAAAAAGCTAAACGCTTACTTCAAAAAAGATCTGTTCCAAACCCTAGCCGGACTTTTTTTGAGTGAAATGTTTCCCCCTCGGCCATGGTCGCAGTGCTCAGCCATCCTGACAAGCCCTATTTGCAATGGGGTTACACCAACGGCCTCAACCAAAAAATTAACCGGGATAACCCCCATGATTATCTCGAAGCCGCAGAGCACATGTGTCGGTGGTTGCAACGGTACCGACTTGGAGATGCCCAAGCCACAGTGCCAGGCTTGCCAGAGGCCGACCGTACCCTGCTGGGACAACATCTCCTCAAAATCAATCATCCCCATAAACAGATGCGCTATCAACAATGGCAGGGGTTGATTACCTCAGGCATCTTTAGTTTTGGCAAGGCTCATTTAACTTATATCCATAAGGGTAAAGGGTCTTGGAAACATGAAGCCTTAAGCACTGAAGCTGCCCTCGATGCTGGTAATGAAGTGTTTAATTGGCAGCCCAGTTTCCTCGAGAGCCATTGGAAACGATTCCACGAAGCCCTGATTGCCCATCGCAGCTATGTTATGGAGGAATTATTGCCCAAATATAACATTCAAGTTGCAGATTTTAAGTCTGAGAGGCTCCAGTATTTGCCAGACTGTACCCCCGCCTAAAGGGCGATAGTCCCCGCTGGATAGATGCCCGGTGCGATGGCTCGATCAATGAGACAGCAACTGCCCAGAATAGTGCCTGGGGCCAATTGAGCCTGGGGGCCTAAATGGGTGCGATCACCCACAAAGCAAGGCGCTGCTAAGGAAGCTTGGGCATCCACCTCCGCTGAAGGGGCTATCCAAACTTGGGGACACTGCTCCACCATGCCTGTGGGTATAGAGTCGGGCATTGTCCCGGCCAAGATATCCAGATGGGCTTGATAAAACTTACTGGGTGTACCCAAATCTAGCCAATAACCAGGCCAGACCAAACCCGTAATCGATTTTCCCTGGGCCAATAAATCGGGAAACACAGCACGCTCAAAGCTGAGGGGCTGATCCGCAGGGTACTGAGCAAAGATCTCTGGGTTAAGAATATAAGTCCCCGCATTGACTGTATCAATGCCTAAGGTTTTGGCCTCTTGGGCTGAGGGTTTTTCTCGAAAGGAGCAGACCTTGCTAACCATGGCTGCCGACAGAGGCTCCGTCGACAGTGGGGAAGCTAATTCCACTAAACCAAAGGCAGTCGGATCGCTAACCCGCGCTAGGGTGAGGGTAGCTTGGGATTGAGTCTCTTGATGAGCTTGCATCAAGGCCCGCAAATCCAAATCCGTGAGAATATCAGCGTTAAAAACCACCAAGGGCTCTCCTGTGTAGAAAGGCTCTGCCAATTTCATTGCCCCTGCTGTATCTAAGGGATCTTGCTCAATCACATAGCGAATGCGAACCCCAAAGCGCTGACCCTCTTCGAAATAGGTTTGAATTTGGGTGGCTTGATAGCGAATATTCATCAAAATATCCGTCAGCCCTGCCTGCCGACAGCGCTCCACCAGCCAAACTAAATAAGGTTGCTCAAAAATCGGCAACATCGGCTTGGGGCTGCGATAAGTAAGGGGAGACAAGCGAGTTCCCTTGCCGCCAGCAATGATTACAGCTTGCATGTCTACCCCTTTTCCCCCTTCACAACAAGAATGATCATTTTTTGATCCTAGATATAAAAATTAAGTCTTTCAAGGCTGGCATAGCAGTGGTTGCGATCTCTGAAACTATTATCATTCCTCAAACTTGACCATCCTTGAAGCCAGATTCAGCGCCACTTGCAACCTCCAAAACATGATAGAATAAAAATCGGAATCGACGATAAAAAGCGATTTCTGAGCATGATGCTGAGCTTAAGGAGCTATAGCCGATTTAATTGTAATTTGAGCTTTGTTTTTGGGAGTTTTTCAAAATTATGACCTTCTCTTCTGAGCCCATGCAGGAGCGGATTATTCTCACAGATCTACGAGATGAGATGTCGCGGTCCTACTTGGAATACGCCATGAGCGTGATTGTAGGTCGAGCCTTGCCCGATGCTAGGGATGGCCTTAAGCCTGTACACCGCCGCATTCTATATGCCATGTACGAGCTGGGGCTAGTTCCAGAGCGGCCCTTCCGTAAATGTGCGCGGGTGGTGGGGGAAGTCTTAGGGAAATATCATCCCCATGGTGATACTGCCGTATACGATGCCTTGGTGCGGATGGCCCAAGATTTTTCGATGCGGATGCCTTTAATTAATGGGCATGGCAATTTTGGCTCCATTGACAACGACCCGCCAGCGGCCATGCGATATACCGAATGTCGCCTCCAAGCTCTAACTTGTGATTCGCTCTTGCCAGATATTGAGCAAGAAACGGTCGATTTTGGCGATAATTTTGACGGTTCGCAGCAAGAACCCTTAGTGATGCCGGCGCGATTGCCCCATCTCCTCCTCAATGGCTCCTCTGGGATTGCCGTTGGGATGGCGACTAATATCCCTCCCCATAATTTAGGTGAGGTGGTGGATGGCTTGGTGGCGCTGATTCATAATCCAGAGATTACCGATCTGGAGTTAATGAAATTGATTCCAGGTCCAGACTTCCCGACAGGGGGCCGCATCTTAGGAACAGCAGGGATTCGCGAAGCTACACCACAG
>JAAUUW010000201.1 GCA_012030735.1 Acaryochloridaceae cyanobacterium SU_2_1
GCATTACCTTGGCTGCGCTGGCTTGTTGCAGAGCATCAAAGAGTGTAGCTTTTAGGGTTGCGTAAGTCTTTTTGTCCCTAAAAAGCTTGCACACCACAATGGAAATCCCAGTCCCCTAGATGCAATACCCCAAAGACTAAATGTTCAACTTCCTGGGTGACATTGGATGTTAATTTCAGTTGGCCTACCGCTAAGCAGAGGGAACCAAGGCGCTGAATTTGGTAGTCAATGGGTTCTGCTTGGTAATGATAAAAGGGCTGATCAGCGAGGCAAGGACTAAAGAGAGAGGTCATTGCATAATGGGCAGCGACTCGCTGAACATCGACCTGAGAGGAAATGACCAGTTGTCGGTATACCCCCGCCCCTGTTTGGAACAGTTCAACATTACTGGGGGCCAAGCTGAGATGATTCAGAAATTCAGTCTCTAGGTCTACCCCGGTCAGATCCGTCGCCAAGGCAATGGCCCGTGCTGCATATTGCAGAATCTGGACGCCTTCGGGCCGGGAAATCTCTGCAAAGAACCAACCGCAACTGGTATACATCAACAACGCATGGCGCTGCATTTCAAGTAAGCGCAGGGCATCCACTTGTTCCTCTGGGGTGAGGGGATGGCTTTGATGTTGGGCCAGGAAGGTTTGGAGGGGATCTGGGTTGAGTTCTAGGGGTACAGGGGCTTGATCCCAACGGGGAAACTGACCCATAACATGAATATATTGATCCCGAGCTAACCAAGGATCTGTAAACAGCAGCTCACCAATTTCTGTATAGATGTCACTGAGATGATCCCGCAGCCAATCTAAGGCTTGACGGAGCGGGCGTCGCCATTTTTGATGCCAGAGACTACCTTCTCCACCACAGCCGCAATCGGCTTGCCAACGGTCTACGCCATGGCTACAGCTCCAAGCGGTGAGGGGTTTGAGTTCCACTTCCCAACGGGGGGGCTGCAAGCTTAGGTAATGGGCATAGTTGGTGACGGTCCATCCCTGTCGGGGAAAGGTCTCTTGAAAGGCATAGGCGATGGCTTTTTCGCTATCTTGCTTGTGATGACCAAAGGTTTCGCCATCTGTGGCCACGGAAATGAGCTGAGCGGGGTGGCGATCACTCCGAACTGCTTGACCCAATCGATAGGCTAAGTTCTCAGAACTGCTTAGAACTTCCTTAAAGCCAATATCACGAGAAATTGGCCCATCGTAGAAAAAGATATCAATAAAGTCGCGATCGCAATTCCCACCAGGCAGAAAGCAGCGATAGGGCTGAGTGGGATCAATTTGGCCACCCCCTACCTCTTGCCAATCGAGCGGATCTCCTGCAGGGTTCATCGGTCGACAACGCTGCGCTTGGGAAGGGGCCAAGATAATAAACCGAATCCCCTCCTCGATCAAAACAGCCAGGGTGGCCTGATCCACCGCTGCCTCTGCTAGCCACATGCCCTCAGGATCACGACCAAAGCGAGCTTGAAAATCCGCCTTACCCCAACGCACCTGGGTAACCTTATCCCGGTCATTGGCCAAGGGCATAATAATGTGGTTATAAACTTGTGCGATCGCATTTCCATGCCCCTGCAGACGCTCACAACTATGGCGATCCGCTGCAATAATCCGTTGATAAACCTCGCTATCATATCGCTCTAGCCAGCTCATCAAAGTTGGCCCGATATTAAAGCTCAAATACTCGAAATTATTAACAATATCAATGATTTCGCCTTGATTATCTAGTATGCGAGCAAAGGCATTAGGGCGATAGCATTCATAGTAAATCCGCTCATTCCAGTCATGGAAAGGCTCTGCACTGGATTGTCGCTCAATTGCACCCAAGTAAGGATTTTCTCGAGGAGGCTGATAGAAATGCCCATGTAAGGTGACATAAACCCCGACCGCCTGCTCTAAAGGGTTTGGCTTTTGCAACTCACTCGAGAGTGTTATTTCCTCGCCGGTAAAGGGAGCAGCATTCAAGCTTGGAGATAGATAGGAAGTTTGACTCATCGGAAATCGCCTGCTTGTACTAAAGAGAACTGGAGCGGCAAAGCTCAGGGCCTTAAGCCCCTTCCTGATAACTTTGGTGTTGAGACTAGGGTATTGAGATTGGCCTTGAGTAAAGTGCAAATCAATGCCTTGAATCGCTCTTATCGGCTAAGGACAGACAACCCCAGGGAGACCTCAAGGATTACTAGCAGCCCAATCAACCCCTTCACCGAAATGTCTTTATTCAATGGAGATGAGATTTAAGGGGAATGAGCAGATATCAAAAAAATTAAAACCCCACACCTCGACGTGACCGATGACTGATTTTTAGGAAACCCTAACCCATAAATCTCTCATCTGAGGCCCAGAGCTTCGCTATAACCTAGACGATCCCCAAAATAGGTAGGGAACATTGCAAGATATCTTAAGATTCGAACTGAATATCCTAAAAACAGCCTTAATCTTTTATCTGGGATCAGTCGGATGATCCCTTGCTACCAGGTTGAAAACTATTACTGTGCTTATTCCAAAAGGTTTACTCATTACTGTCTAGAACTTTAGATAAAAAACGAGACAGCACAATCCGTCTCCTACATCAGAAAGAGTCATTATTAGTAATATATGGTCAAATAAGTATAAAAATGAGCGGCTTTCTTGGTAATTTTCGGTCTAGCTCGATTTTATTTAACTAATAATCGCCTGGCAAGGGGTTCTACCCTATCACCCCCTTGCCGTCCTGAAACCTTTCTCTGAGGTTTGGACGCATGAGCTGGGGTGCCAATCTGGCCAATAATTCGATAAAACTCGCCTTTGACCGCTGTTGAGGTGATTCGCTGTAGCCACAACGAAATAATGGTTCAAGGCTCAACTCAACCACTGAAGATGCCAGTGAGGATGCACACAGGGCATCAAGAAGATCCATGCAGCTATCCTGACAGTGCTTGAAGCTGCTGTAAATCTCGGCTCGAAATTGGCGGAGTTGATTGGTATGTTCTAGGACATTCATAAGCAATAGGCTGAGTATGACAATTGCTCTTTATCGCCTATTGCTCTTTCTTGGCGCTACCCTCGATTACAATTTTGTCCAAAGTCCAGGTATTAAGATTAAGCCATTGATCCATGACCCCTTTGCTGACCGAGAAGGAACGTCAAGCTGCCTTTTTGCTTCAAGGCTAAGCTGTATTCACGGCAGTTACGGAATTGGTCCTGCTGTTTCATCCTTGGGGCTAGACTTCATGATTCAGGGGAACCATCCCACTACACCCCAAGGACACTTGCATCTGTAGCAACGCCGAATTGACTACTCAGGGCTGAAAATTTCGATTCAAAAGTAAAGGGCGCTTCCAATATATTGGAAGCGCCCTTTGACGAATTAACTAGATTGAATCAATTGGCAAAATAACCAATTAATTAACCGTTGATAACAGGAGCGGTAAGAGCAACAGGAGCAGACTCACCAGCAGCCAAATCTAAGGGGAAGTTATGAGCATTACGCTCGTGCATTACTTCAAAACCTAGGTTAGCGCGGTTAAGAA
>JAAUUW010000060.1 GCA_012030735.1 Acaryochloridaceae cyanobacterium SU_2_1
TTTTCCCTCTGTCTTTGGTTCAGTAATCTGACTATGGGGGGATATTTTCTGATGCAGAGAAGGGTGTCGCCAATCGCCAATCTGAATTTTTGCTAGCAGGCTGGAGGTTTAGATTCTGGGCAAGGAGAGGCATCTCTTGCCAACAGGATGTGCAAAACCAATAAACATGATGATCACGAATATGACGAGTTAACAGACCCGCACAACAAGGACATATACTCATAAAAATCTCTCAATCTCTTGCTAGATAGGTTTTAGGCAACCATGATCGCCCGATAGAAACATTGACATCTAGGGAAGGACGATTGGTGTAATGACCGACTAACCCTTCGGCATGAGTTCTTCGTGGTATGAGTGTTTACTTTGTTAAGTTAACTCACGAAAGTGAGGATGCTGTGAGGAGGATGTTATTAGGGCTAAAAAAAGGGTTATTTACGCTTCACCAGATGTCAGCAAGGCTAATTTAAGCAAAGGCTATCCAAATTTCTCTGCCAAGCTTGTCCATGGAGAACTCTGGTTAGAATGGGGGTATGAACTTTTTTGGGGGCAACGGTTCGTTGTCGGTATAGGGATGTCTGAACCCACTCGCTCGGATTGGGATGCTGGTCGTTTCCTGCAAACCTTGTCATATTTTGAAGAAATTCCTGTTCTTAACTGGTTACAGAAGATGCTGCCCGGTTATTCTGCATCCTTACCCCCACAGGTGCAGGCGAGCCTGATTTTCGACTTTAGCCAATCGACAGCAGACCTTAGCTCAGGGTGGGGAGCAGTTGATGATGTGGTGATGGGAGGGGTCAGCAATAGTGCTTTTCTCAATCAAGGGGGGGTAGCCCTGTTTACGGGGACTGTTTCAACGGCGAACTCGGGTGGTTTTGCCTCGGTTCGGACTCGCAACTTTGAGCCTCCCTTGGATTTATCGAGGTATCAGGGAATTGAGCTATTTGTAAAGGGTGATGGTCAGTGTTATAAGTTTTTACTGCGTGATCAAGATGCTTGGGATAGTCTGGCCTATGCCTATACCTTTAATACGATTGCGCAGCAATGGATCAGGGTCAAGATTCCCTTTCATCAATTCACACCGGTGTTTCGAGCCAAAACCGTACCCGATGCCCCTCCCGTTCAAGCTCAGCATATTCGTGCCCTGCAATTGATGCTGAGTAAGTTTGAATATGATGGTGCTCTTAACCCCCGGTTTGAACCGGGTGAATTCCGCTTGGCCCTTCAATCTATTGGTGTTTTTTAGTTGGGGAACCTCCTTAGCAGGCCAAATATTCTTGCAGGACATTCTTTTGAGAGCGGAGAATTTTGAATGCTTCTCGTTCTACGCGGCGGACCCATTCTCGGCTGACGTTGAGGCGTTCTCCTACCTTCGCTAAGGTTAGGGGTTGGTGATCAAGGAGACCATATCGCAAGGTGATGACTTCTCGTTGCTGGGGGGTTAAATCGGTTAAGAGCTTATCTAGGTCAGATCTCAGGGATCGGTTGGTTGCATAGTCTTCAGGGGATGAATCGGGATCTTCTAGGAGTTCCCAAAGTTCTGTATTTTGTTGATCGCCAATTTGGACATCTAAGGAGATTGAAGACTGTGCATAGGCTAAAAAGTCTTGAACGCGTTTTGGAGACAGCTCCATATGGGCTGCCAGCTCATCAATGGTTGGTTCTCGCCGTAATTCGAGGGTGAGCCGTCGCTGCAATTTTCGCAGTTTGGTCAATTTCTCAGTGATATGAATGGGGAGCCGGATGGTGCGCTCTTGTTCTGCGATCGCACGGGTCATGGCTTGTCGGATCCACCAATAGGCATAGGTTGAAAATCGATAACCCTTCATTGGGTCAAACTTTTCGACACCGCGCTGTAAGCCGATGGTTCCCTCTTGGATTAAATCCAGAAAATCCACCTTTGCCTTGTGATACTTTTTGGCAATCGACACCACCAATCGTAAATTAGTCTCTACCATGTGCGATTGGCTTTCTCACCCGTTTTAAGCTCTTTTTTTAAGCCTGGAATCGAGAGCTGAGCTGCCTCTGCCCATTCGGTCCAGGTGGGTTTTCTGCCGAGCTGCTCTTCTAAAGTCTCCTGTAATCCCTGCAAAGTGACGAAACGTTGCACTTGCTTGCCGTAGATAATTTCTTGCTCATGATTGAGAAGAGGGAAGCGGCTGATTTCTCGTAAATAGCTGGTGACTGAATCTTTAGCGACTGAGGAAGATTTCATAAGGCAGAGGAGGGATGGAGTTGCAAAACAGTAAGGATGGAGGTCAAAGATCTAGGGCTCATGAGGTTCGATTTTGTGACTTGACTGAGGGGTCAAGTGGTCACATCTATAGCCATAGCTTCAGGCGTGAAGGCTAAGCATGCGCTCTGGAAAATCTTCCCAGTGGTGAGCAGCAACCAGAGCAATAATCGGACTTTTTAGGCCACCCAATCCAGGGGCTTTGGGATGGGAAGATGAGAAGTTATGTAAACAAATGTAACTATTTATGTAACTTTTTGTCAAGAAAATGACAACAATCCTGCCAAGAACTCTTCAGCTCCGGGTTGCTTGAGGGGTAAAAACAGAAAAGAAGGCAATATTTACTGAACTAGGATAAGAGCTGCTGGCCTACTTCCAGATTGACCTCAATGGGGTCATCTCCTTCGGTGAGGGCTTCCTCACAGCACTCAAAGGCTACTTCATTGAGAATTTCTAAGGCACCGTCTAGTAATAATCCTGAATCAAGCACTTGAGCGACTAACTCAGGGCGGGGCCATTCTGGTTGTTGAACTAGGAGCTGCAGAAGCTGAGTATGGGCAGCATCCAAGCCAGCAAGGCCTGGTTCTAGTGGCTGTGTAGCCTGAGGTGTGGTGGCTTGTAGTTGTGAATGATCCTGGGGGTTGTTGTCTGGTTCCTCTGCCTCAACAACAGTTGCCTCAAAAACATTGGCCAATAGAGTAGAGGCCGTTGCTGATTCAGTCATTTTGACATTGACAAGGTCTAGATTGAGGCCAAAGGCTAGAGTTGGGCCAGTGGGTTGTGGTTGCAGATATTGAGGTGGACGACTTGAGCCTAGCCTTGGCTGGGGGTCTGGATCTGATTGAGGCAGGGAGGGGGCTGATAGGTTGGCCTTCCCAGTGATTTCCTGGAGATGATGGGATAGGGTTTGTTCTTCTAGATCTAATAAGGCATAAAGTTTTTTGAGGATGGTGATCTCAGAGGGGTTAATTTCCCCATCAATGCCTGCTAAGTGAACCAGAAAAGATGCGATCGCACTCTTTCTCGCCTCTTCTAAGGTTTGCAATTTCGACTTCAAACCTCGAAAACTCAACTTGCTATGGAGTAATCCTTGCAAATGGGCTTGCAATCTTAGTCGCTCCCCTGCCAACAAATGGGTGGTAGACACCAGATAGGACTCTAATCGCTCTAGCTCTTGGGGGGTGACCTCCCCATCCGCAGTGGCAACCAACATTGACAAATGCAGCAACAGCATCGCGAGAGTAAACGTCGTAGAGGGTGGAGTGGAATCGCCCTCTGTCAAGGCAAATAACACAAGGGCACTATCTGCCTCTAGAGGCTTGCCGCCAAAATAGACATCGGGTTCAATCCCTACCCCCAGCCTTCTCAAATATTGGGCTAGACTCGTTGCCTCTGTCTTGGTTAGCTTTGTTGTCGATTCAGTCTGCCAGTGATCGAGCAGCTCACGACCAGACATGACTACCCATGCTTGGTCTTGTAGACAACCCTGCACCCATGCTCGAAAACTTTGCACCTCTGGCGATTCAAAGGATTGGGCTAAGGCGGGTGGTAACAGCAATATGGCTCCATAACTCCCCTGCCCCCTGGGATTGCGCGTCAGCCAACGACTATAGGATTTTAATTCTTGCGTACAACCCTCCAAGAGAGGGGTGAGCTGAGAGACTAGATCTTCCGCCAGCTTAGCCCTCGGAATATTTGGCAAGCTCAGCTCAAAAGCGCCGCCAAAGGAGACACTGGCAGGCTGATAAAAGACAGTGGGGGGTAACCCTTGATCGGCGATCGCTGTGGGCCGTAGCCCTGGCCCAAACTGTTGCCCATAGTAATGTCTAAATAAAGCCCGCCATTCTGGAAAGCATCGGAGCATAGATGTATTGAGCTTAAAGTCATTGGTAAACATCAACTCAGCTAAGGCCCAGTCCGCAGGTAAGGGCTGATCCTGCGCCGCCAAAGTGGCTAAGGCCACCGCCAAACTGAGGGGCTCTGTTGCCGTGGTAACCTGTGGCCAAGGGGGGGGAGCATTGGTAAATCTGTTCTGGTAGCAATAATCGGTACAATTTCAAGAAACTGCTGGGCATCCTTGGCAAAGGAATCGTGATCGCCATACAGGGCGCTCAGTTGTTCTACCTCGGTCATAATTTCTTGTAGCTCTGGCCAGCTCTGCTCTGCCCGATGCAAATCCCTCAGAACTCGGCGCTCTAGGCCGTAAAAAAACAAATAGACATAGCCAATCGCAATTTCAGGATCTCGACGTCCTGTGGCTAACCACTGCAAGTAAGCAGCTCGACAGCTGGAGGGAATTTCGCTATAGGAGGGCCATCGACTTAGCCAATGACCAAGGCGATCAGGTTTGGTCCGATTGACCTTCAACTGAGGACGAATTAAGCAGGGTTCCATCCCTACTGGAGCATTGACGCCCGCAAGCTGCTCACCGACATAGATCATCCCCGGTAAGTCATATCCGGCAACATTCACCCTTGTTTGAGAGGGTACCCAGAGGTCTGCAACTGTATCTTTCTCTAATAGTTGCCCTGAGAGTTGCTCTGAAAGTTGCTGGAAGGGCAGCAGCTCGGGTGATGGTCTTGGGGTTGCTGAGGATAGAGTCTCTGGTAAATCTGCTGGAGCGGAAGGCGGTTCTGTGGAGTCAGATCGGTGGATCAAGCGCCTCAGCCCGTCCAACAGAAAGCCAGCGATAATGAGATAGAAAAAGCTACTCAACAGACCAATAATCAGTGCCTAGAGCCAGTCAATAATCTTCATAGTGTAACTCAAGGGTTCAAGGCTAGAGTAAGAGTAAGCTCCCAATGCCTGTCTGGATCTACAGCGATAGACCGCTCTGATTGGCTTCTATCCATTCCTAGGCTGGGCAGATCTCTAGGTCTCCCGTAGCAGGCCAAGATTTATCGCAGATGCTTCATATTGTCAGCTTCCCTTGTAAAGCTATCTGTGATCAGGCTAATCACCGGTCGTTTGCGCACCTTAATATTCACACTCACCGCCATTCCCGATTGCAGGGGTAAACTCAGACCCTTACTTTCTAAGGTCTGGTTATCCAGTTCTATCTCCGCTGGAAAACTATAAAAGGGTCTGGTTTCTGTAGGGGGTAGGGCATCGGGGCCGAGGGATATCACTTTCCCTTTAATGTCCCCAAATTCACTAAAGGGATAGGAATCTATCCGGACATCTACATCCATTTGATCCTGCTTTGCTGGGGCTGTTGAGGGCTTTTTGCAATTTCTTTTGGACAAAGCCAATGTCTTGATTGGTGATATACACCTTGGCTGTTAACCGTTTAGAAGGAACAATCTTTAACAGTGAGGCACTGGCTTCGGCCACAAAGCCAGGATTTTTGGCCTTGAGTTCAAAGACAACGCCATCTACGGGTGCCCGCAACTCTTGATAGTCCAAGGTGAGACGGGTTTGGTTGACGCGGTTGTCTAGCTCAGAAATTTTTTTCTCATTTTCCATAATCACCTTGGTTAACTGGCTGTCGATTTCGGTGATTCGCTGTTGATTTTGGGAAATTTGGTCTAGGGTCTCGCGATGCTGAGTAGCTGAGGTATTGAGGCTTTGGGCTTGGGCTTGGGCTTTTTCTTGGTCTATTTGTTCCATTTGTTGGAGTAAACGAGTTTGCTCCATTTGCAAACGGGCTACTTCAGCAGCTCCAGTTTGGACTTTTTCTTGCTGTTGCTGAAATTGCACCCGAGCAACAGCCCCTTTTTGTAGGCTATTTCGATATCAGTGACCAGATTTTTGTTGAATTGGAGAGTTTGTTGGGCGCTTGCCAGTTGAATTTTGGCTTGTTCTAGCTGGGTATGGAGCTGTTTTATTTGCTTGTCTGATTGATTGATGCGGGCATAGGCAGCAGCCATATTAGAATTTGCTTGGGTGATACCAGAGGCTAGACGCTGCCGCTCTTCCGGTGTAAATTTCTGCCCTGGGTTACCTTGCAATTGGGCACGATAGAGCTGGTTCTCAGCGAGTAAGGCTTGGCGATTGAGGGTGAGGCTGGTCCATTGGGGGGACAGGGCTGAGGGAATGGGACCTTTGTCTATTCCTTGGAGCTGACGACGATAATAGTTATTCTCCTCGATCAGGTGGCGCCGAATACTTTTCAAGGACGCTAACTCGGATTCGGCTGACTTGGGATTGAGCTGCAATAAGACTTCTCCGGCTTTGACAACTTGGCCCTCTTCAATCAGGACTTTTTGGACAACGCCTGAGATCGGAGATTTGAATATCTTTGACTGCACCAATGGGTTCTAGTTGACCAGTGGCGGGAATGGCCTCTTCGATTTGAAACAAACAAGCCCATGCGATCGCAGCGGTGGTACAGCCGACAATCCCCCCATAAAAATTGCCCGTGACCAACGGGGAGATTGTTGCAAGAGCACAGGTTGATCAAACTTTTCCAGGGCAACGGTTGTCGGGACAAGCGCGCTGCTTGGAGGATCGATGGTTGCCCTGGGTAGGGTATCGTCTCTCAAACCCCAGGTGGCATCTTTCATGGGTGGCGATGGAGAAACAGGACTATCTTGGACGTAATGTTCAATCACCTGTCGACCGATCTGAAAGAAGCCCTTATTCACAGACTGAATGGCACTGACCAGTTCATTGGCGGGAGAACTTTTTAATAAATAACCTTGCACCCCTGCTTGTAAGGCTTTTTTGATATAGGTCTGCTCTCGATGTTCACTTAAAATTAAAATTTTGGTGGGGGTCGCATGGTGTTGAAGGGTTTGGGCGACCGTAAGACCATCCATCTCCGGCATTTCTAGGTCTAAAAGTAGAATATCGGGATGAAGGCGAGCAATGGCTTCCATGGCTTCTTGGCCATTACTGGCCGTGCCGACAATTTCTAGCTCTGGATTGCCCGAGAGTTGCAAGCGCAGATATTCAAGGGCCATTTTTTGATCATCGGCTAACACGATGCGAATCATCAAGCACTCCAGAGGGAAATGTGATTCCAACCTAGCATAGTGAATTGTTGATGGCGATAAGCACTATTGTATATAGGTTGCAGGCTGGTCTGTTGAGTATTTTCTAGAGAAAAAATCACTTGTTAACGGGGTGATTTATCCCTTCAACTTTGCCGCTCTTGTTGCTGGTAGAGCCAGTAATAGCGACCTTGTTGTTGCATGAGTTGGGCATGGCTGCCCTGCTCCACCACCTGCCCTTGATCCATCATGACAATCAGATCGGCTGATTCTAGGCTTCTTAAGCGGTGGGTCACCAAAAAGACGGTGCGATCGCCAAATCTTTGGGCCAGATTTCGGCAGACTTGACGCTCGGCGTTATAGTCCAAGGCACTCGTGGCTTCGTCCAAAATAATCAACTGTGGGTTTTGCAGCACCATGCGCGCGATCGCAATTCGTTGGCGCTGCCCACCCGATAAAGCTGCCCCTCTTTCGCCCACCCGAGTGTTATAACCCTGAGGTAATTCCATAATAAAGTCATGGGCAAAGGCAACCTTCGCGGCCTTAATAATTTCCTCAGTCATCGCCTCAGGGGAAGACAGGGCAATATTTTCCTGCACTGTGCCCTCAAATAAGAGACTGTCTTGCAAGACCATACCCATTTGACGACGAAGGGAATAAAGCTCCACCTTGCTAATGTCATACTGATCCACCAAAATCCGCCCAGACTTTGGCTCATAAAGGCGCATCAGTAATTTCATTAAGGTACTCTTACCAGAGCCGCTTTGGCCCACGATGCCCACAAAGGTGCCAGCAGAAATCTCTAAGGAAACCTGTTGTAATTGCGAAGGACCAGACTCCTTAAACCGAAACCCCAGATTCTCAAACCGAATTGCCCCCGCAATCACAGGCATCGGGATCAAATCCCGCTCGGTTTCCAAGACCTCTTGGGGGTAATCGAGAATATCGCCAAGGCGCTCTAGGGACAGGGCGGTTTCTTGAAAATTTTGCCAGAGTTGGATTAAGCGCAGCAAAGGCTGTATTGTGTAACCATCAATGATCCGAAAGGCAATTAAGGCACCCAAGCTCAATTGACCTTTTAAAACTAAATAGGCCCCTACCCAAAGCAACAATAAGCTAGATAACTTATTCAAGAAGTTACTCATCGACCCTGCTGTGGTGGAGACAACCACCGCCTTAAACCCAGCGCTGACATAGCGGGCATAGTAATTCTGCCATTGCCAGCGCGACTTCAACTCGATATTCTGAGCCTTAACCGTTTGAATCCCAGACACCACCTCCACCAGATAAGACTGGGTTTTGGCATTCTGTTCTGCCTTGGTGCGGGCTAACTGTCGAATAATGGGTGTAAAAATCAGGGTTAGTAGCGCAAAGAGCGGTACCGTGGACAGGGCAATCAGGGTTAGCAACCAACTGTAAAGCACCATCACCACGATATAGACCACCGAAAAAACAGCGTCTAGGACAATGGTTAAAGCAGTGCCAGTCAAGAAGTTGCGAACATTCTCTAATTCATTTACGCGTGTCGCCAATTCCCCCACCGGACGTCGGTCAAAATACCGCAGGGGCAGGCGGAGGAGGTGATCAATCACCTCTGTGCCTAGGGCCATATCTATGCGATTGGTGGTATCCACAAACAAATAGGTGCGAAAGCTACTCAGTAAGGCTTCAAAGATAGAAACCCCCACCAGTAGAACACCTAAGGCGTTTAAGGTGCCAATTGAATTCTCCCGCAAGACCTTGTCAATAATCACCTGGGTAATCAGGGGATTGGCTAGCCCAAACAACTGCACAAAGAAAGAAGCAATCAAGACTTCGATCAGCACTTTGCGATGGCGTTGAATAGAGGGCCAGAACCATCCCAGGTTAAACTTCTGTTTGGGGGTCTCGCGGCTGCGCTCCACCAGCAAGGTTTGGATCGGCTCAGTTTGTGCAGCTAAGAAATCATCGGTGCTCTTCCGCAATAATCCCTGCTCTGGCACCGCAAACACAATCCGATGCAGGTTGACTTGATAGATGAGGGCAAGGCTACCCTGCCAGTTAATGAGGGCAGGGGTTGGCAGCCGTGCAAAGGTCTCCTTAGGGGTCTGTACTAACTGGGTTCGTAGCCCCATAACTTCGGTCATTGCCCCGTAGAGAGGCAAGGAGATCCCATTGCCGTTGCTAGCGGTGTAGCTTTTGAGGCTGCGCTGGGCGATATCCCGTCGCCAGGGTACATGAAAATATTTCGACAGCATTTGTAAACAGGCCAAGGGGGCATCAATGGGGCCTCTTCCAGAGATGAAGGGATAATTCTCTGGTTCCCTTAGGGATTCTGTCGTTCTGGGGACTAAGGCGGTAGCTTCGGGAATATCATGCCAGTCCAAGGATAGGTCAAGCTGGAGCTGTTCTGGCTGCTCTGGCTGGGAGAGGCTTGCGCGATCACGGATGTCTAGGCGGGCGGAGGGCAACCCTAAAAGGCGGATAGACTGAGTGGAAGATCTGAGCTTGGATAGGGTATCGAGGGCCTGTGGCAGGG
The DNA here is from genome assembly GCA_012030735.1 of Acaryochloridaceae cyanobacterium SU_2_1. Taxonomy (GTDB): domain Bacteria; phylum Cyanobacteriota; class Cyanobacteriia; order Thermosynechococcales; family Thermosynechococcaceae; genus Acaryochloris. Next base: position 9,683 of record JAAUUW010000060.1, read on the forward strand.
GTTGTCTGATTTTTAGTTCAGCTAGGTTATCACTGCTGATATACCAATCTAAATCAAGATCTAAGGTGGAATGCGTTAACTCTTTAAGGGGGAGCGTTTGAATGCGGGCTGTAGGCCAGACTTGCTGCGCTAGGGCGATTAGATCTGTCCCTCCATCGGCCTGCTGCAGGAGCTGATGGCCGAGTATTTCAAAGACTTCGAGCAGACTGGGTTGAGTTTGATAGGCTTGGGCAAAGTCTGGATACTGGTGAAGCAGTTGTAAAAACAGTTCTTGAGGGAGGTTGAGGCAGATACTCTCTTGAGATGAGATCGCAACCTCACAGGGAGATTGACGCACTAAACTCACCCAGCCTAGGGCCTCGCCTGGCCCGAGGATAGCTAATGTTGCTGGCTTTTGGGTGCGCGGATCATAGCCTAACAGCCGCACTTGCCCTGATAGATCAGAATCAGCGCTGCTGGCATTGCCTGGTTTGAAACAATTAACCGCCCCATTGGGTAGCGCTGAAGCTGACATTGATCTGTCACCATGGCCAGGATTGGATCGGGGAGTAGTTGAAAGGTCGGCAAAGTCCTCAAAAAAGAGGCGATCGCAATCGGGGTTGATGTCATGGTAATTGGATAGAAACCGAAATAGCGTGATCGGAAACAGACAGGCGCTGGATTTGGTCTTGCATCCAGGCATTAAATCGCCTATCCAACAAGGTGTGGCGCAGGCTATTGTTGAGTTGTGCTGAAATCCGATGTTGGAGGGTAACCAACACATACCAGTCTCCTAAGGGAATGGGTGGCTCCACTTGTCCTGGTTGTAGGGTCGTTAGCAGTTGGGCCAGGGTCGGATGTAGGGCATTGGCCAAGACAGGCCCCACCAAACCACCTGCTTGGGCTTCTGGACCCTGGGAATATTGCTGGGCTAATTCGGCAAAGGATTGCTCCCCTGCCTGGAGGCGAAAATAGAGTTCCAGGGCGACTTCGGCATTGGTCACCCGAATCAGAGAATAAAGATATTGGTCAAATTGCCCCTTCTGTTGCAAAAAATCTGACTCGATCTGATGCTGCCAATGCTGGACTTTGAATTTATGCAGTTTAAGTTGGCGGTGGGCTTGCTGCGTGAGCTGCTCGGACGACATTCGATGGTAATCTAACCATTCTTGCCGCTGGGTTTGCGCTTGCAGATGTTGCTGTTGGTAGAATTGCTCAAGGGCAACAGCTTCTTCTTCGGGGCTGAGGGAAATAGAACCGATCGCTTGATCAATCACCAATTCCTTTAACAACAGAGGCAGTAGCTGATAGCCAGTCAGCATCGGAATTAAATGGGTAGCCTGGTAGATTCGGTCCACTGACGAAAGGGATCAACCCTGATCACAACCTGCTATACCAGTATCTGCTGGCGCTTAGTGAAGCCGCAAGGAATTACTGAGAATCCACTAGAAAATGCGACTGCGATGGGGAGCTGTGGGTTAATGACTTCTCTATTTATCTAGATAGAGAGTCCCTTGCCGTAAAATAGTCCAATTTGGGTTGGTCCATTGGGCAACGGTGGAGGGCAAGGCAGGTTTTTTGTTGCCCATAGGGAGATCTCGCCATTGGCTGGCAAGGGGCGTTAGCAATTGAGGAAAATCTGCATTAATGTCTGCCAGAGACTCTAGAGCTGGTTGGCCCGAGCGGTTGACGCTCGTGGTGGCTAAGGGACCCGTCTGTTGCAAAATGAGTTGGGCCAAGGATGCCCTAGGCACACGCAGGCCGATGGTCGTCGGGTCTAGAGGGTTGATCACCGCTGGTACCCGGTGGCTAGCAGGTAAAACTAGGGTCAGGGCACCAGGCCAATATTGGTCTGCCATTGCTTGCCAAAGGGCACGCTCTTGCTGAGTGCCTTGGACAAAGGGCCATAGATCCTGAGCCTGGGCCGCCATCAGAATTAAAGGCTTATCGGGTTGGCGTTGCTTGGCGGCAAAGATTTGGGCGGCATGAGCGGGGAGTGTTGCCATCGCTGGCACGGTATCGGTGGGGAAACTAATGAGCGACTCACCAGAGCGGACCGCCGCTACTAGGGCTGCAATTGAAATCTGAGCCATCGTCACCTGCACCTTAGAATAGGATTTGCAGCGGTTTCCTTGCTGCTAAATAGCACTAGAAGCCAGTGGGCCTGAAACTCCCCATAACAGTATATTGATGAATTCCAGTTCTGAGGTCTTAATTATCGGTGGTGGTGCAATTGGTTTGGCCACGGCAATTGAATTGGCAGGTCAAGGGGTACAGGTAACGGTCCTCAGCCGTAACTTTCAGGAGGCAGCGCTCCAGGCCGCGGCTGGCATGTTAGCCCCCCAAGCGGAGGGGTTGGCTCCTGGCCCGATGTTAGATCTCTGTTTACAGAGCCGGCGGCTCTATTTTGACTGGACAACCCGACTGACTACTTTAACCGGCTTGGAGACAGGATATTGGCCCTGTGGTATTTTAGCGCCCCGTTATGCTCAGGATCTCGGTTCAATGCAGCAGGGTCAAGGGAGGGAATGGTGCGATCGCACCTCTATCCATCATCATCAACCTGATCTGAGTGCAGAGGTGATAGGAGGATGGTGGTTTCCTGAAGATGCTCAGGTGAATAACCAGCAACTGGCCCAAGTTTTACAGCAAGCCGCTCATCAACTGGGAGTCAACCTACAAGAGGGGGTGACGGTAGAATCCTTTAGTCGGCAGGGAAATTGTCTAGATCAGGTGAATACCAACCTGGGGCCTTGGCAAGCCCAGACCTATTTATTATGCACCGGGGCCTGGGCTGGAGAGTTGTTACCCATCCCCGTTATACCTCGCAAAGGTCAACTGTTCGCCGTTCAAGCGAAGGGCAGCCCTGATCATCTCCAACCCCTGCGCCATGTTTTATTTGGCTCTGAGGTCTATATTGTGCCTCGACAAACGGGTCGAATTGTTGTCGGGGCCACGAATGAACAGGTCGGGTTTGCTCCCCATAATACCCCTGCGGGTCTTCAATCCTTATTCACAGCAGCGATGCGTCTTTATCCACCCCTACAGGAGTTTCAACTAGAGAGCTATTGGTGGGGCTTTCGGCCCACTACCCCCGATGAATTACCGATTTTGGGTGAGAGTCCTTACGATAATCTACTGCTGGCGACAGGGCATTATCGCAATGGCATTCTCCTTGCCCCTGTGACGGCGCAGTTAATCACCCAGTTAATTGTCACTGGTGAATCTGAGTTGCCCCTGACTCCCTTTAGCTGGCAACGATTTTTGGATGGTAGACTTGTTGGCAAATAGGGGGTAATGGCAAACGGGCGTGAGCAGTTGTGCCAGGGCGGAGCCGTCAGGCATTATTCCAGAATGATGCTTTTGTTGAGGGTAATTACTCTTTAAAGGACTCATTGTCTAAACCCGTCAGCCAAGACTCATCCGAGCCCGCGATCGCACCTGCCAGTTTTTTCTGATCTTCTCGTTCAGAAGTTTGATGATATCGATCACGGACTCAAGAGCAAATTGCCCAGCCCACCTGCCAATACTGCCACGCAAAGGTTTCTGGCATCGTTTGCTCTCAGTATCGCGCCAGCTCTAGTGACGGCCAGGGCTCCTGATCGCTAGTAGGCAGCAGAAAAAATTGAGGAGCAATCAATTGATCTAGAGGAGATCCAGGTTTTACCCCCAGATCACTCTCTAGAACTATTTCTAAATCTTGATGAGGGAGCTGATAGGGATGAAAAGCCCGAGCCGATCTAGGCGGCCTTTTAGGGTTAGTGGTTTCAACCCAAAGATAAAAGGTTCCTGCTTGAATAACGTCATCTCCGCCAGGAATCTAGATACCGTGGATCATGTTCGTGACTGAATCTTGATCGGGACTGTGATGGCTGGATTTACTCCCCAAAATATCCACTCAACAGACTTGAGAACTACCATGTCACTTGATTTTGCCATCGTTCCAGTAACCGAGGGCCGATCCCTGGGACTCGATCTAAATCAGCAAGGGAACGAAAAGGACGATGTTCAATGATTTGACGCGCAAGCTGAGGGCCAGCGCCAGGTAATGTCTCTAATTCTGACTGGCTGGCTGTATTGATATTGACAAGGGTAGTCCTATTTAAACCACCGGGGGCAGAGGATGGCGCAGTGGTGAGGGGGAGGATTCGGAGACTGAGGGGGCTGACTTTAGGGAGCCACAACGGTGTTGATGTTGCTGAACTCGTTGCTGGAGAAATTTGGGCAGACCTAATTCACTGTTGATATATAACCGCTCAAACTCTCTTTGGTAATGGGCTGCAACGAGGGGATTATCAATGACCAAGAGGGTTTCATCGTTGAGCTGATTAGCGGCAGCAGACCAATTATGAGAGCCAATAATGACACGACGACGGTCTATTACCCCATATTTATGATGGAGTAAATCTCCAGGCGCTAATTTAGGAACACCAACGGTTTGCAGGGGCTGAGGCCAGATGTAATTTAGGGGTTCTGTTTGGCAAGTGAGCTTTTGGCCCCTGCCGGAGCTGAGGGCGATACCCAGTAGATCAAGCAATTCGCTATAGCTTTGGTAGGCAAAATTTGAATCGACTAAAGCCCGAATCTGGATGCCTTGGCGATGTCTGGTGAGCAATTGATTGGCTAGTTGTTGTTCAGAGAATACGAATAAGGCTAGGTCGATGCTCTGGTTGGCGGTGGCCAGCATCTGATCAATGAGTCCATTGGTGCTCTTTGCCCAGGGTATTTGAGCCGAAGTCGGTGAGAACTGCACCCAAACTTGAGCCTTGCCCACCCGAAGCGATTGGGCGGGTCGGTAGGGTTTATTGACGCCAAAGCGACTGTCTTTGGTCTTGCCAGGGCCATTGCCCCACAGGATCTCAAATTCGGTGGAGAACAATTGGGCCAAGGGGGGATGGGAAATGACGAGCAAGGAATTGGCATTGCCACGGCTATCGGCTGTATCGAGATCGCCGTGTAAATCTGATAGGGTAAAGTTGGCAGAGGTGATGAGGCTGGTCTGCCTGTCAATGATCACAAATTTGTGATGCATCAGACCACTACCTAGGGATCCATCTTCGGTATCGTCGATCCAGGGTATATTGGCGTTTCTGATGACTTGTAGGGCATCATATTGTTCGATTTCTGTGGTGCTCAGTTGGCCGTTGCCGTCGTGATCGATGAGTTGAAAATTGTCTTGGTATCGATCTTTCTGTCGCTGATCCATCTGGGAGATGCTGAGGGACTGAGGCTGCTATAGGGCTGGCTATAGCTGTTTTCGAGGATCAGCCTTATGTTGATGCCGGCGCGATGACGGTTACGCAATGCTTGGGCAATGCGGGGCGATCGCAACTCTTGCACGGCTAGATCAACGCTAGAGCGAGCGGTATTAATCTGGTTGACGATGATGGATTCTAGGTCATCACCGGGACGGGTTTGCTTTCGATAGGGCTCTGTAAATACAGCCGCCAGATTCTGGTTCATATAAACCTGAATCTGAGGATCTTGGGGCAGGGGTTGGAGGACTTGAATTTGGATTTGCGATCGCTGACAGCGCTCCAGACCAAGGGCGACAACACCCAAAGTGATCACAGCGCCACAAATCACCCCTGCCCATCGATGCATGGACTAGGCCTTAGTAACGGCTATAGGTACCTTCTTCAGATTCTTCGAGAATTTGCCTCAGGGAATCCACCACCACTGGTGCCTCTAAGTTTGGGTCCCTAAAAATCCGCCGAGGGGTCACGGATCGGCCGTATAAATCTCGGTTTCTGTTGCGATTAAAGCCGATTTTAGAGCCATCAATGGTGACCCCGCCAAATAAACCTCGGCTGCGCGAGTAGGTCAAAATCGGCGACTTGCTATAGTCCTTGGTGGGATCGACAGGGGTGCTTCCCACGGGGCCCGCAGTGCCCGTCACGCTACCGCCTAAATCAAAGGATTTTGACAGCACCTCATTGACGGTATCGCGATTGGGAAACACCAAAATCACGTCACTGGATTTGGCCCCAATTTGTAGGCCAAAACTTCCCCCCGTAATGTTTACAAAGGCTGGATTGCTCCATGACCCATCATCCTGGCGAAGCATGATGATCCCAGTGCCGCCCCGTCCACCAAAGAGGAATCCGGCTTGGATCACGTCGGGGATAATGGCAATGCCCTCACTTTGCTGGAGGAGATCGGGTGGAATTTGGGTTTTGGGGTCGCTGAGAATATCTTCTAAGACGTCGCTGGCTTCGATAATAATTTTCTCGGCTTTTGCTTGTTTTTGCACATCTGAGGCTGCCATGATTGGCAGATTGCTGGTGACCAGCAAAAGAACGGTAATGGGTATGACGGTCATTGCACTGCGTTTCATTTCTCTCCCTCCCTGAGTCAGACTAAGCACAAGACTGTAGACTCGAAGCTTCCCTAAATGTTTCAGCTACAATTTCCGCAAATCAATTAAATCTGTAATTTTGGCGGTTGAGCTACCCTGTTGCCAAGGCGGGGTAAAGAAGTTTCAAGTCCACTGTGACTAGCCTTTTGAATATCATTGAACATTAAGCATGGCAAGCCTATGTGATAAAACTTGTTGTTTTGATGTTCCCTGGCTGGGGGATACTGCTGTTGCTGACTGAGTGGATATCTGATGGCTTTTGGTCCTAGAGGTCTGTGGAGGGGGATGCGATCGCATCCCCTGAAATGGCTTTTTATATTAGGCTTATTGATGCTTAACCTGGGGGGGAGCATACCCGCCCTCAGGGCATCCGTCCCCTCCCCTCATCCACCGCCCCTGACCTTAGCAAAGGCTCTCTCCTCCCCAGCCCGCCCTCTAGTTGATCAGTCTAAAGAAACGGACTTCTATCGTCCTGTGGCCCCTTGGGTGGGTCGCTTGATCTTGCCCCCCGCCACTGCCGAGGACTCATCAGACTGGGTGTGGATTGAGATCAAGCAGGCGCCATCCACCCTCCAGACCTTAATCGGGAAGAGGGTTAAGCTAGAATGGCAGCCAAATCCCCAGCGCCAAGCTGATCGGCAAGGCGTTACGCGGGATGTTAATTTTTCCGCTGCCGCCCGCCATAGCCAAACCTTGGGCAATATCCATCCCCAGCGACTCGATGGGCGGCAGCAGGTGGGGCCTCTGCAATCCCTAGCCGGAGCCCGTCCGGTGGATGATCTACTTGTGGCCCTCAAAAACGTAGAAGTTGAGGGCTTAGCAACCGCCGCGCCCAAACTACGAATCTCTGAGGAACCAGTCCAAATTGCTGGCCCTTGGTATGCCCTGGTTCAAATCCAAGACCCGGTTAATACCGATCAGTTGATTCCCTCCGCCTGCCCTGGCTCCCCACCCTGCCCTAGTCAGTTGATCCAAGTCCGCCATTATCATCCTCAGTCCCATCAATTTGACGGTCCCTTAGAACTGGTTAACATTCCCCAGGTACCTGCTACTCCTACCGGGATCTTTGCCTCTACCCCACGGCAGCTAGCAGCCTCTACCGCTGGCCGTGCTGGATGGTATATCTATGGCGATCAGAACCAGGAGGGATTATTTGTGGTGAGTGCGATCGCACCCCGCGCCCTTTTTCAGCTTGAACCCGATCAAGTCTTACGCAATCAGCAGGCCGGACTTCACTACTTTAAACGGCAAACATGGGAGAAAATGACGGCCAAAAAAGGTCGCCTAGAGCGAGTCTCACTTGAAACAAGGCGACCCCATAGCCCTAAACCCGACTGGCAAGAGCGAGACAAAGCTCTAGTGATACATCTCTTTGGCGGTATCGGTGGCGCTCAGGCCGAAGGCCAAGCGGTGATAGGCACAGTAACAGGCCACTTTGCCTATGGCTTAGCAACAGTGGTCAGAGATCCTTTTACCGAGGAGCTCCAGTTTGAGATTGACTATCAGCAGATCTATGCCCATAACCCTGAGGGTATCATTGCCGGTGCCAGCCATTGGTCTGAATATATGGGTAATCTGCACCGAGGCTGGTTAGGCAGTCGGCCTGTCTTAGATCTGTTAGTTAAATTGGATCTGCTCACCCAGCCCTACCAATTTGGCCAAACAACGCTCTCTCCCTGGTCTGAGTTACAGCAGCAACTGCAGTTGATGGCTGCCCGCTATCGGATTGGTGATGGCACTGGAGCAGCCTTAGTCACCCCTGCCAAATCCTGTGTTCAAGATGCCAGTCAGGCTGTATATACCACAATTAAACGCTTACAATACCAAGTCCAAACCACCCCCACCATTCAAACTTGGCTGCAAAGCCATCCACAAGACCCCCAGAGTCAACGCTTTAAGCGTTTGATCAGCCTTGGTAATAGCTTAGAAAAAGAGTTAGTCCCCCTAGGGGTTGTGCGGGCCGACTGGCAGCAAAATGTTGCTAGGGTGACTGGAATCCAGTCAAACCAAGGGAACGCTGACCCAGACAATCTGTTCACTCAACTCTTAAGCTGGCGCACCTTAATTCCTCGGGTTGCCCATGAGCAAATCACAAAGATATTTCTGCGAC
>JAAUUW010000202.1 GCA_012030735.1 Acaryochloridaceae cyanobacterium SU_2_1
GAGTTGGGTAGTGACTTGTTTGACGGCACCAAAATCAATTAAGACGAGTTTGCGATCGCGTCTCCGTCTAATTAAGTTGGAAGGTTTGATATCCCGATGAATAACCTGTTTCTCATGGACAAAGGACAAGACTTCTAAAATGTCATAGAGCAATTGGAGAACCGCATCTTCATCCAAGGGTTTTCCTGTTTCTAATTCCTCGGCTAGACTCTCGCCTTCCACAAATTCCTCTGCCAGATAAAACTCTTCATTATCTTCGAAGTGAGCGAGAAGACGGGGAATTTGAGGATGATCGCCTAACTGGTGCAGAACCTTCGCTTCCGAGTCAAATAACCGACGAACCGTTTGCAGCAACGCTGGATCATGGGAGCCTGTTTTTAACTTTTTGACCACACATTGGGGTGAATCGGGGAGGTGAGTGTCTTCAGCTAAAAAGGTTTCGCCAAAGCCGCCCTCTGCTAAAGGTTTGACGACGGAATAGCGGCCTGCCAGTTTGCGTCCTAACATCGAATGAATCTCAGCGTTTAACAATGGGATGTGAAACAATGAAGAGTGTTGCTTGCAGGAACCCTAGCAGTGTCACTCTCGGTAATCACTCTAGCACCTACAACAGGCGGATCGCCCGCAGGTTTATTGGTCGCCCTCCATGGTTGGGGATCAAATGCCCAAGATTTAGCCTCTTTGGCTCCCTATCTCAATTTGCCGACCTATCAATTTTGTTTTCCCAATGCGCCTTTCTCCCATCCTCAAGTCCCAGAAGGCCTTATGTGGTATGACTTAGGGACTCAAGAAGGACTACCCGCAAGTCGGCATGCCCTCTTAGACTGGTTGCCCGCCTTAGCCCAGCAGACAGAGGTGCCCCTGACACGGGTAATCTTAGCTGGATTTTCCCAAGGGGGAGCGATGACGTTGGATGTGGGGGTTCGTCTACCCTTAGCAGGGTTGATCTGTTTGAGTGGCTATTTACATCCGTCGGTGAAACCTTTATTGGGGGAACAGACGCCGCCTGTGCTGATGGTTCATGGTCAACAGGATCCTGTTGTGCCGTTGAGTGCAGCTCAACAGGCAGATCAAGCTTTACGCACAGGTGGTGTATCGGTCGAGTATCATGAATTACCGATGGCTCATGAAATTAGTCCACCTGTTTTGGTTTTGATTCAGACCTTTGTGACAACCCTTTTGAAGACTTAAGTATTGATAAGATTTAAATGTTGAGTTGTCTTGACATGGTGAGGATTGCCCTTATTCTTTGTGGCTTCGATTAAAGCAAGGGGGAGAATCTACAGAGAGATTAAGCAGAAGCGATTCTGCCTAAGTTGGGGGGATAGGGGTACTGAGGGTGACAATCCTCAGGCAAGAAAAACTTAATAGAATTCCTGGCCTCATCCCCTATAAGCGGGTATCAGCGGTCTGATAGACTAATAAATTGGTACTGAAAGATACAAAATATAACTCAAAGCAGTTACTGAAAGACAGAACGCAAGACACAGTCAGGCATGTAGGAGGATTCTTTGCGTGGATAACGTTATCGGCCTAGAGATTATTGAGGTGGTAGAACAAGCTGCGATCGCCTCAGCTCGGTGGATGGGTAAAGGAGAAAAAGATACTGCGGATCATGTTGCAGTAGAAGCCATGCGCGATCGCATGAACAAGATCCATATGCGGGGCCGCATCGTTATTGGTGAAGGCGAAAGAGATGATGCCCCCATGCTCTATATCGGCGAAGAATTGGGCATTTGCACCCAACCCGATGCCGCTAACTTTTGTAACCCAGAAGAACTCGTAGAAATCGATATTGCTGTAGACCCTTGCGAAGGCACTAACCTCGTGGCTTACGGTCAAAATGGCTCTATGGCCGTGCTGGCTATCTCTGAAAAAGGGGGCTTGTTTGCGGCACCGGACTTTTATATGAAAAAACTAGCCGCTCCCCCTGCTGCCAAAGGCAAGGTGGATATCAATAAATCTGCCACTGAAAACTTGAAAATTTTGGCAACAGCCTTGGATCGCTCCATCGAAGAGCTGGTTGTGGTGGTGATGAAACGAGAACGCCATAACGAGCTGATTAAGGAAATTCGCAGCGCAGGGGCTCGTGTTCACCTGATTACGGATGGGGATGTCTCCGCCGCTCTATCTTGTGCCTTTTCAGGGACGAATATTCATGCCCTCATGGGTATTGGCGCTGCTCCAGAGGGAGTGATTTCAGCGGCAGCTATGAGAGCTTTAGGGGGCCATTTTCAAGGCCAACTGGTTTATGATCCTGACATTGTCAAAACAGGATTAATTGGCGAGAGCAAGGAAAGTAACCTGACTCGCTTGCGAGAGATGGGCATTACTGATCCTGATCGTGTTTACACTGCTGAAGAATTAGCTTGTGGTGAAACCGTCCTCTTTGCTGCCTGTGGGATTACACCAGGAACCTTAATGAAAGGGGTGCGCTTCTTTAATGGTGGGGCTCGTACCCAATCTCTGGTCATTTCTACCCAATCTAAAACTGCCCGATTTGTGGATACTGTTCATATGTTTGAAACGCCTAAACGTCCAAAAGCACTTCAGTTGCACTAGGCACAGCCATTGCCTATAGAAATCTTGAAGTTTTATATCTCTCAAGTGATGCGGCTCAATCAACAGTGAAGGAGGACACATGAATATTGCGGTGGTCGGTTTAAGTCACAAAACAGCACCTGTTGAAGTTCGGGAAAAGCTGAGTATCCCTGATGATGCTAAAGAAAAAGCAACGGCTCAACTGCGGACCTATCCTCATTTAGAAGAGGTTGCAATTTTAAGCACCTGTAACCGCATGGAAGTTTATGTGGTGGCTCAGGAAACCGATGACGGTATTCGTGAACTGACGCAGTTTTTGTCCGAGTGGAGTCAGATCCCGCTGGCTGCACTGCGTCAGCATTTGTTCATCCTCTTGCATCAAGATGCAGTCATGCATTTAATGCGGGTATCAGCAGGGTTGGATAGTTTGGTTCTCGGCGAAGGCCAAATTCTGGCTCAGGTGAAGCAAACCCACAAATTAAGCCAACAGTATAGTGGCGCTGGTCCCATTCTCAATCGGCTGTTCAAACAGGCTATTTCTGCGGGCAAGCGGGTGCGTACCGAGACCAGTATTGGTACCGGGGCCGTCTCCATTAGCTCGGCGGCTGTGGAGCTAGCTCAGATGAAAACCGAGGATTTGTCAGCCCACCGGGTAGCCATTATTGGGGCGGGCAAAATGTCGCGGTTGCTGGTTCAACATTTGCTGAGTAAGGGGGCCAATCAGATTACGATTCTCAATCGCTCCCTCAAAGGTGCGCAGCAACTGGCAGGGCAGTTTCAAGAGGCAGACTTAAAACTCCATACCCTAGCAGACCTGCCGACGGTATTAGCGGTGTCTGATCTAATTTTTACCAGTACGGCCTCGACCGAACCTCTCCTAGATCGAGAGATATTAGAGCCGATTATTTGCGATCGCCAATCCTG
>JAAUUW010000203.1 GCA_012030735.1 Acaryochloridaceae cyanobacterium SU_2_1
TACGGATGAAGTTGTTCGAGGTGCGACGGTACTCCATGAGGGCAAAATCACCTGGCCACCTCCCCCTGCGACTATCCCGACGCCGCCTCAGGCCCCAGCAACGGCTGCTCCAGTTGCGCCGCCAGCTCTAGAGGTTAAGCAGAAATCGGTTTTAGGCCAATGGCTGCCCTTAATTGCGATTGGTGCGGCTTTACTAGGGATTGGGATAGCGGCTCCTCCTTCTTTTTTGACGCATTTTACGGTGTTTGTTTTAGCCTGTTTTGTGGGTTGGCAAGTGATTTGGAATGTCGCGCCAGCCTTGCATACGCCCCTGATGAGTGTGACAAATGCGATTAGCGGCATCATTATTTTGGGGGGGCATGTTGCAGATTTCTGGGCCCTTGAGTTCTCCTACGACGATTTTGGGTGCGATCGCAATCCTAGTTGGCACCATTAACATTGCGGGTGGCTTTTTAGTCTCTCAGCGAATGCTGCAAATGTTTCGCAAGCAGTAATTTGCAAGCCCTCCACCGCTCCCCTCTATTTATCTCAGCCTCATGTCCTTAGGAGTCAACTATGACCAATAGTCTTGTTACCGTGGCGTATATCGCGGCCAGTGCCTTATTTATTCTCAGCCTAGCGGGCCTTTCTAACCAAGAAACAGCTCGCAAAGGTAATGTTTACGGCATTTTAGGGATGGTGATTGCCTTAGGGGCAACGGCTCTCAGTGCTGAAGTCACGAGTTATGGCACCTTAGCAGCGGTGATTATCCCCGGTGCCATTCTAGGAGCGGTGGTGGCCTCGCGGGTGGCCATGACCTCTATGCCAGAATTGGTGGCGATTTTACATAGTTTTGTAGGCTTGGCTGCTGTCTTGGTGGGCATTGCCAATTATTTGCAGCCAGAATCGAGTCTGACGGGTTCAGAGGCTACCATCCATGATATTGAGATCTATTTGGGTGTCTTTATTGGGGCCGTAACTTTTACTGGGTCGATTGTGGCCTTTGCTAAGTTGCGAGCCTTGATTGGTAGTAAGCCCCTTTTGCTGCCCGCTCGCCATTTGCTCAATATTGCCCTGTTGGTAGGTTCGGTGGTTTTGGGTATCCAGTTTATGGGGGCATCGCCGACGACTGGGTTGCAGCCTTTGCTGATCATGACTGCGCTCGCAAGTCTTTTGGGTATCCATCTGGTGGCTGCCATTGGTGGCGCTGATATGCCCGTCGTCATTTCTATGCTCAACAGTTATTCCGGCTGGGCTGCTGCTGCTGCTGGATTTATGTTAGGCAACGACCTGTTAATTATTACCGGTGCCTTAGTGGGAAGCAGTGGGGCAATCCTCAGCTATATCATGTGTAAGGCCATGAACCGGGGATTTGTCAGCGTTATTTTAGGGGGCTTTGGTGCTGCACCTAGCGCTCAGGCTGCCGCTGCTGGCCCTGTGGGTGAATCAACCGCTACTAATGTAGAGGAAACCGTTGAGCTATTACAGGATGCCAAAACTGTGATTATTGCACCCGGTTACGGGATGGCCGTGGCCCAAGCCCAACATGCCGTGGCTCAGATTACCAAAATTTTGCGCGATCGCGGCACTACAGTCCGCTTCGGTATTCATCCCGTCGCCGGTCGACTACCCGGACATATGAACGTATTACTCGCTGAAGCCAGCGTACCCTACGATATCGTCCTCGAAATGGATGAAATCAACGAAGATTTTGCTCAAACGGATCTCGTTCTTGTCATTGGAGCAAACGATACCGTCAATCCCAGTGCCTTAGAGGATCCTGCTAGTCCCATCGCCGGTATGCCTGTCCTCGAAGTCTGGCATGCCAGCAATGTTGTGGTAATGAAACGGAGCATGGCCAGTGGTTATGCGGGAGTAGATAATCCTTTGTTTTACAAGGACAATACGCAAATGCTATTTGGCGATGCCCGTCAAAATGTGGATGCCATTCTCGGTCAACTTGCAGCCCTGAATACTAAGTCCAACCCAGCCTTAACATCAGTTCGCTAGGGGCAATCTAGCCATGAGTTGACTTTACTTTGGCATGGTCCGATACAGCTCTTAGCCTCGATTATCTGGGGAAAGTTGAGCAAAAAATCAGCTTTCCCAAGCTGGAGAGCTAACAGCGAGGCTGGAGATGGGTTGAGTGGCAAGGGATCCTGCCTTGGAGTGACCCTTAAAATCTATACTGATCGACGAACTTTCAGGGGTCCCTCTGCGTCTACACTGGATAAACGATTCAATTCCTTCCTCTGATGCGATTATCCATGTTGCCAACTTGCTTACGCGCTACTCAAGCCACTGTTTTGCATGGTATTCAGCGGTTATGGCCGAGGAATGGCCTTTTGCCTCCTCTAGCCCTAATCGTTGCCCTCACTGCCCTGCCCTCAGCCGCCTCAGGTCAAACTCTGAGGACAAAATGGATTTTGCAAATGCTGATATTAACGCCTTTTGGGAAGAAACCTTCCGCAGTCTCGGGCGTAAATGGTATGGTCCGAAATCCTATACTTATACCAATACTGTCAGCACCCCCTGTGGTATTTCTGGGCCTTTTAACGCCATCTATTGCCCCCTCAATCACAGCATTTATATGAATGTGCCATTTTTGTTGAAGGTCAATCGCCAGCGAGGAGATTTTGCTGCCATTACCATCTTGGCCCATGAATATGGCCATGCGGTGCAGCGACAGCTAGGCTTAAGTCAACTGCATCGCTATTTATTTCAAGAAGAACTACAGGCAGATTGTTTTGCTGGTGCCTATGCCCAGCGGGCTAAACAACAGGGGCTGCTTGATAGTGACGATGCCAATGAAGGGTATTTTCAGTCCTATGACAGCGGACATTATCAATTCGACCCCAACAGTCACGGTACTCGTGAACAAAGAGCTGAAGCCTATCGACTTGGCTATCGCAATGGCTTCAAAAGTTGCTTAAGATACACATTACTAAAATTGCGGCCTTAGGAACCTGTCCCCCCAACCCGTAAGGATGTTGTGACTCAAACCGAAGATCTTGAACAGCTTTTATATGCAGTGGCCCAAGGCAGGCTTAGTCCTGAGAACGCCTTAGCAAACCTTCAATCTTTTACCTACAAAACTCTAGACAATTTTGCCAAGATTGATCACCATCGAGCCTTGCGGACTGGATTTGCTGAGGCGATTTGGGGGCCAGGTAAAACTCCGCAGCAGATCCTAGGCATTATCGAGGTGATGCAACCCGATAATCCCTGTGTGATCGCAACCCGGATCGAGCCTGCTGTGTTTGAGCAACTGCAGCAGCAGATGCCTAGTCTTCATTATTTTGCTCAGGCTCGAATTTGTGCTACTACTCCCCTGCCCCTATCTCCTTGGCACCCCGGCCAAATTGGTATTGTTTCAGCCGGAACGAGCGATCAAGCTGTGGTGGAGGAAGCGGCAATTGCTGCGACTTTATGGGGATTTGCTGTGCAACGCTTTGCCGATGTCGGGGTC
>JAAUUW010000061.1 GCA_012030735.1 Acaryochloridaceae cyanobacterium SU_2_1
AGGATATCTTGAGCATCGTCGCAACACACCGATTGGAATTCAAGTGCTCTGGAAGGATGGGCTAAGTTAAATGACCTGATGGAGGGCTGGCTGTTGGCCACCCAGGAAACTTAGCGGGAAAAGTCAGAACCTTAGATGTGCCCGACCACAGCATGCAGGCATGACGGATGAAAATATTAGAGAGCGACCTTCTTGTGCAGCCCAAAAATAAAGCATGCCCTGTGGTGGTTGATTCGGCAGGCGTGAAGGTTTGTTGATCTCTGTCCAACCCATATGCGCGGATTCAGGATCTAATCCGCCTGTATCAAAATTTGTCTATGGATTTTGCAGATGCCTCTCTCGTGATCTTGGCAGAGTATTTTGGGCAGGGACCTGTTAGTCGATCAGTGTGACTTTAATACTTACTGCTGGTGAAATAGCCATCCTTTTGAGCGTCTAATACTCAAGAGCAACTAGTCAAAGCAGGAGGAGGAAAAGCTCTAGCCAATGGCGAAAACTAGCTCTCTGGAACCTTTTCGGTCGTCCGTAGAGCGAACTGTAATCATCAGAGCAAACCTCTCGTCAATAATAATATGTAACCCACAACAGATGCTGAGGTATAGTTTGTACTGCGGGTAAATGGTTGTTGGAGTATTGCAATGCCAGTCGCTGTTGGAATGATAGAGACCTATGGATTCCCTGCTGTTTTAGCGGCAGCAGATGTAATGGTTAAGGCTGGGCGGGTGGCCTTGATCGGTTATGAGAGTTGTGCCAGTGGGCGCTATGTCATTTCGATTCGTGGGCCTGTTGCCGAAGTTAAGCGGGCTATGGCGGCTGGGGTTGATTCGGTAAAAGGCATGCCGGGGGCTGCGAAGGTTGAATCTTACTATATTGTCCCTAATCCACCCGAGAACATAGAAGCCGTCTTGCCCATTGACTATCGGGAGGGATCTGAGCCTTTTCGGGTCTAGAAGTTAGGGATGGGAAGTTGGTCCATCCTCAGGATGAGTTGTCAGGTTTTGCTAATTTCACGTTAATTGATTGTTTATTGAGGTCAATCAGGAATGCCACAGGCAGTTGGGTCACTTGAGACAAAAGGGTTTCCACCCGTGTTGGCAGCAGCCGATGCGATGGTCAAGGCGGGACGAGTGACATTAGTGGGGTATATCCGAGCTGGTAGTGCCCGATTTACGATCAATATTCGGGGTGATGTGTCAGAGGTGAAGATGGCGATGGAGGCCGGAATTGCCGCAGCCAACAATACTCCAGGCGGGGTGCTAGAAACCTGGGTCATTATTCCTCGGCCCCATGAGAATGTGGAGGCGGTGATGGATATTGCCTATAGCGAGGAAGTTGAAGAGTTTCGGCTTGCGGTTGAGGGTATTGGTTAGCCCTTAAAGATACAGCTAGGGTCAGGGTTTCAAACAATGGATTGCTTCCAAGAGGCCCTTGGCTTTATTTAAGGTCTCTTGGTATTCGGATTCAGGGTTGGAGTCTGCCACGAGACCCGCCCCCGCTTGCACCATCACTTGATGCAGATCGTCCGTTTGCTGTCGAACCACCATGCTGCGAATGGTAATGGCAGTATTGAGCTGACCTTCAAAATCGTAGTAGCCATAGACCCCAGAGTAAGGACCTCGTCGGCAGCCCTCTAGCTCATGAATAATTTCCATGGCTCGAATTTTGGGCGCGCCACTGACTGTACCTGCAGGGAAGCACGCTTGCAATAAGTCCCAAGCAGTTTTGCTGCTGTCTAGCTCACCGATGACATTACTAACAATATGCATGACATGGGAGTATCGTTCAATGACCATTAGCTCTTGGGGTTCGACTTGGACAGACCCTTTGCGGCAGACGCGGCCTAAATCATTCCGACCTAAATCAACCAACATGACATGCTCAGCAATTTCCTTGGGATCGGCCAATAGTTCTTTGGCTAGGATGATATCTTCTTGGGGTGTTTGGCCGCGTGGTCGGGTACCTGCAATGGGACGAACAGTGGCTTGCAGGGTATCAGGGCTAGCGCTATATTCTGCTTTGACCATTACTTCTGGACTAGAGCCAATAATCTGCCAGTCTTGAAAATGTAAATAGGCCATGTAGGGGGAGGGGTTAATCAGTCGTAGGGAGCGATACAACTCAAAGGGATCGCCGTGGTAGGTTGTAGAAAGTTGCTGGGAAAGAACGACCTGAAAGATGTCTCCGGCTTTGATATAGTCCTTTGCTGTCTGGACGTTTTGGCAGAATTGAGTTTGGCTAATATTGCTCTTGAGAGCAGCAGAACTGACTTGGGCGGAGGGTGTGCTGGTGAGTGCTAAGTTATGTCGATCCAGGGGCTGCTGGAGTTTCGAGACGAGATGATTGATGCGATCGCAAGCCTCCTCATAGGCAGCCCTCAGATCCGACCTTTGGCGCAAATCAGCATAGGCCACCACCCAGATTTTTCGCTTCACTTGGTCAAAAATCATCAGGTTATCCACTTGCATCCATAGGCCATCCGGCAAATCAGAATCCCTAGGGGATAAATGGGCACCCGAGGTTCAATCCAGTGAATCAACTCATAGCCCCAAAACCCCACCAATCCACCGATACCAGGGGGAAGCTGGGGGAGCTTGACAGGTTGATAGGGAGCTAAGCAATCTTTAACAATCGCAAAGGGATTTCCAGAAAAGCTGACCACCGAACCGTCGCGATGGGTTTGGGTGGTTTGTTCTCCCCGAGTTTCTAACACCCAGACTGGATCGCAGCCCAGCAGGCTATAGCGGGCTAAGTTCTCACCTCCCTCAACGGATTCTAAAAGAAAACTATAGGGCTGACCCGCACAGACCCGATACCAAGCTGATACGGGCGTATCCAAGTCAGCGATCCATTCTTGATAAACGGGGACGAAA
The DNA here is from genome assembly GCA_012030735.1 of Acaryochloridaceae cyanobacterium SU_2_1. GTDB lineage: Bacteria > Cyanobacteriota > Cyanobacteriia > Thermosynechococcales > Thermosynechococcaceae > Acaryochloris. The sequence goes on from JAAUUW010000061.1 coordinate 2,871, forward strand.
TTTCCCTCTTGAGCCAGGGCTTGAAAATCAGAGAAATCAGGCAATGTCATGGATCTTAAGAACCTAACTGGTATGTCCTAACCCATCCGGGTCATTCCATCCTACAAAAAACTAAACCCCACCATGGGCGGGGTTTAAGCCAGAATCCCTCTAACGGGCCAAGACCCAGGCGAAGGATTTCAAGAAAAGGTATCAACAGACAAAACTGCTGTTAGTCGTAAGTTTTCTTGCCAGAATATTTGATCGCACCAGGGTTGGGATTCTCACCAATGGAACGGCTAACGCTATTAACAGCGGTCCGCCCTTCGGTTGATTTTTCAGGGAAGGCGCCATCCTTGGGATGGATTAAAGTATTTGACCCATCAGGCAAGACTCGGTAAATCTTGTAGTCCATAATCTTCTTGTTTCGAAGCTGACGAACACCGAGGGCAATACATTGCTCTTTACGGGCCAGATACAAAAGGTTTGCACCCTCGTTCATCGTCGCAGCGCCACCGGTGGGCATTTCAAAGACTTGTTGTTTAGGGCTGGTCCAGGTAATCGCGTATTTCTCCTCTGTATCAGCCTTCGAGAGCAAGCCGCCAGTGCTGCCACCGAATAATGGAGTTTTTCCAGTCAGCGTTTCTGCCATTAATTCTTCTCCCAATACGGTACTGAAATTTAGGTGCCAGAATCTCTTCTAGAGGGAATCCTAACATTGCCCCTGTCCCCTTTGAGTAAGTTCGATGGGAACTGTTACAGTTCTTCAGGTGTTGCTGATCCATTGCGGGGGCAAGGGCATTGATCAACTCAGCACATTATGGCTGGAAAAAATCTTGACAGAGGCGGGGATCTGCAGCTACATCTTTAACTTTTTGATTCTATCCTTCCCAAGACAGAACGCAAAAACTGTTAAACTTCCAAGCAGGATTCATCAAGGAGAAGCCTGCTGAACAGGCTGTACCTAAGGTTCAACATCCCGCCAGGCAGCAATTGGTCCGTAACCCTATCCGTGATCAATCCAAATTCTCAGCAGATTATTTCTGGACTGTAATCCATGACGGGTGACTCGATCACCAGTGAACAGATCAAGCAAAAAGCCTTAGATATCGGATTTCATAAGGTGGGTATTGCGGCTGTGCCGTCCCTACCCAGTAGCCCTGCGCCTAGGGAAACTGATCTGCAACGGTGGTTAGCCCAAGGCTATCAGGCCGAGATGGCTTGGATGTCCGATCCACGGCGGCAGAATATTCAGCAAGTCATGCCTAATGTTCAATCCGTTATTCCCTAGGAATCAATTACTATACACCCCACAGCCATCCCCAGGGTCGGCAATATGCAAAAATTTCGCGCTATGGTTGGGGTCGCGATTACCACCGAGTCCTAGACCGGCAGCTCAAGGTCTTAACTACTTGGCTCCAGGAGCGCCAACCGAGCCTTCAGGTTCGCTATTACGCTGATACAGGCCCGGTACAAGATAAAGTTTGGGCCGAACGGGCTGGATTGGGCTGGATTGGCAAACATAGCAACTTAATCACTAGGGACTATGGTTCTTGGTTGTTTTTAGGAGAGATTCTGACGGAGGCCAAACTGACCCCCGATCGCCCCCATCCTCCTCATTGTGGTACCTGCACCCGCTGCCTTGAGGCCTGTCCCACCCAAGCAATTCCTGAGCCTTTTGTGGTGGATGCCAATCGCTGCATTGCCTATCACACCATTGAAAATCGGCAAGCGACCTTACCTGCTGAAATTGCTCCCGCGCTCCAGGGCTGGGTCGCAGGCTGTGATATTTGCCAAGATGTCTGCCCCTGGAACCAGAGATTTGCCCAGGAGACAGATATCGCTGACTTTCAGCCCTATCCTTGGCATCTAAATACCAAGCTAACAGACCTAGCAACCCTAACCCCTGAGGAGCGCGATCGCAGATTTCCTGCCTCAGCCCTGCGTCGGATCAGCTTAGCGATGCTGCAGCGTAATGCTAAAGCAGCACTAAGGGGCATTGACGGACTAGAACAAGTAGAAAAGGTTACCCCTCCGAAGATTCAGCACCACCGGCACGGGCCGCGGCTGCCTCCTCTGGGTGAATACCCAAGCGAGTGAGATTAATCCGCCCTCGGTTGTCAAGTTCGCGAATTTTGACCACGACTTCATCCCCCACAGTAACCTCATCCTCAACCTTGCCCACTCGATAGTCAGCCAACTGAGAAATATGAATCATGCCCTCTTTGCTGGGTGCAATTTCCACAAAGGCACCAATGGGAATAATCCGAGTCACCCGCCCTAAAAAGATATCGCCAGCACTGAGCTTACGCGTCATGCCTGCAATGATTTGACGGGCTTGGGTGGCCGCTTTCTCATCCACTGCTGAAATCGTGACTTTACCATCATCTTCAATATCAATTTTGGCACCGGTTTGCTCCGTAATCCCTTTAATGGTCTTACCACCCGGTCCAATAATCATGCCAATCTGTTCAGGGTCAATTTTGATTGTGAGCAGACGAGGCGCATAGGGAGAAGTAGACTCGCGGGGGGCATCAATGGCCTCCAGCATCTTATCTAGAATATGGAGCCGAGCGGGCTTAGCTTGATGAATGGCTTCGGCAATCACCGTCATCGGTAGACCGCTGATTTTCATATCCATTTGCAAGGCAGTAATGCCATCGGCAGTGCCTGCTACTTTGAAGTCCATATCTCCCAAGAAATCTTCAATACCCTGAATATCGGTGAGAACTCGAACTTCATCGCCCTCCTTAATCAGACCCATGGCCGCACCGCTGACCGGCTTGATCAAGGGCACCCCTGCATCCATCAGGGACAGAGTAGATCCACAAACCGATCCCATGGAAGTAGAACCATTAGAAGACAAAACCTCAGAAACAACCCGCAACACATAGGGAAAATCTTCCTTGCTCGGCAACATGGGCATCAAGGCTCGTTCTGCTAAAGCGCCATGCCCCACTTCTCGCCGACCGGGAGATCGCATCGGTCGCGTTTCTCCCACAGAATAGGGGGGGAAATTATAGTGATGCAAATAACGTTTTTGCGTATCGGGATGCAGATCATCCATTTCCTGGGCATCACCAGGTGTACCAAGAGTAACCAAGGACATCACCTGAGTTAAGCCTCGATTAAACAAGGCACTACCATGCACCCGCTGAGGCAAAACACCCACCTGACAAGAAATGGGACGCACCTCATCTAGTTTGCGACCATCCACCCGCACCTTGTCTTTGATAATCTGAGCCCGCATCAGAGACTTAGTAATGGCCTTAAAGACCTTGCCAAGCTCCTTAGGCTTCTCAGCCACTGCTATTTGCACCAAGTCAGTCTCGGGTAAAGCCGCGATTTCAGCGATCACAGACTCCTTAATCTCATCCAAGGCCGCATCTCGCACCTTTTTATCCTTTTCAAATCGGCCCAAAACCTCCTGAATAGGCTTGGTGACACGCTCTTGAAGGAAGCTTTCTAGGGTAGTATCTGTGACAGGGGCTGTGGCCTCTACCAGGGCAATACCCAATTCCGACATGATATCTTGCTGCGCCTTAATTAAGTCACAGACCACTTCATAGCCAAAATCGATGGCTTCGATCATATCTTGCTCAGCCACTTGGTTGGCCCCAGCCTCGATCATGATCACACCTTGGGGAGAACCTGCCACAATCAGGTCTAAATCCCCAGCGCTTATTTCAGCGTAGGTGGGATTAATCACAAAATCATCCCCTAAAAGACCGACCCGGACAGCCGCCATCGGTCCTTGAAAGGGAATTTCTGCGAGGAGCGTGGCAATGGATGCTCCCGTCACTGCCAAGACATCAGGTGGTACTTGATCATCCATAGACAGCGTTGTGGCCACAATTTGAATGTCATCCCTGAGCCAATCTGGGAAAAGAGGCCGCATCGGTCGGTCGATTAATCGGCAAATTAAGGTCGCCTTCTCTGGAGGGCGACCCTCTCGCCGCAAAAATCCGCCTGGAATACGACCAGCAGCATAGAGTCGTTCTTCGTAATCACAGAGTAAGGGTAAAAAATCGATCCCCTCTCTGCCTGAGGATCGGGTTGCTGTAACGAGCACTGAGGTTTCACCAGATTCCACAAGCACCGCACCGCCAGCTTGAGGTGCAAATCGGCCAATCGTCAGTTTAATTTCACGTCCATCAATAGAGATTGTCTTAATAACTTCTGACATTCAGTCACTTGTCCTTCTTCGATTCAGTATTTCCCTTTTTTTTCTGAGGCAATCCTAACATTGTTAGCGAGTCTCCTGCTCTGTTCTAGAAGATCCTCAAAGACTGCCTTGGGGCCAAAAATCTTTGAACAGCGTCAAGCTCGGGGCCATGTATAGATAAGCAAAGTTATCCCCGTCCAGTTAAGTTTTTAGTCTTCGAAAAATTGATTGGGGCTAAACTGAACCGAGGACCCAACCTGAAGAGAGAAAGAACTCTGTCCCTAGGGACGACCTGAAAAAACGATACAATCCACATCGGTCATGCTCTAATGAAGATTCAGGAGGAATGTTTTGATGGCCGCTCTGCTCTAGGTAGAGGTCATTTAAATCTGGAGGGATTTCACCGCAATAATGGCAATTTTGCATGGCAGTTGGGTACCTGCTCCGCTACAACAGACCACTGGTCAGGCTGACGAACCGAGCCTGTTATTGTCGGGACGGTTTTTCATCTGGGGGGAAACTTGGCGCAGTCCGGAGGCGAAGGCCAAACAAACAGCACAACCGGTTGGGTTCCACCCCCTAGCCTTAGACCCAGCCAATCTGGGGGAGTTTTTGCACCTGCTGCAAAGTTCCCAGCAGTTGTCACTGTCTGCAGGGGTGCAAGAGGCTGTGAGCCATCCGCCCAAGACTAAGAAATCTAAGCAGCTCATCCGTGATTCAGGAGCCTTACCTTCGATTGCAGCGCAATGGCAATCCCAAATTTTGGTCATTCCGGCCTTAGAGTCCGACGCTAGTATCATTCCCTATCATCCTGCGCAGATCTATCAGAAGACCTAGCGGTAGGAGGCCATCCAGCTTTATCCCTTTCTTGTCTGGGGATTGGCTCTTTCACCTGCTGAAACCGTGGCTTTTCTCACGGCTCTGCCCTTGCATTTTCAAGGAGGAGAAGAGAGTTTTTTGGCAGCAGATCTATTATTTTGGTGCCATCTGATGCGCTGGGGGTTAGATCTATTAACCCGAGCTAAGTTTTTGCCCGCACTAGAAACAATCGCAACTAATCGCTGCCATTTTTACTGGCAGCCCTTGATGGATAGTGCAAGCGATCGCAACCGTTATCAACAATTTAGTCGTTGTCTACCACAGGTTAGCCGCTTCTACCAACAACCGCCGTCAGCCTTAACCGCTGCCCAGATTGACCTACCCTCATCGGCAGGACAACTGATCACAGACTTCCTAACCCAGATCATCAATCAACAAATCCGAGCATCCCTAGACCGCGACTGGTTACAATCCATCCAAAAACTCGATCTCGATCCGATTCTTAAGCAATGGCTACGGGCTTGGGGCACGGATGACTCCACGATAACGGCGAGCTCAGAAACCTGTACGGCTTGGATGACTAGCCTTAACCAGTGGACTTTGCCAATTCAGCAAGGACTGCAACAGCAGGCCTATCGTATTTGTTTTCATTTGCAGCCCCCCACGGGTGGCCCAGGGCTCTGGAAGGTGGAATATTTTTTGCAAGCTGCGGATGATCCCTCTTTTTTAATCACAGCGGAAGTTATCTGGGCAACAGCCACAGAGCAATTAGACTATCTTGGACGGCGTATAGAGCGCCCTCAAGAAAGCCTTACTCCAAGGGCTAGGGCTGGCATCACGGGTCTACCCTCTGATCGAAGAGAGCCTGCAAGGGGCCAGACCGACCCATCATGTCCTCTCACCAACCCAGGCCTATGACTTTCTCAAGGCAGCGGTTTGGCGTTTAGAAGATAGTGGTTTTGGCGTAATCTTGCCGCCGAGCCTAGCCAACCAAGAGGGGCTTGCCAATCGCTTGGGACTGCAGATCAAAGCCGCAACACCGACTAAATCAGCGCCATCCATTGGCTTAGGAAGCTTACTCAATTTTCAATGGGAGCTAACCATTGGTGGCCAGACCCTATCTAAGGCTCAGTTTGATCAGCTAGTGGCCCAAGATGCCCCCTTGGTCGAGATCAACCATGAATGGGTAGAATTACGTCCTCAAGATGTCAAGGCTGCTCAAACCTTCTTTGCCGCCCGTCAGCATGAACGGGGCCTATCCCTAGAAGATGCCCTGCGCATGAGCACTGGCGATACCTTAATGATTGAAAAGTTGCCAGTGGTCAGCTTTGAAGCCTCGGGGTCCTTGGCGGCCTTACTAGAGACCTTAACGGGCAACCAAACCCTAGATGAAATTACCGATCCTCCAGGATTCCAAGGCAATCTACGCCCCTACCAATCCCGAGGAGTGGGCTGGTTACTCTTTTTAGAACAATGGGGGTTGGGGGCTTGCTTGGCCGATGATATGGGCCTCGGCAAAACCGTTCAACTCATTGCTTATTTACTGCAGTTGAAGGCCGAAGGTCGGTTGTCCGGCCCCATGTTACTCATTTGCCCCACCTCTGTACTGGGCAATTGGGAACGAGAAGTGCGACGGTTTGGTCCACAATTGCGAACGGTGGTTCACCATGGGCCAGGCAGATCCCAAGGCAAGGCTTTCCGCCAACAGTTGGAGGCGTTTGATCTCGTCATCACCAGCTACCCCTTGGTTTTTCGAGATCAAAAGACCTTCGCTGCCGTGGAATGGCAGGGATTGGTCCTTGATGAAGCCCAAAATATTAAAAACCCTGAGGCCCGTCAGTCTCAAGCCGTTCGCCAGTTGCAAGCCCAGACTCGAATTGCCTTAACAGGTACCCCCCTAGAGAATCGGTTAACTGAATTATGGTCTATTCTAGATTTTCTCAACCCTGGCTATCTCGGACCCAAACCCTTCTTTCAGCGGCGGTTTGCAACACCCATTGAGCGCTATGGAGACACCGCTTCTTTGACCACCTTGCGCTCCTTGGTGCAGCCCTTTATTCTGCGACGGACCAAAACGGACCGTGACATCATTCAAGATTTGCCTGAGAAACAGGAAATGACGGTTTTTTGTAGCCTCACTCCTGAGCAAGCCCAACTCTATCAATCCATTGTGGACGAGTCCTTGGCTGCGGTTGAGGTCGCTCAAGGCATCCAACGGCATGGGATTATTTTGGCCACCTTGATCAAGCTAAAACAAATTTGTAACCATCCTGCCCAATATCTGCATGAGGACAGCCTGGAGGGAGAGATCCAGCGATCTGGCAAACTCAAACGCTTGCAAGAGATGCTAGAGGAGGTATTAGACGAAGGCGATCGCGCCTTGATTTTCACCCAGTTTGCTGAACTGGGCAAGTTACTACAAAAATATCTGCAGAACACCCTGCAGCGGGAAACCCTGCTTTTGTATGGTGGCAGCAGCAAGACCCAGCGAGAAGCCATGATCGATCGATTTCAGCATGATCCGCAAGGTCCTCGATTATTTATTCTGTCTCTCAAAGCGGGGGGAGTGGGTCTCAACCTGACTCGTGCCAATCATGTCTTTCACTTTGACCGCTGGTGGAACCCTGCGGTGGAGAACCAAGCCACGGATCGAGTCTTTCGGATTGGTCAGACTCGCAATGTCCAAGTTCATAAGTTTGTCTGCACCGGTACTTTAGAGGAGCGCATTCACGAGCAACTAGAGAGCAAAAAGCCCTTGCCGAACAAGTGGTGGGCGCTGGCGAGACCTGGTTGACAGATCTAAATACCGACCAATTACGCCAGCTCTTGCTCCTGGACCGTAATGCGGTCATTGAGGAAGAAAACTAGCTGCCTCGATTGTTGAGATGGGCCTTAAAACCGAATCCGATACTCAATCACCCCCACCGCTTCACCAGCACTACTAAAGGATGTTCTGGCTCTGATTTGATCGTTAATTTCATAGTTAAAATTAAATAAGGTGGGTTCCTCAACCCCAGTCAAAATTTGCAAGATAGATACAGAAAACCGATCAGTGATGTCGTATCCTAATTCAGTACCAAAGGCCAATACTGAATTATCACTGTTGTTCTGATTGGGTAATAGCACTGGAAAGGCTCTAAAGCTGGCCCGGTTTCCTAAGGCATCATTAATTGCTCCCTGAATGCTATTCAAGGCCGCAGAGCTAACAATATTAACCCCTGCTTGCTGGATTTGACCTTGGCGAAGCGATTGATCAATGCCACCACCCAGCAAGGCCAGAATCTGGCCAGGAGAGCGACTAGGACGACTTTCAAAACTGACCACCTTGGCAAAATCATTGAGCAATTCACTGGCACGACCATCAACGGTTGCTTGAATACGCACGGACTGCACAGACCCAATCCCACTGGTAGGCAATTCAGCAAATTCATTGAGATTGGTGGTTGAGGCTTGCAACACTTCGGTAACCGTCGTTTTCATCCCCAAATTGAGATAAGGATCTAATCCGTAGCGAGGATCAAACTCAGCATAGTTGTCTCGGCGCGAGTCAATGCTAAACCGATTTGTGATCAGATTGATGGATCCCCGTCGAAAGCGGATCATACCTGCCGGCACGGGCTGATCAACGGAGCCATTCAGGGTGAGATCACCCGTGGCGACAAAGCTTAAAATAGGGGCTTGAGAGATAACCACCTTGTCACCCACTTGCACCTTGAGATCTTTGAAGGTAATGGGGCTGGGCGTTATCGGTTCTAGGGAATCGGTCTGTACCTCCTGGGATGTTGGGGATGAGGCCGCGTTGGCAATTTGCACCTTACCCTTGCTAAGTTGAATCGCACCCCTCAGTTCAGGCTCCAGTAAGCTGCCTGCAACGATCAGTGACCCATCAACCCCACCTTTGTAAAGCTCTTGCACTTTTAAATTCAGGTTTGCCAGCTCAACCCCTAGGAGACGATCAGGAGGAGCCATGTCCGGAAAAAGCGGCAGGTTTCCCTGGACCAATACCTGACCTTGATCAACCTTGGCGGTGAGCTGGGGAATGACCGCTAGGTTGCGATCTAATTGAATGGTACCTGTTAAATCAGTCAGGGGTTTTTCGAGGGCCGCTGCTTGGAGCTTGGCCCCTTGCACTGTGATTTTGCCGCTAAACAGGGGGGTGTCTAGATTGCCTGTGATCTGGACATCTAGACTGCCCTTACCCCCCTGCCAAGCCACTTGATCGGTGACCAAGTTGAGGAGGGCTAAACCGTTATCTTGGGCTTGGGCTGTCAGATTGAGTTCATCGCTGAGGGGGGTGGCTTCGATAAATAGGGGTGCAAAGGGAAGGTCGCCCTTGAGGGTCACAGGGGGTGATCCATCCACTTGGGTAGTGCTGTCGATGGCCAGTCGTGCCTGGGCGTAGTTGAGGGTGGCTTTAGTGTTGGTGAGTAGGGCCTGATTGAGTTTGCCCTCGGAGACCGTGAGCTGGCCTTGGATTTGGGGATCTTGGAAATTGCCTGCGATCTCAAGATCCCCATTCAACTTGCCTGTGATCTCCACGGGCAGATCCAGAAATCCATTCAGGGGTTCTAGAGGAATACTTTGCAATTGCAACTGACCCGCTTGCTGATCGGCGCCTAATTGGCCTTGAAAAGCCAATACAGATTCTCCTGTAGCCACATGCAAGGGAGAAAAGTTAAGCCTGCCCTCTTGGAAGGAACCACGGGCCAAGAGTTGATCAACCCGATAACTATCCCAGGTAAATCCCTGACCGATCAGATCAAAATTAGCAGTAACCCCTTTGTCGGTGGTTCCAGAAAACTTAATTTTGCCGCCAAAATCTCCCTGCATCTGGCCTAAACCCGCCAGAGGTCCTTCCTCCAGTGGGGCCTGACTTTGAGCTTGGGCTTTCAGCTGATCCAGCTCCGCTAAGCGTTGAATCTGCGATCGCAAGGGCTTCTGAGGTAGACCAGCACTGACCGTCGCTAAATCAGCCGCAGTGCCCCGTGGGGCCAAGTTAGGTTCTGGTGGCGGATCAATGAGATTAAGGGCCTTAGCCACCATTAGTAAATCAGCGACTTTACCCTTAACAATAGCTAAATTACCGGAAAACTGAGTATCCTGATCGGGAATCACCCTGGCGTTGAGCTGGTATTGGCTCTCACCCTGTTGCAAAAGACCTTGGTTGAGACTGGCGACACCATTCAAATAACGAATTTGGCCGGTGAAGCGATCGGCCTGAATGGAATCAATCCCCGGTCGATCCACCTGCACCTCACCCACCAAGCTAGGGCGATCTAAGTTGGCCACAAAGCTGCCGGCAGCCACCCCAAAGACAGGGCCTAATCCTAGGTCAACTCCAGGTTTGAAATTAAAGACTTGCAGGGGAAATCTCTCTACCTCAACCTGCAATTGATTGCCTTGGCGTTGGCCCTGGGCAAGGGCATCATCCCGCTGTACCAAAAAAGAGTTTGGCTTAAACCCCGCATCTAAGGACAGATCAATACGATCTTGCAACAGATCCCTTTGGCCCGCCAACTTGAGTTCAACCCCAGAGGGCCCATAATTGACTGACCCTGCCATCACGGGGTCAAAGGCTAAGCTGGAAACGGCCAATTCTTGAAATTGTAGAGCGGCCGCCACTCTAAGTGCCTCTAAACTGCCCGTGACTCGACCCTGCAAATCGGCTCGACCCTGAAGCGGGATTTCCGTCGGGCCTAGGGCTGCTAGCTGGCGCAAGTCATAGTCATCAGCCCTCACTTGCAAATTTAAGGCCGTGATTCGCGGAGCTTGGGGACCCTCCACTTGGGCATCAATCAGGCCACTGGCCCAAAATCCCTTAGCGGTTGCTTCTTGCAAAACAATTTGATCGCCTGTCCAGCGGAAGCGAGCCTCTAGGGGTTGCTCTAGAAGCGAAATTCCTTGGGAGAAGTTCAACTGCCCCTGGGCCTGAAGGGTCTTGGCATTCAAATTCGCCACCGGGCCTGAGAGATATACCGCACCTTGGAGCTGGCCCTTCAAGTCCTGTGAGAATTGAGCAAGACCAATTCCCGCCAGATTGACTTGGGCTTTGAGAGTCTCAGGATTGATCTGGCCATTAATCCGTGCAGTCCCCCCTGCCACTTGGGCAATGATCTGCTCTAAATAAAGAATATTTTGTTCAATGCGCAAGTGCCCCTGGGTTGGATAGCTAGCCTCGGGGGTGGCAAAGGCTATATAGGTGCGTATATTATCTGGCTTACCCCTGACTTGAGTTTTGGCCTCAATGGGGCCAATCCTAAAGGCCAGAGATTGATCGTATAGTTGTGCGATCGCGTCTCCCGATACCCCCTCAACCTTGAGATCAGCAACCAGTTCACCCGCCGGAGTTAGGTCATAGACCGCTGTTCCGGTCATCTGCCCCCCAGAGGCAGGTAAGGCTTCTAGGCGAGTGACTCGCACTTGTGGATTATCCACCTCAAACTCAGCCTTAATGCCCGCAAATACAACCCGATCAATCGTGGTACCCTCAGCCATCACCATTTGGCCTTGAATGAAGGGCTGATCAATGGCACCTGTAACCCGGACCTCCGGCAGAGCGATCTTGCCCCTTAAGGCGATGGGCAGGGGGGGCAGATCCATACTCGCCAAGGCCGTATTGACATCCAATTCAGGAATGCGCGCCACTAAGTTATAACCATTCTCCACATCCAGGAAGCCCTTAGCCTCCAAAGGAACCTGATCATAGCGGCTAGTCACCCCCTCCAGAGAAACCCTTAAGCCACGAAACCGCAAATAGCCATTTGTATTGTTGAAGGACTTAGGAATACCCACAACCTGTGTATTGATGCCCTGCATTCGGGCAGTGCCTCGCAGATAAGGACTTTGATCGGAGCGCAGCAAGATGGCCAGATTAGCATCAACTTGGCCCGACCGGACCCGCAAAGGCAACTTAAAAGCCCCATCTAACAATGGAGCTGGTATATTTTGGGCCAACAATAAAACTTTGATGGTTTTGAAATCGAAGCTCGTTTCTCCCTTTGTCCGCAGTCGACCACCCTTGGCAAGTGTCATTCGGTTATCAAACTGGAGGCGCTGCTTATCCTTAATAAACTCAAAACTGCCCTGAGCTTGGCGCAACTGGTGGAGCCCCGATCGACCATTTTGAAAAATCAAGTTCTCAGGTATAACAATATCCGCCCCTTGGAACCGAGCCTTCCCACCGATCTTAGGCAGTTTCTCCGGTGTATAGTCCAAGTCAAATTTACTGACCACTTCTCGGGCCTTCACAACAATCCTTTGGTCTGGCAAGCGTAAGTCAATGGTCTTAGCCTTAAGATCCGCTGAGACTTTCCAGGGTTTTTGAGGTTGGTAGCGCAGTTTAAACTCTCCATCCAATACCCCAGATCGCAAGTCAATGGGCAGATCGGCTGGCAAAAAAGCCATTAAGGGAGCCACCTGCAATTGATCGGTCTTGCCTTCAAGCCTTAAGGATTCACTCGATTGGAACCATTCTCCTGCAACTTGAGTCTTACCGCCCGAATCTAAACTGCCCTGCCCCTTGAATTGAAACCGTTGGTTGCCATCCTGGAGGCTGAGTTGCCCCTTGAGCTGACTCAGGGTACGAGAATCGGAGGTAGCCGGATCGAGCACAACCTCGCCATTCTCAATCCTTAAACGGCTGAGAGCAAAGCTGATCGGTCCTTTCTCTGACTCTTCTTGTTTAAATTGGGTTTCTAGCCATTCCCCCTCCTTACTTTGATCGAGATAGATTTGAGGGTCTACTAGGGTAACATCTAGATTAAAATTCCCTGTCCACAAGCTTTGCCAGAGATCAAACTGGACTTGGACAGCTTTCACCTGAGCTTGGTCACGATCTTCCAGGCTGCGTCCCTGTTCTTGACGATGGTATGCGGGAATAGAAGATGGACCAAATTCTAGTCCGCTCAAAGAAAACTCCTCTAAATCACCCACGAGTACGGGTCGATTGAGAGCGTAACTCAGTTCCTTGGCAACCAGAGGGGCCAATTTTTCTCGGATAAAGACCAAGGTCCACCACCCCAGACCCACCAAGATAGCAAGCAAAACTAGGGCAGTCCCGATCACTGGACGACTTAAAAGCCTTAGCCATAAACGGCGAAGCTGCAGCGGAGCTTTTTTAGCATCGGTAGCAGGGTCAGACATAAAAAAGTTAAGCTATGCTTGAACAATACAGGTAGTAGCTCTCCAGACTTGTTATGCAGATTACCACCCCCAGACCTTGGGAAGGAGCGACACAAATCACACCCTCCTTCTAGCTCTTACCCTCCAGGTGAAATTTCAAGCTCTCGATTCAGACTATCAAACAACGTAATGGGCCTGTGGTATTTGCTAAGCCTAGATCTATTGATGAGGCTCTAGAGTAGGCTGTTTCGATCAATTTTAAAGTAAAGCGTTTGTGATGCTCTTATTGACTGCGATGACTTCTGTGGCGTAGTTTTTGCTTGTGACGGGCAACCAGAGCAGCAGAAAATAGCAACAGCGCGCAACTCCAGCCCACGATCACAGGGATTCCAATCCCAGCCACAAACACAAAATAATAGACCCTTCCTAGGTGACCCGTTGTTTGCAGCCATTCCCGGATGAAATTTACCATTGTACCGATGGGCATTGTGCCTAAAAAGGCCATCAAAACGGCCGCCACAAACCCCGGGATGGGTCCATTGCGCCGAGTCAATCGCCCACCCCAAATTGTAAATAGAATGAACAAGCCAGACATGATCAGGCCCGCCCCTAGCGTGTATAGGGCCAACATATCTTGTCTCCGAGGGATCTACCAGGATTTAAAACCCTATATCTGTAAGCAGCATACTGAACAAGAGCCGCTTTTCTAGGCATTGTCCAGAAAAGCTTAATATCCCTTGGCAGAAAGATCTAAGGCTTGATGAGTCTTGACTCGCTTTACTTCGGTCTTGAAGGTTCCATCTGCATATAAATTCAACAGCCTAAAGCCTGGATCGCAGGTATCAAGGGCGAAGGTTTGGCTATGGGGGGCAAATTGAATGCAGGTGGAGGGGGTGCTCAGATAATGAATACCTTGCCGTTGACACGCTAACTCTTGATGAATATGGCCAAACAGGACGAGTTTGACATGGGCATGGCGATCAAGAATCGCAAAAAAGTCTTGAGCGTTGTGTAGCCCAATTTGATCGAGCCAATCGGAGTGAATCGTTAAGGGGGGATGGTGAAGGGCAATGACGGTGGGATGAGGGCTCGCCTGCTTGAGTGCTCGATCGAGTCCTTCTAAGGTTGAGGATGATAGCTGGCCATAAACTTGGCCTTGAACCGTTGAATCTAACAGGAGAAAATGCCAGCCGCCCATCTGGTAGGATTTCTGGTTGCTAAAGGGAGGATTGATCAAGGTGGCGGCCAGGTTGTCCAGATGGTCGTGATTGCCTGGCAGCCAATAGGTGGGAATCTTTAGGGGCGTAATTAAATGCTGTAAATGTTGGTAGGCTGCCTGGGTCTCATCTTGAGCTAAGTCTCCTGTCAAAATAAGTTGCTGGGGTTGGGGGTCAAGATCTGTTAAGGCTTGCAAGACAGTCTTGAGCGAGGCCAGGGTGTTTAACCCCATTAAGTCGCCATCGGCTCTGGCAAATAAATGCAGATCAGTCAGTTGAGCAACGAGGAGTGAAGTCGTTTGTTCCATGATAAATAGTGGTTAAAGCGGCAGAAACAATCGAAGGGGGATGTTTCATAGGAGAACACTCAGGATCAAGTCGGCTCCATCATAACAAGCTACAGCAAGGATTTAAGGAAAAGGGGTTCCTTCTCGAACTAAAAAGTCTCTGGGTCAGAGAGAAGGGGAGTTTGAGGCTAGTACAGCTTGGCTTAAGTCCATCAACTATTTAAGCGGTTAAGGGCTTGCCCTTATAAGTCCATTGAAAAGGCTTTGCCATCGTACGGTTGAAGTATTCGATAAACCCCAGAATACGGGTTCTCA
>JAAUUW010000062.1 GCA_012030735.1 Acaryochloridaceae cyanobacterium SU_2_1
TTGCTCTCGTGATCGACAGGGTTGGTGAGCGAGATCGCACCGATTTAAATGCGTCTAAGGCAGAGTTTGCCTGCGATCGCACCGGCACCTTGGCCGATGCCTTGGTGGGGGCAGATATTTTCTTGGGGGTGAGTGCGCCCGGTGTCTTGACACCGCAGATGGTGAAGACCATGGCGAAGGATGCCATTGTCTTTGCGATGGCCAACCCCATTCCCGAAATTCAACCAGAACTGATCCAAGCTGATGTGGCAGTGATGGCGACGGGGCGGAGCGATTATCCTAACCAAATTAATAATGTCCTCGCTTTTCCGGGGATTTTTCGAGGAGCCCTCAATTGTCGAGCCTCGGCTATTACCACCACAATGCATTTGCAAGCAGCCTATGCGATCGCGGCCTTAGTGAGTAGTGATGAGCTGCACCGGGATCATATTATCCCGTCAGTATTTGATAAACGGGTGGCAACAGCGGTGGCATCGGCGGTGGAGCAAGCTGCCCGTCAAGAGGGTCTTAGCCATTGTTGATCTCTTCTTGATAGTTGCTTTGCTTGTATAGAGCAACCTTAGCCTCTTTGCTGAACAGGAAAGTTGACTTTTATGGAGAAAGATTTAGAGATATCTTGGGAAAGATAAGGAGAGAATCTCTGTTCTACATCGCTGATTGAAACCTCGGTGGTAGGTGATCAAGCCCTCTGTATTATCCAACAGCTCTCTAAATTCAGTATGCAGTCATGAGACCTATGAGTATTCCCCAGGACTCTGAATCTGTCTTGGCATCAGAGCAACAACCCATTATTCAGACCCTAAATCTCCAGAAGAACTATCGAACCGGCTTCTGGTTGAATAAAGTCGTCACCTCTTTGCAAGACTTTAGCCTGCAGGTGATGCCAGGCGAGACCTTTGGCTTGCTAGGACCCAATGGAGCCGGTAAAACAACTTTGCTGAAGCTTCTCTTGGGCATTGCGAAGCCGACGGCGGGGCGAGGCTTTGTGTTGGGCAAACCCTTGGGCGATGGCGCTGCAAAGCAACAATTGGGCTACTTGCCAGAGAATCCCTATTTTTATGATTATCTGACGGGCTGGGAATTTTTGACCTTTGCGGCGGGGTTGTTTCAAATTCCGAACCAGGTGCAACGTCGGCGCATTCCTGCCCTGTTAGATCTGGTGGGCTTAGATCGCAAAGCAGCACCAAAAACAAATGCGCCGCTATTCTAAGGGCATGTTGCAACGAGTGGGCATGGCCCAAGCCTTGATTAACGATCCCCAACTGGTGTTTTTGGATGAGCCGATGTCGGGTCTTGACCCCATGGGTCGCTACCAGATGCGCGAAATTATTCTCTCTCTCAAGGAACAGGGGAAAACAGTGTTTTCAATAGCCATGTGCTTTCTGATGTGGAGGTGATTTGCGATCGCGTCGCCATCTTAGCCCAGGGTAAATTAATCTGTGAGGGTACCCTAGATCAGCTTTTGGGTGCTGAAGCCCAACAGTACCAAGTTCAAGGTCATGGCGGTGATCCGCAGCAACTAGCCCCATGGCTCCAAGACTTTGAAATGCAAGCCGATCGGTGGCACGGCCAACTCCAAGGCGATCCCCAATCCTTTGTGCAAACCCTCTCTTCCATGGGTGCTACGCTGACACAAATGAACCTGATGCGCCAGTCTCTAGAGGATTTCTTTATTCAACAGCTCCGCCAACGCGGCCTCTATAGCAGCCGTTAGTTTCTTGGAGCTAATCGCTGCTTTGGTTCTGCTGTTTTTCCTAGCTGAGATCTCCCGTGGGGTCTTCATCACTTTCTGGTGAGTCTGTCCAGCCATCGTTGGCTTCTTCGATCTCACCGTCCAGGGTTACCACAATCACCGTAATATTATCTTGGCCGCCCTCGGCTTTAGCCGCCTCTACCAGAGCATTAGAAATGTCATAACAGTCTTCCTTTGGCCCTAAAAACTTGGCAATTTGGGCATCGGGGAGCTCTTCAGTGAGACCGTCACTACATAACAGTAGTTGATCACCTGGGCGTAGATCCAAGGGTTGAATGCCTAGCTCATCTATATCTTCACGGCCCAGACATTGGGCTAAGACATGTCGCCAGGGGTGACGACGAGCTTGCTCTGAGGTCAGTAAACCAGAGCGAACAGCTTGGGAGATCCAAGTGTGATCCTCAGTGATTTGCTCTAATTGATCCTCTCGCAACCGATATAAGCGCGAGTCGCCCACATGGGCACACCAAGACTGTTGCCCCTCAGGGAAGATGACGGCGACCACTGTAGTGCCCATATCAGATCGAGCTGGATATTCTCGTTGGTTTTTAATAATGGCTTGATTGGCCTCTAGAAGGGCTGCCTTGAGAAGGGCCTGTGGTTCTAGTCCAGCCTGCCAATGGTTCTGAAAGTACTGACTGATAGTTTCAGCAGCAATCTTGCTGGCCTCTTCGCCCCCTGCATGGCCTCCCATACCATCTGCGACGATAAAAAATCGCCCCTCTGGCTCATCAATACGGTACGAGTCCTGGTTTGCCTTACGGACAAGTCCTTGATCGCTAAGGCCTGCAAACAGACGTTTCATATAATTATCAGCAATTCAATAATGCGTTCAATACCATCACCATTATGTATTAGACAGCGAGTTAGCCTATCCCTAAGCCCTGCTTCTCACCTAATCACACAATATTGTGATTCCAGCAGCATCGCTTAACTCTAAGATGCTACAGCATTCGCTCGAAGTTTTCATAGCGCTTAATTTTTAAAAGGAGGCGGAGGAACCCTAGGCCAACCACTAGCGCCACTATGGCTGAGATCGCAGCTAACCAGACATATTTATTCACCAACAAAATCGTTGCCGAAAGCGTAAAAGCGCCAATCAACAGAGCATAGTTGTTACTCATATGGGTTTGGTTCATCTGTCGCAAGATCCGATCCGTTTCCGCCGTCCGCACCCGCAACCGGATATCACCCTGCTCAATCTTGTCTAGGGTATCTTCCATGCGCCGGGGCAAACTAAAGGCAGAGTTACTCACTTGAGCCGCCTGTCGCCCTAGCTCACCGAATAGATCAGTGTTTGGAGGTTGAGAAAAACTACCCTTAGTCATAAGTTCTCCTGCAAACGGTTGTGCAACTTCCATAAAGTTAAAGGCTGGATCCAGACCCCTACCCCACCCCCTCTAAGGTTGAAAATGCCCTCATCACAAAGGTGAAGGTCGCGGGAAAGCGAAAAGGTTGCTCATAGGCAATCTCAAAAAGATCATCCCCAATTTGGGCAACGGACTGCTTATCGAAGGGCTGATCCATAAAATTATCTAACATATACTGGATCGATCGACGAATGGGCCCCATATCCTCAACGGGTAACAAAGCGCCTAGATCAATCAAGGCCGCGATCACTTGGCCAGCATCTTTTTGGGCAAAGCCAAAGAAGGTTGTCAGTAATTTCTCGCGGGTCAAGGGCGCAATCTGCCCCATCATGCCAAAGTCATAAAAAATCAAACGCCCTTCCGAACTCACAGCCAAATTACCCGGATGGGGATCGGCATGAAAGAAACCGTCCGTTAAGAGTTGGTGCAAATAAGCCTTGGCACTCAGATGGGCAATTCGCTTACGATCGATACCCGCTGCATCAATGGCCTCATAGTGACTGATTTTAATGCCAGGCACATATTCTAAGGCCAAGACTCGCGGGGAAGCATAGCGCCAGAACACACGGGGAACATAGACCCAATCTTGCTCTCTAAAATTTCGCCGAAATTGATCAGCATTGCGCCCTTCATTTAAATAATCAATTTCTTCGTAGAGAATTTTGCAGCATTCTTCATAAATCCCCAGCCAGTCACGACCTGGCCCCCATTTAGGGTGATTTTGAAAATAATGGGCAATGCCCTTCAAAATTCTTAAGTCAATATCAAATAATTTCTTGAGTCCTGGCCTTTGTACCTTAACAACGATTTCTTCCCCCGACTGCAGCTGAGCACGATGCACCTGCCCTAAACTAGCCGCAGCTAAAGGAATGGGGTCAAAGCTCTGAAAAAGTTCGGCAATAGTGCGGCCAAAATCTTCTTCAATAATGGTCTCAACTTGCTCATAACTGAAGGCCGGCACCCGATCTTGTAGCTTAGACAGTTCCTCCACATATTCAGGGGGGAATAAATCTGCACGGGTAGAGAAGAGCTGCCCTACCTTAATAAAGGTCGGCCCCAAATCTAAGAGAGTTTCTCGAATCCAAATGGCTTGGCGGCGACGGCGGGCTGCCTGTTTGTCTTTGGTGACACCGCCTGCATAGGTCCAGGGTTTGGCCATCCACCATCGAGATGCCAAAAGCTGGAGCACAAAGGCCCAAATATCTAGAAAACGGCGGTGACGCGAATATTGCTCACGGTTCCAGCGATAGGCTTTGCGGGTGGGTTTAGAGCCAAGGAAATCTGAGGATTGACCAGACACAAGATCTAATTAGAATGGCTGCGATAGTTTTGCAGAGTAGAGCGCAGCTGAGCAATTTCTGCCCTCAGTTCATCAATTGTTTCTTGTAAGTCAGGGGTTGTGGAGGCATCAGCGGAGCTTCTAGGTCGAGCCTCTTGGGTCTGAACTGCTGCTGATTGGGCACGTTCCATGACTTGGTTGGTGAATTGTCTCAACCCTTCACGTTGTTCAGCATCAAACTGACCCAGGTGACTGAGGACATCCGTCAGTTGATGTTCTAGCTCTTCATATAAAACTTCGGCAGTTGCTCGCCCCAAAAAGAACGCACGAGTCAGAGGATTGGTCATGGTATAACAAGATTACGATGGGCTTCGCAAGAATTATAACTTGCTAGTCTGCTATCGTGCTTTGTCAATTCTGCAGACTTTGACTGATGAAGCGCTTGATATTGTCCTATTCATAGGCCTTCTGCCTTGATGACCTTAGAGAGATCGGCCAAGGTCCCTTAGAGAACCACAGCGGTAAAACTGGGGTTTTCAGCTTGAGGAATTGACGCTAAAATTGAGAAAAATAGCTATAGCTCCCTGCCTACTGTGCTTTAATAGCTACTTGCTGCTGAATCCAGCTTCAAGGATAGGCTGGTTAGTTTGACCTAGTGCGGGGCTCTCTTTGCTTCACTGGTTTGTTCAGGAAATCTGTTTGGAACACTGAGAAAATGTCTGTTGAAACCCTTCAGAAGCCTTCTACTATCTCCAAGTTAGCGCCTCGATATCGAGTGATGCTCCATAATGATGACTTTAATCCCATGGAGCATGTGGTACAGGTGCTGATGCAAACGGTGCCTAACTTGACCCAACCCCAAGCGGTGAGTGTGATGATGGAAGCGCATACCAATGGGGTCGCCCTTGTGATTACTTGCGCCTTTGAGCATGCTGAATTTTACTGTGAAACTCTGAAAATGCATGGTTTGACGAGTACGATTGAACCGGATGAATAGTTTCCATCGCGACGGATACCTGAGGAGACTATTTTGAGGAGGCTATTTATGGTTTTGCTGTTGGGCTTTTATGGCTGATCGACCCTGGGATCGTCACCATATTTTGTCCTTAGTAGACTTTAGTGTCGATGAATTGAATATTGTTCTGCAAACGGCCCATAGCTTTAAGGGTGTCCTATTGCGGCAGACCAAGAAGGTGCCTACTTTGCAGGCGCGCTTAGTGGCTAATCTATTTTTTGAGCCGTCTACCCGCACCCGGAATAGTTTTGAGCTAGCAGCCAAGCGTCTCTCTGCGGATGTGCTTAATTTTGCGCCCAGCACCTCGTCCCTCAGTAAGGGTGAAACTATCCTTGATACGGCCAAGACCTTTTTGGCAATGGGGGCCGATGTGATGGTGATTCGTCATCAACAGTCTGGTGTGCCTCAACTGATTGCAACAGCGATGGATGAGTTGGGGGGGAAGGTGGCTGTTCTCAATGCTGGAGATGGCTATCATGAACATCCCTCGCAAGGATTATTGGATTTGTTCACGCTCTGTACAGCGTTAGATGCTGAGCAGCCGACAACCCAGTTGCTGGCGGGCAAGAAAATTGCGATTGTGGGAGATATTTTGCATTCGCGAGTGGCCCGTTCTAATTTGTCGAGTTTGGTGACCTGTGGGGCTGAGGTACATTTGGCAGGGCCGCCCACGCTCCTGCCCCGTGAGTTTGCAGCCTATGGTGTTCAAGTCCATTGGTCCTTGGAGCCGGCCTTGCTGGCGGCAGATTTCGTGATGACCTTGCGATTGCAACATGAGCGCATGAGTCAATATTTGATTCCGAGTGTGCGGGAGTATCATCAGCAATTTGGCTTGACGCACGCTCGTTTGGGGCTTTGTCACCCGCAGGTTAAGGTTTTACATCCTGGTCCTGTCAATCGTGGTGTAGAGATTAGCTCTGATTTGATGGATGATGTGGCCCTGAGTTTAATTCCTCAGCAAGTAACCAATGGGATTGCGGTGCGGATGGCTTTGCTCTATTTGATCAGTAATCTCAGCGCTTGAAAGTGAACTTTGCGAAGGCAACCTCCCCAGTTGCAGCGGTAATTTGCAATACTGAAACAGGATGCCGACAGGTTCTTTGCCCCTCGATGGGGGTAATTCCTATGGAGGCCGTTTTGACGATAGAAGTTTACTGTTCCGAGAATTTTAACGCCCTATGTACACCATTGAAATGACCCTGCGGGGGACTCCAATCGGTTTAGCCGTTCAACGCAAAGATGCTGCTGCTGCTGAGGCCCTTTACCAAGAGGTGGTCACAGCCTTGCAATCGGGAACACCTGCTTTGTTAGAGTTGACCTGCGATCGCGAACCTGACAAAAAACTCGGAGTTCTGGTTAACGAAATTACGGCTGTGCAACTCTCTGATAAATCTGGTGGCGCTGGGGCCGGACGTGTTGCGGGTTTTTTGAACAGGGGTCATGACTCTGCCGGCAGTGCAAATCCAAGATCTCTGCTTTAGCTGGTCTCAAGATCGACCGGTGCTTCAAAATTGCTCCTTCACGGTGCCAAAGGGCAATTTTGGATGCTCTTGGGCATGAATGGCAGTGGCAAGTCTACCTTGTTGCGCTTGCTGGTGGGCTTACTCAAAGCTCAGTCAGGACAGATTCACATTGGTCAACCCGTGGGCTTTGTCTTTCAAAATCCGGATCACCAATTGGTGATGCCCTCTGTGGGTGCTGATGTGGCCTTTGGATTAGTGGCTGAGCAACTGTCTGGCGCTGAAGTCCATCAGCGCGTCGATGAAGCCTTACAGGCGGTGAATCTTTTGGCGCTAAAACGGCGGCCTATTTATGCCCTGAGCGGGGGACAAAAACAGCGAATTGCCATCGCAGGCGCCATCTCTCGCCATTGTGAAGTCTTGCTATTGGATGAACCCACCGCTTTATTAGATCCAGAAAGCCAAGGGGATTTGGTGGTTCAAGTTCAGCGACTAGTGAAGGAGCGAGGACTGACCGCTCTCTGGGTGACCCATCGTCTAGAGGAATTAGATTACTGTGATGGGGCGTTTTTGCTCGAAAAGGGCCAGGTCATTGATCAAGGTCAACCCCAACAGATGCGCGCTCAACTGATGCAACGCTGGCAATCGCAATATTCTTAGCTCATCTACTTTGGCTTAACTCATCTCCTTCAGGAGCAGCAAGGGGATAGCCAGAGAGGGGTGACGATAGACATTGCTTGCGAAAGGCGATGTCTTGTTCTAAGTCACCGGCGATCTCTAGCAACCTAATGCCTTTTTGGGGTAGCGGATTAATGCAGGCCAGTAAATCCGTAGCTGAGCTGAGGTGCTGATAGGCTAGATCATAGGTTGCTGCTAGCTTTTCCAGATTGATGTTTTGGGGTGTTACAAAATAGCGAGTAAAAACCGGATCATAATCTGCAATAGGCAGCATGCCAAAAATTCCCCCACCATTATTGTTGACCACAATAATGGTCAGATGCCCCCGCCATTGTTGGTGGATTAAAAAACCATTGGTATCGTGGAGTAGGGCTAGGTCTCCGGTTAATAAAACCCCAGGCTGATCGCCATAGGCCATCCCCAAGGCTGTGGACAAGGTGCCATCAATACCATTAGCCCCTCGGTTGAAATAGGGCTGTACACGCCGGGCGCCGGGCTGCCAGAAAGACTCTACATCTCTGATGGGCATGCTGTTGGCAATAAATAAGGGGGGTTCCTAGGGGTAAATGCTGGGAGAGCAACCACGCGATCTTACTCTCTCGTAGTTCTGGTTCTTTGTTTATGCCTTGATTGACCGATTCTCGCATTTGCAAATCGGCTAGGCACCAATTAGTCAGATAGTCTGGCAGGTTTAATTTGAGCAGCGCTCTAGAACTGGTGAAGGGGACTGTGACGCATCTCTGCTGCGGTTGGGGTAAGAGGGTACTAAGGTCTTCAATGGTCACAGCCAGGTGAATGGTGTGGCGGTGTAAGGGGTCAAAATTATCCACGGCTGGATCTAGCGTCCAGGTGGGACTGCTGAGGGTAGCGAGCCAATTTCGTAGTGTTTTGCTGGTGGGTGGTTCTCCTAGGCAGATCACTTGCTCGGGTTCTAATTGCTGGGCAAGGGTCTGGTGGCGCAGCAGTAAATCATAGCTAGAAATCAAATAGGGGGTTTGATCTGCCCAGTTGCGGAGGGGGGAGAGTCCTTCGGCCAAAAGGGGCCATTGTAGTTGTTGGGCTAAGGTCGCCACAGCCAGACAATAGGATTCTGGGTCTAAGGGTTGGGCGGGACCTGCAATAATTAAGCCACGATCGCAACCCTGCCATTGCTGTAGGTAAGAAGCCAGTCCTTCTATGTGCCGATTGGTTACCCGCAGAGGAGGCTGAACCATCGCAAAAAAGGCCTCCGCTTCAAAGGTGGCGGCCATGGCTTCAATAGAAGGCTCAGAGAGAGGGGCTAAGGGATCGCGCAGCGGTATATTGAGATGCACAGGGCCAGGGAGAGGAGATTGCGATCGCGCCCAGGCAAAAATCAACGTTTGCCGCAAATAAGCCAACCGCTCTGGCTGGGCACTGGCTAGGGCTAACTCCCCCTGCCAATTAGGATAACTGCCGTAGAGCTTGACCTGATCAATCGTCTGCCCCCCATGGCAATGCCGTAATTCTGGGGGCCGGTCCGCCGTCAGAATGAGCAAGGGTACGCCACTGGCTTGGGCTTCAATCACCGCCGGATAGAAATTAGCCCCCGCCGTACCAGAGGTACAGACTAACACCGTTGGCAATCCTGACCGCCTTGCCCTGCCTAGGGCAAAAAAAGCGGCTGAGCGCTCATCCAAGCATGGAATTGCCTCAACCTGAGGATGCTGGGCAAAGGCAACGGCCAAGGGCCCAGAGCGCGACCCTGGGCAGATAATTGCCGTCCTCAACCCAAGCCGACTTAGAGTTTCGACTAAGATTGAGGACCACAGGGTATTGATATTTCTAAAATCAATCAACATCTGATGGGGGTGATCTGCTCAGGGATGCAGTGATGGCTAGCAAAGAGTGGTGATGCCCGCGGTCTTGGTTGTCCTGCTCACAGCTATAGCTTGCCAGGCAGGGGCAAGGGCGGAGTTGGGCCTGCGCTGATCCAGGCAGGTGACTCACAGCAATGCATCGAGCAAGGTATGGAGTTTGAGTTTAATTTCGGCTAATTCTCGTTGGGGGTCAGACCCCGCGACAATGCCAGCCCCAGCATAAAGCCTAGCCCGAGAGCCATTAATGAGTGCGGAGCGAATGCCAACGGTAAACTCCCCATTGCCTTGATGATCAATCCAACCCAATGGGGCTGCATAGAGATGGCGCTCGAAGGGTTCGTGGTGCTGAATTAATTGCTGGGCGATATCTCTCGACATACCCGCCACCGCTGGGGTAGGGTGCAAGGCTGCCAAGATCTCTAATAAATGTAGGTCCTTAGGAACCTCAGCCGTAATCAGGGTTCGTAGATGCTGAATATTGGGTAACTGGAGCAGATGAGGCAGTGACGCCATTTGAGGCGTCAGACCTAATTCCCAAAGGGTATCGCGGATAAAGTCAATGACGACGCGATGCTCATGGCCGTCTTTTTTGCTTCCTAAAAGTTGATTTCCTAAGGCTTGATCATCTATTAAGGAGCAACCACGGGGTGCAGAACCGGCTAAGGCATCGGTGACCAAATGGCGATCGCGCAGCTCAATTAGCCGTTCTGGACTGGCCCCAATGAAACTTTGTCCCTGACCGTTGCTGACGGCAAACACATAGCATTCAGGGTAGCGATCTCGCAATGTGCCTAAAGCATGGCAGAGATCTAAGGGTTGGGAGGCTTTGACATCTAAGGTATGGGCCAGCACCAACTTCTGTAACTGATCAGCCTCAATCTTGGCTAGGGTTTGACTGACAGCATTCGTAAACCGCGCGGAGCAAGTGACGAGAGGATAGCAAAATTAGACCGGGGCTGAGGAGAGGGTGATGGACAGCGGCGCGAGGTTTGGAGCAATTGCCAGGTCTGCCAAATACTTTCAGACAATGGCTCTAAGGGGGTCTGAGGATTGACAATGACATTGGCGACTAACACTGCTTGGTCTTGATCGCAGGCAATTTGCCATTTAGGCAAAAATACCATTGCCCCTGGGAAAAAACGGGGTTCCTGCTCAGTGTGGTCAAAAAATGTAAAGCTGCAAAAAAAAGTGCGGGCCGGCAAAGGGTAGATGGGTAGCACCAGCGGTAATGGTATCCACGAGGGAGGTGCATATAAAATGCTGGGCTTGGGTAAACCGCTGTTGGCCATCAATTTGTAACTGGAGGACTGGCTGCGTGGCTGCGATCGCCGTGCCTTCCGAGAGCTTTTCCCAATAGAAATAGGGATGTTCAGGGCGCTGCAATAAAGCCAGGGCAGCGAGGGGGGTCAAGCTTGGGAATTTCTAAGGATAGACTTACAACTTGAGCATGTTCTTTATCATGGGCAACAGTGCGACAGGTAGCGAGGAACTCTTCGACTGACCTGCGGTCCTGGAACAAATTGGCAAAAGAAGTAGTGACTGTCATGAAATCGAGAATAGCAAGGTGGATCGCCGGGAGTTCAGGATACCTCCTAAGTCAAAGCTCAAAGTCATTCTGTGTCATCGCCACCGCTGCCACACCAGACTTTTACTTTACTCCATCTAACCATTGAACGGGGCATCCAGAGTGTTTGCACCCGCTCTTTTTCACAACAACTTACAACTGCGCTGCCAAGGGGCTAGACATTACAACTGATCACGGTTTGGTTCTCGGGCCAAACCCAGTACGGTACTTTAGATAGAGATCCCTGAAGCGATACTCCTCGACCCATGACGATCAAGTCTCTTCCCTTGTCTACCTCCTCTCTGTCTCGCAAAAAATTGTGGTTTGCTGCCCTCAAGCCCCCCATGTATAGTGTGGCCGTGATTCCGATTTGGGTGGGTTCGGCAATGGCTTGGTCAGAGACTAAAGCGTTAGATTGGCCAATTTTTCTGACTTTTCTGGGCTCCGCTATTTTAATTATTGCTTGGCTTAATCTCAGCAATGATGTTTTTGATTCAGATACGGGGATTGACATCAACAAGCACCATTCCTTGGTGAATCTCACCCAAAACCGAAGGTTGATCTTGGGGCTGGCTAATGGGCTATTGGGTATGGGCTGTTTGGGCATCCTTGCGATCGCACTGCGGCAGCAAGATGCCACGGTCTTGGGCTTGGTGGGTCTGAGTTGCTGCCTGGGCTACACCTATCAAGGCCCGCCCTTTCGCTTAGGCTACCAAGGGCTAGGTGAGATAATTTGCTTTGTCACCTTTGGTCCCTTGGCAATCTGCGCTGCATATTATAGTCAAGCGCAATCTTGGTCAGTGGCGGCTCTGGCAGCCTCTGTCATTGTGGGTATCACCACTAGCATTATTTTATTCTGCTCCCATTTTCATCAAGTGGCCGATGATCTTGCTGCGGGTAAGCGCTCACCGATTGTCAGACTAGGAACAGCTCGCGGTGCGCAGCTTTTGCCCTGGCTCTGTGGCAGTGTCTATGGTTTTGTAATTTTGGGAATAGCGACACAGTTGTTTTCTCCCTGGACAGGATTGGTCTTTGTGAGCTTACCCTTTGCACTGCAGTTAAATTGGCAGGTGATTACCTATCATGCTCAGCCCAAGCAGGTTAGCAATTGCAAGTTTATTGCGGTGTCTTGGCATTTTTGGAGTGGTGTGTTGCTCGGATTAGGGTTGATTCTTTGATCGGTGATTGTAGCTACCAGAGGATTCACTCGCAAACCTTGGGACTCTAAATTGACAAACATTCAGGAAATGCTAATCTGCTTTTAATGAATCACCATTGATATCAAGCTAGATTCAAATCACTGCTACCCTCGATAGGTCCTGAGGCGGCAATTGATTGGGTTTAGCTCTCAATCTCTAGGGAGGTTAGTATGCAGCCTGCTCAGTCCTGTGCCTATATCCTCAAGATCTTGGCTGATGCTACCCGACTCTCGATCCTTAAGTTGCTGATGAGTGGTCCCCAGCATGTCAATCAATTAAATGCCGTCTTAAAGCTGGAGCAAAGCTTGCTCTCTCATCACCTGAAGGTTTTACGACAAGCAGGATTGGTGCAAGCCACCCGAGATGGCAAGGCAGTTCTCTATCAATTGGCCCCCAAGATCCAAAGTAGCCATGCCTCTGAGGGGTTAGACCTCGGCTGCTGCGAATTTTTATTTACGTCTTTTTCCCTTTAGTAACGGTGAGGATTAGGTTCCTTGAATAGACGACAATTCACGGCAGTGATGCTCAGCAGTGCCTTAGGGGTGACCTTACAGAGCTGTACTGCTCCTCAGGCTCCAAACCAAAAACTTGTGCTTACGGGGTCTAGCAGTGTGGCACCCTTGGCCGCTGCCATTGCTAAACGCTATGAGAAACTCCATCCTCAAGTTCGAATCGATGTACAAACTGGGGGGATCCTCACGGGGGGATTGCTGATGTTCGCCAAAAGGTTGCCGATATTGGTATGGTGTCCCGCGCCTTAAAACCAGCAGAGCAAGATTTAAAATCCTATACCCTCGCCCAGGATGGCATTTCGATCATCTTGCATCGGGACAATCCTATCTCAAAGTTAAGTAATCAGCAGATTGTGGATATTTACACCGGCAAGATCAAAAATTGGCAGCAAGTGGGGGGGCAAGATGCTGCGATTACTGTGGTGAATAAGGCCGAGGGACGCTCTACCCTAGAGCTGTTTATTCAGTATTTTAAGCTCACAGCCAAGGATATCCAGGCTGATGTGGTGATTGGTGACAACGAACAGGGCATTAAAACTGTGGTGGGCAATCCCCAGGCGATTGGCTATGTCTCAATTGGGGCGGCGGATATCAACATCAAGCAAGGGACCGCTCTGAAGCTGCTTCCCATCAATGGGATTGCGGCCACCTTTAGCACCGTTCAGGATGGCTCCTTTCCCCTCTCTCGACCGCTAAATTTAATCACTCAGGGCCAGGTAAGTCCTAAACAACAGGCCTTTATTGATTTTGCTCAATCCTCCGTCGTTGAAGATCTCGTCAAGGAGCAAGGCTTTGTCCCTCACGCGCAATGAGCAATGGCTGGTGAGAATCTTGCAAGGGTTAGCCCTCATCTCGGGGATGATTTTGATCTTGATTGTGGGTTTCTTGCTCCGAGAGGCTTGGCCGGCGCTTCGGGTTTTACCCCCGTCTCGATTTTGGCAAGATCCAGGTTGGCATCCGCTAGAGCAAGCCTTTAATCTATTGCCCATGGTGATAGGAACCCTCTTGGTCACCTGCGGGGCGGTCTGTTTAGCGATTCCGCTTGGGGTACTTGCGGCGGTATTTTGCCAATATTATGCTCCCCCTTGGCTGGCTCAGGGGTATCGGCGTTTGATTGAGCTGCTGGCAGGGATTCCCTCTGTGGTCTTTGGCCTTTGGGGGTTAGTGGTGCTGGTGCCTCTGATTGCACGGCTCCATCCACCAGGCCCGAGTCTGTTGGCGGGCATTTTTGTGGTGGCCTTGATGATTTTACCGACGATTGCCTTGGTGACGGAGGCTAGCTTGGCCAATTTACCGAGAGAGTATTGGCGCGGCGCGGCTGCCCTGGGCTTAGGCACTTGGGCGACGGTGCAGGGTATTTGCTTGCCAGCCATTCGGTCGGGATTGGGCACAGGAGTGATGTTGGCGGCCGCCCGTGCCCTCGGGGAAACGATGGCGGTGTTGATGGTCTGTGGCAATGTGGTCCAAATGCCAGATTCTCTGTTTGCCTCGGTGCGAACTTTAACGGTCAATATTGCCCTAGAGATGGCCTATGCTCTGGATTTACATCGATCTGCTTTGTTTGTGACTGGCTTAGTATTGATGGCGGTTGTGATGGGTTTAGTGCTTTTAACTGAAGCTTGGCAAGGGGCTATCCATCGGTGATGTTGCTCAAGGTAAGGGAGGAAATACGGCGCTGGGGCCAACAACAATCAGCAAGGTACTGGATGGTTGAGGGACTTGCCACCGGGGGGGTATGGGTGGGTGCGATCGCAATCCTCGCGCTCTTTGCCTGGTTAATCAGCGATGTCTGTTGGCAGGGGGCCAGACAGGTAAACTGGGCTTTTTTGGTCACTGCTCCGCAAAAATCAGGGTTAGCAGGCGGCATTGCGCCGATTTTAGTGGCGACGGCTGAGGTATTGTTGGTCTGCTTAGCGGTGGCCCTACCCCTTGGGCTTGGCACAGCGTTACTCCTCACAGAATTTAGCCGCCCCCATCACCCTTGGCATCGGCTGATTGGACTCAGCTTAGATATCTTAGCGGGGGTGCCCTCCATTGTCTTTGGTCTATTTGGCAATGCCTTTTTCTCGAAAACGCTAGGGTTAGGGTTTTCGATTTTGTCGGGGGGGTTAACCCTAGCCTGCATGGTGCTGCCGATTTTGATTCGGTCTATTCAAGCCGGGCTCTTGAGTGTGCCGCTGAAATATCATCAGGGGGCCGCTGCTCTGGGTCTTTCACGAGCCGCCAGCCTCTGGACGCTCACCTTGCCGGTGGCGATTCCTGGGATTGTGGTGGGGGTGCTGCTGGGGATTGGTCGGGCGATCGCAGAAACTGCGGCCTTAATTTTTACCAGTGGCTATGTGGATCGAATGCCCAGCTCCTTACTCGATTCGGGACGGGTCTTATCTGTCCATATTTTTGACCTGGCCATGAATGTCCCGGGGGGAGAATCCCGTGCCTATGGCACAGCCTTTGTGTTAGTGATCCTGTTAATTCTCATCAATGGCTCGGTGTCTTGGTTAGCTGAGCGGTTCCGTCAACTAAAAATTCAACTGTTATGAATTCTCAGCCTGCCTCTGAAATCTATGCCTCTGTACTACCGCCCCCCTTGGCTGGGCGTGATCCGCAGCCCCCTCAACTGCGAGTGGAGCAATTAAGCCTATGCTATGGCAAGCAGAAGATGGCCTTCAGGCAGATCGATGCCACCTTTGCTGCTGGCGGGGTGACGGCCTTGATTGGCCCCTCGGGCTGTGGCAAAACCAGCTTTCTCAGTTGCTTGAATCGCCTCCATGAGTTGACACCCCAAGCTCAAGTGACGGGTCGCCTCTGGTTAGGCGATCGCGACTTAACCCGCTTGCCCTTAATGCAACTGCGCCGTCAGGTGGGGATGTTATTTCAGCAACCCAACCCCTTTCCCTTGTCGATTTATCGCAACTTAGCCTTTCCTCTGCGGCAACATGGGATGCGCGATCGCAATCAGTTAGATGCTGTGATTGAAACCAACCTGCAAGCGGTGGGGCTATGGTCAGAGGTCAAGGATCGCCTGCGAGCGCCGCCTTGTCTTTGTCGGGTGGGCAGCAGCAACGGCTCTGTTTAGCCCGGGCCTTAGCCTTAGACCCGCAAGTGCTGCTGATGGATGAACCCTGTAGCGCCCTTGATCCGCTCTCTAGTGAGCTGATCGAAGATTTAATCCTCAAGCTGCGGGGTCGGTATACGATTTTGGTGGTGACCCATAATCTCGCCCAAGCCACCCGCATTGCCGATGATGTTGCCTTTTTCTGGGTGCAGGAGGAGGCAGGTCGACTAGTGGAGTTTGGCTCCGCCGAGCAAATTTTTGCAGCACCGCAGGATCCGCTCACCTTAGCCTATGTGAGGGGTCGGCGTGGCTGAGTGATGGGCGGTGGTCTGGCGGGTAAAGCGCTAGAGTTTAAGCAGTCATTGCAGGACAGATCTAGGATGAATATTGAGCAATATAACCTTAAGTTTGGTCTCCCTGGGCAGCTTCAGTTCCATGGGGGCGGGGGGGGATTGCCGATGATCGATATCTCTAACGACCAGGCTAGGGCCAGAATTTCTGTCTATGGCGCTCAGGTCTTGTCCTTCTGTCCTGCTCAACAATCAGAGGATTTGTTGTTCTTAAGCCAGCAGGCTCTCTATCAACCAGGCAAGGCGATTCGAGGAGGGATTCCTATCTGTTGGCCTTGGTTTGGGCCAGACCCTGAGGGGTTGGGGCGAGCTAGTCACGGGTTTGCGCGCGATCGCATCTGGCAAGTGCTCAACACTGCGGCGCCCTCAAGGGCAGAAACAGTGGTCACCTTGGGCCTCACCGATAGTCCCGAAACCAGGGCGATTTGGCCCCATCCCTTTGAACTGACGCTAGAGGTCACGGTGGGTGAAACCTTGACCCTAGCGCTAGTGACACGCAACCGAGGCCAGGCAGCCCTTACCCTTTCCCAGGCCCTGCATACCTATTTCCGCGTCGGCGATCTGGAAGGCGCTCGGCTCTGGGGCCTAGAGAAGGAAACCTATCTCGACAAACTGGATGGGGGAGCCTGCAAACAGCAAGTCGGGGTTGTGGCGATTAGAGAGGAATGCGATCGCATCTATACCCATACCGCCCCAACCCTGACCCTGACTGATCCGGCCCTGGAACGACAAATTCAGATTTCTTCATCCGGTAGCCAAAGGGCCGTTGTTTGGAATCCTGGAGCCATCACGGCGGCCAAGATGGCCGATTTAGCAGCTGCAGACTATCAGAATTTTCTCTGTGTAGAGGCCGCGAACGCGGCGACAGATCTGATGGAAATTCCGGCCCAAGGTGAGGGGCGATTAATGGCCCAATACCAAATTCAACCGCTCTCGGCCCTTCATACAGAATCAATGGCAAGCTAAGGGGGTAGCTGATGCAATAGAGTTGGAGAAAGGTTTGGGCCTAGAGGAGTCGAACAGTGGCAGACATTTTTGATGTGAAATATTTTGTCCTTTCACCGCAAGAGCGAACTGCCAAGATCGTAGAAGTTCAAGAACTGATTGATGATCTGCATGCCAATCCTGAGCAACAGGTTGATTTATTTCTTGAGTTAGGTAGCCTCTTTTTTGCGGGGGCTGATTATAAATCTGCGATCTCAAGCTTTGACAAAGCCCTCCAATTTAAGCCGGATAATTATCTAGCCTGGTACAACCGGGGAGTTGCTCTGGCCAAGTTAGGCCACCACGATGAGGCGATCTCAAGCTATGACAAAGCCCTCAATTTTAAACCGGATCAAGATCAAGCTTTTTATAACAAAGCCTGTTGTTATGCCTTGCAAGCCAACCCTGAAGCCGCAGTTGACAACTTAAAACATGCGATTGCCCTAGAACCAGAGAGATATCAGAAAATGGCGAAAACAGACTCAGATTTTGATCTCATCCGAGATCACGAAGCCTTTCAAGCGCTACTAACCTGAGATCAATCAATTTCATCCTAAAGAACCTAGCCCATAATCTAAGAGGCGGTTTGAAAAGTAGGAAGGCTCTCAAAAGTTTATATCTGTGAGTGAAAACCATACAGATTTTGAGAGCAATGACCCAAGGCTACTATACCGACCTCACCCAAAGTCAATGGGA
>JAAUUW010000063.1 GCA_012030735.1 Acaryochloridaceae cyanobacterium SU_2_1
GTGGAACACTTCGGAGCTAAGCTTAATGGTATTCCTTGGATGGAGGCGCTTAACCTATGCACAGTGGGCAATCTGGATGTTTTGATCAATTCCACTGCTTAGCAGACACCATTTCCTGATCTATCTGAACGGGACTATCACTACTGTGACGCTACTCGATGCCCCTCAAACTCATGCTTTGGAGCCAGCCCAGGATAATTTACAGGTGGTCTTTTTCTAAAAATGCTTGAGATACTGTTAAATAACCCGACTATTTTGTGTTGAGTCTTGATGACTGCTTTTGGCCTAGAACCACAAACCATTTTATTTCTTGCCAGTAATCCAGATGGATTGAGACAGGTCGGGCAAGAATTGCGCGAGATCAAAGAGGGGTTAAGGCGATCGCAGTTTCGTGACCAATTCACCCTTAACCCTTGTCTGGATGTGCGGACTCGGGATATCCAGCGGGCCTTACTTGATGCGCTGCCCCAAATCGTCCACTTTGCTGGGAATGGAACGGGCGAGGCGGGTCTGATGTTTGAGGATGAGGCGGGCAACCCCAAATTAGTCGATGGGGCAGCATTGGCAGGGTTATTTGCGTTGTTTGCCGAGGATATCCGTTGTGTGGTGCTGAATGGGTGTTATTCGGAAGTGCAAGCAAGGGCGATCGCCCAGCATATCGAGTATGTGGTGGGAATGCAGCAGGAGATTAGTGCCCAGGCCGCGATCGCTTTTGCGGTTGGGTTTTATGATGCCCTCGGTGCGGGACGAGATGTGGAATCTGCCTTCAAGCTGGGATGCTCGGCCATTCGGATGGAGGGGATTGAGGAACATTTGACGCCGGTGCTACTAAAAAAGCCTTCTGTGAATAAAAAAGTACGTTATGAGTTTGTTCTATACTGGAACTATTGAGGATCGATAGGCATCGCATCAATGCAACTTTTTCCCATCTTCAAACTTTGATAGAAGACTCATCACTAACTCTCATTAAGGTTGAGGTGGGAAGCATTAAATTAATTCTAGAAGGTTCATTTGATGGCTTTAACCATCTATCGAGATTAATTGAGAGAAATATTAGGAATTCCTATCCAAGGAATGGAAATCACTTCAAATATAAATGTCGCCAATAATAATGCGCCCAACCCGATGCCTCCACCAGCCCAGTCAAGCCCTATCGACCCGATTAAAGTTTTCATTTCCTACTCCCATCGAGACGATGAACTCAAGACTGCATTTATGACGCACTTGGCCAATCTTAAACGGCAACAGAAAATCAATGCTTGGAGCGATCGGGCGATTGAAGGGGGAGAAGAATGGGACACACACATCAAACAACAACTTGAATCGGCTCAGATTATTCTGTTGCTGATTAGTCCCGACTTCATGGCTTCGGATTATTGCTATGACATCGAAATGCAACGGGCGATCGCGCGTCATGATGCCGGAACCGCTAGGGTCATTCCGGTAATTCTGCGACCCACTGATTGGAAAGACTCACCATTCAGCAAGCTAAAAGCGTTGCCTAATGATGGCAAGCCTGTAACCCAATGGAGCGATCTCGATAGTGCGTTCCTAGATGTGGTGAAAGGCATTCGTACAGCAGTGGAGTCCCTGACAAAAAAGTAGAGAGTCCTCAACCTGAACCAGAACCAAGGGTTGAGGGCGATAAATCACCAAGGCCAAAGCCGGTAGACAGTTCTGTTCCCAACAATCTCCCCCGCAGCGGAGTAAAGGAGTTTATCGGTCGGGATGAAAAGCTCCGAAAACTCCACGAGCAGCTCCAGAGCAGTGATCGCATTGCCATAACAGCAGTTCAGGGGATGGGGGGCATTGGCAAAACAGAGCTGGCTTTGCAGTATGCGATCGCACAGTACCAGCAGCAGCAATACCCAGGTGGAATCTGTTGGTTGAGGGCCAGGGGCCAAGACATCACCACTGAGATAACTGGATTTGCCAAAACCAACTTGGGGCTTACTATCCCAGATGGACTCAATGAACAACAGCAGGTGAGCTATTGTTGGGCGCAATGGCAAGATGGCGATGTCCTCGTCATTCTCGATGATGTCACTGATTTGATGCAGTCGAACCATACCTACCGCCATCCAACCCCCGCTTCAAAGTCCTAATCACGACTCGCTTAAACCTGGGCCAGTCAGTCACCGCAATTCCGCTTGAAGAGTTAGGTGATGAAAGTGCGATCGCATTGCTGCAAACCTTTGTGGGTGCCGAGCGCATTGAAGCTGAACGATCTGAAGCAGAAGCATTGTGTGCATGGGTTGGGAATCTGCCTCTCGGGTTAGAGCTGTTAGGGCATTATCTTGCCAGCAAACCTGACTGGTCCCTACAGAATCTGCTGGACAGCCTAGCGCAGACGGGTTTAACAGCCAAGGCTTTTACCCAAAAAGGCTCGGGGATGACTGCTCAATTGGGAGTAGTGGCAGCCCTGGAGTTGAGCTGGGTTGAACTCAGCGAGGCTGCACAAGAACTCGCTTGCTTGCTGGGGATGTTTGCCATCTCACCGATTCCTTGGACCCTTGTCGAAAAATCCCTTTCAGGCGCAAACACTGATGACCTTGAGGATGTTCGAGATGAAGGTTTGATTCGTCGGCATCTGCTCAAAAGGGTGGGGCAGGGCACCTATCAACTCCATCAAATTGTGCAGGAGTATTTTCGTATTCAGCTCGAGAGAAGACCGGAGGAAGGGCGATCGCTTAAGCAATACTTTTGTCAGACGATGGTTGAAGTGGCTCAGTCCATCGATCAGAGGCCAACGATTACCCAAATTGAGCAGGTTAGAGGTGCAATCGCTCATCTAGAGGAAGTTTGTAACTCATGGAAGGAGGAACTACCGAAGGAGGATTGGATATGGCCATATTTAGGTATTGGTCGTTTTCATCAAGGGCAGGGTAATTATGGACTTGCTGAACCTTGGTATCACAGTTGTCTCATTCAGGCCAAAAATAGTTTTGGAGAGGAGCATCCCGATGTGGCGACCAGTCTCAATAACCTCGCGCTACTCTACGATTCCCAGGGTCGTTACAGCGATGCGGAACCGCTGTATGTGCAAGCGTTGGCGATTGTTATTCCACGTCTGGGTAAGGAGCACCCGAACACCCAAACGGTCTTAGGGAATTTTATGGCTTGTTTGAGTCAGGCTCTCGATGCAAATCAAACCGATGGCTTATCTGACCATCCTTTGACGCTTGAGATGCTGGAGTTCTTGCGATCTCAGGCTGAGAGGTCATAGGATCTGCCTTCCTCTGCGCAGACATCAAACGCCTACCGCATGGGCAACTGAAATCCTGAACAAGAACACCATCCATTGTCATCCTTGTCTACGGCGATTTTCTGGCCCATGACCTCCCCTCTACCCACAGGTTTGATCGGACCTTGGCAGATCATGTTCATCGCTTCCTACCCTTTCAATATTCGCCGTGCTGTGTTGAGCGATCAGCAGTTTTCATTAATGACAGAGAAAAGGAAAAAGTCTCTCAATTGACCACTGACTCTCTGCCAAGACCCCATTTTTGCGACACAACCGTCTAGCGGCATCCGTTGCCACCAAGCATTAGGAGGCAACCTTTTCTGGAACAGCATCACTTGCTATAAGCTATTCACCAGTGAACAATAGACAAGGTAAACTGGCTAGATAAACTGGCCCGTCAAGTAATTTGTAAGGCGACCTTGCTCTGGAGAATACTGTGACCCAAGAATTTGATTATGACTTAGTCATTATTGGCGCTGGTGTAGGCGGCCATGGCGCTGCCTTACATGCCATTGACTCTGGCCTAAAAACAGCCATTATTGAAGCTGCCGAGATGGGCGGTACTTGTGTCAACCGGGGCTGTATTCCCTCTAAGGCATTGTTAGCAGCTTCTGGGCGGGTAAGGGAACTGCGCGATCAGCATCATTTGCGGTCCTTGGGCATTCAACTGGGTCAAGTTGATTTTGATCGCGGCCAAATTGCAGCCCATGCGGAGCAGTTGGTGGATACCCTGCGGGGCAATTTAACCAACAGTTTGACTCGCCTCAAGGTGGAAATTTTGTCAGGCTGGGGCAAGGTGATGGGCAATCAGAAGGTAGTGGTTAAGTCTGATGCTGGCGAACAGGTGGTTACAGCCCGCGACATCATTATTGCGAGTGGCTCCATCCCTTGGGTGCCCCCAGGCATTGAAATAGACGGCAAAACAGTGTTTACCAGTGATCATGCCATTCAGTTATCCTGGTTGCCGGATTGGGTGGCGATTATTGGCAGTGGGTACATTGGGCTGGAATTTGCCGATGTCTATACCGCCTTGGGTAGTGAAGTTACCATTATTGAAGCCTTAGATCAATTGATGCCCACCTTTGACCCCGATATTGCCAAAATTGCGAAGCGGGTCTTGATTGACCCCCGCGATATTGAAACCCATGCGGGTCGCTTAGCCAAGCAGGTCACACCGGGTTCTCCTGTGGTGATTGAGTTGGCTGATGTCAAGACCAAGGAAGTGGTGGAGGTTTTGGAGGTGGATGCCTGCTTAGTGGCGACAGGGCGAATTCCAGCAACGAAAAATCTGGGGTTGGAATCGGTGAATGTGACTACGGATAGGCGGGGGTTTATTCCTGTTAATGATCGAATGGAGGTGCTGAGCCAAGATCAACCGGTTCCCCATCTCTATGCCATTGGTGATGCCACGGGCAAGATGATGTTGGCCCATGCGGCTTCTGCCCAAGGGGTAGTGGTGGTTGAGAATATTTGCGATCGCCCCCGCACGGTCAACTATCGCAGCATTCCGGCGGCGGCCTTTACCCATCCTGAAATTAGCTTTGTGGGTTTAACAGAACCCCAAGCCCAGGAGGTCGCTGAGGCAGGCGGTTTTAAAATCAAAACCGTGCGGTCTTACTTTAAGGCCAACTCTAAAGCGCTAGCTGAGAGTGAGGCTGATGGTCTAGCTAAGCTCATTTTCGTGAGGATACGGGCGAGATTTTGGGGGGTCATATTATTGGCATCCATGCGGCAGATTTGATCCATGAAGTGTCCAATGCGATCGCCCAGGGCCAAACCGTCCAAGCCCTCTCTCATTTGGTACATACCCATCCCACCCTCTCCGAAGTCCTAGACGAAGCCTTTAAGCGAGCCGCTGCCAGCCTAGCCTAGAGCGACTTGCCCAAGAACAAGAATTGCTGTTATCCTCCACTAACTGGAGGAATCAGCACCACCTCATCTCCCGCTTGCAAAACCCGATCAGGGCTGACAAACTCTAAGTTGACACCAAACTGAGTCACCGACTGGAGAGGAGTTAAGGCGGGATAGTGCGATCTCAAATAATCCCCCACACTAGCAACCCTTGACCCAGCAGGCAGATCAATAGTCAGCTCCGGCAGGCCAACAACCTCTTGATAAGCTGCAAACAACTTCACCGTGATCCGGATAGTCTTCGGCATCGGCAACAATCCCACCAGCTAGAACATCTTGAGCCATATCTCTCTTACCTCAAGGTACGAGCTAACAAAAGCTCCCAGGCCCAGTCTGGCAATAGCCAGTGCATAAAGATCAAAACCTTAGCATCCATTGGCGTTGCATATCGCCGCCGGGGATTACGGCTATTCACAGCCTTAGAGACAGCCTTAGCCACCACCTCTGGGCTCGCAGCCTGCGAATCATCTCTCAGCACCCGCGCCATCGGCTCCGTCAAGAAGTGATATACCGATTCCCGCGAGGCATCCTCTAGGGGCCGAGCCGCAATTCCAGACCATTCACTAGCAATTATCCCCGGTTGCACCACCACCACTCGAATCCCAAAGGGCCGGGTTTCCACCCGCAGTGCATCAGACAAGACCTCTACTGCATGCTTAGTAGCATGGTACCATCCCCCAATGGGTGTCCAAATACGGCCCCCCATGGAACTAATATTAACAATGGTTCCCGAGCCAGCCCCTCGCATCGCGGGTAACACCAGTTGACAGAGGCGAACCAACCCAAAAACATTCACCTCAAACTGGCGTCTAGCCTCGGCCATCGGCACATCCTCAATCGCCCCATAAGAACCATAGCCGGCATTATTGACCAAGGCATCAATCTTCCCCTCCGCCGCAAGCAAATCCTGCACAGCCTGTTGCATTCCTTGCTCATCCGTGACATCCAAGGCTAAAACATTCGCACCCTCAGTCGCAAGATCAACCATATTCTCCACGCGGCGCGCCGCCCCGTAGACCCGCCAGCCCTCCTTGAGTAGCTGCCGAACAATAGCCTTACCAATGCCTGCCGAGGCACCTGTCACTAGAGCAACCTTTGGTTCCGTTAACTTGGGCATAATCATCTCCCGATAGGGGGGGTAAAGAGCCTAACTGCAAAGACCAGACAGAAAGATCCCTAGCCCCAGCTAAGCCAGAAGCCTCAGCTTCTTAGACGCAATCTATCCACAATCCAACTCGTTCAACTAAACTGACTAATTTGACTAAACTGTCTCCAAAAGAGTTTGATACAGTTGCTCTATCACTTCACAGTCTGAGGCAACTTGTGCTTCTAGAATACGCAGACGAGAGACCTCGGTATGATAATCAATTTCCCGCGCAGTTCTGTGTTTAAGCAGCTCAGCCAATTCCGCTTGACGCCCTTGAATGTCTTGGTTAAGGCGTTGCATCACCTCTTGTTTATAGGTATCAAAACAGTCTTGAACCGCATTATAAATGGGTTGATACTGCTCCTGGGCGATTTGAGGTAAGACCTTAACAAATTCACCTTTAGTGACCTGAGTCAGTTGTTTGCGAGCATAATCTGCTTGCAGCGCACCAATGCCTAGCCCAAGCAAGGCCAAGGTCACCGGCCCTAAAATGACCCCAAAAATAGATGAGGCCAACATCGATATCCCCAGCGAGGTAAACAAGTTGAGTAGCCCAGCCTGAAAATCAAACCCAGTCATAGCCGGGGCAGCGCTGGATAGATGACCCGTTTTCAGTGACAATAAACCCATGGCCCATTGAGCCCAACCGGGCGAGTCATCCGCTGACCCATCCTTCAAAGGATCTCGTGGCAGGGTCTGACCAGTAAGGGCTTCGGCAATGCGGTCAGTGACGACCTGATAGGATGAACCGTACCGTTGAGCCCTCTGGGCAAGTTGCTGAAAGGCCTGCTGCAAATCCCCTTGGGCCGTCCTTGTCCAGACTGCAAATTGATCGTTAACATATTGCTCAAAGGCTGCTTGAAAGGCAAGATTAAACCGCTGCCGATGATCTGGATTCAATAAATCTAGAAGCTCTAAGTCAGGGGGCTGATAAGGCAAAAACTCTTGGTCAAAGGTTGTGGCCATCGCCAAGACATAACTGCGGAAGGACTCAGCAAGGGTTCGCGATTTTAGATCTCGCAGGTTTTCGATGTCTTGTTTCAACTGATTTCCAATTTGGGTTAAGGCCAGAAACTCTGGCTCAACATCGGCAATCCGCTGTTTCAACTCAGCCAGATCTTGATCTAGTAGAGGAATCCGTCGAGCCGTGGCCTCTCGCGTATGATGCAGAACTTGGCGCGCCAAGTTCCGTGCCTGTCGAAGCTCAGCCACGCCTCGTTCTTGGGTCAGGAAGGTGTTTAAGGCTGCTAAAAAGGGCGGAAAGCCTGTCTGATCTAAGGAAGC
Organism: Acaryochloridaceae cyanobacterium SU_2_1; assembly: GCA_012030735.1. GTDB lineage: Bacteria > Cyanobacteriota > Cyanobacteriia > Thermosynechococcales > Thermosynechococcaceae > Acaryochloris. The sequence goes on from JAAUUW010000063.1 coordinate 7,587, forward strand.
CTCTGGATCTCGCAATCGCTGACGAAGCGCTTGTAGCGCCGAGACAGGAAAAACCCGTTGATCATAGAGGTCAAAACCATCCACTTGACAATAATCTTGCAAGTTGGCTCGCAAGACTCGATGCAATTTTTGGGTCGCTGCTGCCAGTTCGACAGGATCCTCTGGATCCAGGAGGCTCTCTTGAATTTGGTCCCAGGCATTGATTAAAAAGAAGACTGAGAGTCCTCGACCCTTAATATAGTGATCAAGATAACGCCGCTCCGCTAAGGTGCAGAGCTGAGTCGCAGTTAAGACAAACAGAATGACATGACAATTTTGAATAAACCCTAGGGACAACTGATTGCGGGCTTCAGTGTCATTTAAGCCAGGGCTATCAACAATTTCAACCCCCCTCTCTAGCAAAGGTAAGGGATAGGTAATCACCGCATGGCTCACCTCGGGAAAGGCCCTTTGCCCCTGTTGTTCTAGTTGTTTCGCCTCAGCAGAATTAATGGTGTAGCGAAGCTTGAAATCACTGAAATCAAGCTGTTCGGGCGTTTTACCCCCCCTATAATGAACGGTAACCCTTTTGTCAGACCCATATTGCAAAACGGTCAGCACTGCTGTGCAAGGATTGACATCACTGGGAAGTAAATTCTCGCCGATTAGAGCATTGAGGAAGGTGCTTTTCCCTCGCTTCATATCACCTAAAACTAAGAGGCGAAAGACCCCTTGCTCTAGCCTCTGGCTAGTGGCTCGCAAATCCGTGATCTCTTGCTGCAAATAGAGAGGGCCGGAGGCGATTTTTTCCGCTTGTTCAGTTTGCTCTAGGGTGAGGGCAATATTGCTGAGACGCGCTGCCATCCCCTGACGGAAGTGATCAAGGCGATTAAGGCTATGCAGGAAGTGAGTGGTTGCACCTGGGTTACTCATCGCCGCGATTCAGCTTGATCTCCAGATCATCCCCAGATTCCTTGCCCTAAGATCCTCAATAGGCATCTTGTAGCTCATAGAAATCTGGACTGATATAGTCTTTACGCAGGGGCCAGCCAACCCAATCTTCAGGCATTAATAAACGTTTTAAGCAAGGATGGCCTTCGTACACAATGCCATACATATCGTAAGACTCGCGTTCTTGCCAATCAGATGCTTTCCAGATCCAATATAGGGACGGTAGCCTAGGATTTTCCCGAGGTAGAAAAACCTTGATCCGCAGTTCTTCTAAATCTTGCTGGGCTTCGTCACTTAATTTGATCAAGTGATACATGCTCACGAGGTCTTGGCCAGGGCCAACATCATAGCCGCCTTGGCATTGCAGGTAGTTGTAGCCTGAGGCTAAAAGAGCTGTTGCCAAGGCTAAGAGCTGATCGGCTTCTACCTTAATCATTTCCACCCCTAGGTGGTCAACCCCTAAAAATTCATGGGGATGGCCTGCCTGGGCTAGCTGCTTCGAGATGGGGCCTGCTTCGAGAAGGGCTGCTGTTTCTTCGATTTGTTCTTCTGAGGTTGAATCTGGAGAGGTTTCAGCCACCTGAGATAAGCTCCTTTAGGTAAAATGTACCGTCAAACTAACAAAATATTGAAACTTTAAGACCATTCCAAGGCGCCTTTGCGCCAGGCGTAGACTAGGCCCACAATCAGGATGGCAATAAAGATCAAGGCTTCGATAAAGGCGAGTACTCCCAGTTGGTGAAAAGCGACAGCCCAGGGATAGAGAAACACTGTTTCTACATCAAAAATCACGAATACAAGGGCAAACATATAATAGCGAATATTAAATTGAATCCAGGCACCCCCCACCGGTTCCATCCCCGACTCCATAGGTGGTTCTGCGAACGGCACCCTGGCTACTGGGCCGCAGTACCTTAGAGGCCGCAAGGGCCAAGGCGGGAACCAAGCTACAGATGAGTAAAAAGCCTAATAGATATTCGTAGCCTTTGAGAGCAAACATAGATTTGGGTTAGAGGGCGTTCTCGCTAGTTATGTAGACTTAATTTTACTGGTTCCTGGCAGAAAGTAACAACCTTTGTATCAACCAATGAGTACTCCCAGATTATGACCGTCATTAAACCCAACCGTTGGGCTCTGGCGGCATTGTTGCTCGGGGCAGCAAGCATTGGCTTCGCACCGATTCTCGTGCGTTTCAGTGAGTTGGCTCCGAGTGCTACAGCTTTTTATCGGTTGGGTTTGGCAGCGCCAATTCTCGGTCTATGGCTGAGGCTATCCTATGGCGCTGTACCCCCTGTGATTCCAGATGTAGTTCAGGCACGGGGGTCTAGATTTCTGTTGCTGAGTGCGGGGATTTTTTTTGCGGCTGATTTGGCAGTCTGGCACTGGTCTTTGCATTTTACCTCTGTTGCCAATGCCACTTTATTAGCTAATTTTGCACCTATTTTTGTTGTCCTGGGCGGATGGTTGTTTTTAGGGGAGCGATTTTCGCATTGGTTTTAGGGGCGATCGCACTGGTGCTCTGCGGAGCAACCTTACTGGTCAGTGCCAGCTTTAGCCTGAATCCAGAGCGCCTCATCGGGGATGGCTTGGGGTTGCTGGCGGGTCTTTTCTATGCAGGCTATATCTTAGTGGTCTCCCAGTTGCGTCTCTCGATGTCCACGGTGAAGATTGCCACGGCGAGTGCCACGGTAGGGGCCGTGATTTTGTTGGGGATAGCGCTCTTGTCGGGGGAGAGCCTTTGGCCGCAGACAATCTGGGGATGGTGGGTGGTGGTAGGTTTGGCTGTTATTTCTCAGGTGGTGGGCCAAAGTTTAATTATGTATGCCCTCGCTCACTTGCCCTCTGCCTTTGCCTCTATCGGTTTGCTCTTGCAACCCGTGATTGCCACGATGTTAGCCTGGTGGTTTTTTGAGGAGCATCTCAGCCCCAATCAAGGGTTAGGGGGCATGATTGTGTTGGTGGGGATTGGCTTGGCTCGTTGGTGCGATCACAAATAATCTCAGGCAGTGCAAGGAATATCTTAGAGATTGGCTCATCCGTTAAAGAAAAACGAGAGGTGAATTCCAAGAAACACCTCTCGTCGTTGATTCAGTCGCCTATTCGGATAGCACAAACCATCCTTACCATCGGCAATCGAGCTTAGACCGACATAGAGCGAAAGGCCGTGCTAGCGATCGTGTCCGCTTGGACACCCTTCAAAATAGCCAAGACATCCTCCGCATCCGTCAAAGAGATCAGCGTATCTTGAGCTTGCCCACCCACGCCTTGAACAATGCTTAATTGCTCAAAGGTGAGTCCTCCTAACAAAGCTAGAACATCCTCAAAGTTGAAATCGGTTACCTGATCCGTCCCTTCACCCGCTGCTAACACAAAGGCATCAACTCCGCGGCCGCGGCGAGAAAATCATTGCCAAATCCACCTCTTAGAAAGTCATTGCCACCACCACCGAGCAAGACATCATCGCCGCGACCACCGTTGAGGAAGTCGTCCCCACGACCGCCCAGTAAGGTATCATCGCCGCGGCCACCCTCTTGGACATCATCACCACCACGCCCAATCAGAAGATCATCACCTTTACCCCCCCTTTGGATATCATCGCCACGATCCCCTTGAATGATTTTTGGCTCTTCTCCTTGATCCTCTGCTGGCGCTTCTAAGAAGGCAAGCTGCCCCCCCTGCACCAAATTGGCATCTTCAATCACGCCATCCCTTAGGCTATGGGCTTGCACATCAAAGATGAACAAATTGCCAGAGTCTTCACCAAACAGCTCTGACACATCCAAAATACCCGAAGATTCCCAATTGCCAATTTCTGTGGGGTTGTCATCAGTTTGGCCCAATGGAACAGAAGAGCGATCTATTTGGGCAATGCGGTTCAAAGCACCGGAGTCAGGATCCAGCTTCCAAATTGAAGCTTCTTCACCCGACTCTAAGCCAAACCCACTAAAGGAACGATCCTCTTGGATATAGATATTGCCATCATCGCTCCAATCTAGATTGTCAGGGCTGCGCAAGCCAAAATCAGACCCTGAAAATTGACCGTCACCAGAATCATCGCCATCATAGATAGCACGGACTTCAGCTGTGACAGGTGTGCCGTCTGCAGCAAAATCTGTGTCGATAATATAGGTGGTCCCCCAACTATCAGAGGGAAAGAGGCTATCCCGTCCTGTGGATACTAATACGGCTTGAGTTCCATCCTCAGGATTGGTGGCAACATCCTCTGGGCGAGAAAACTGGAAAGCTCCAGCTTCCTCAACTAGGGCATCTTGTTGAGCTTGTGTCGCAAAGCCCTGACTGTCGTAGCCCAATTCATCCTGAATCTCACCATCGCCATCGGCATCAAGGGCTGATCCCGCTTGGCTAGAGTCATAAATATTAATTTCGACCCAACTACCAGAACGGCTTTCGAAAGTTCCATTAAATTCTTCAGGGGTTAATTCGCCACTGTCAGTCGCCCAAGCATAGAGTTTGCCGTCTACCAGGCCATTACGCTCCAGCAGGCCAGCACCCTCACTGGTATCTTTGGTGCCGACATACATCAAAAGAGGAGCACCACCGCGATCATCACCAATTAAGAAAGCCACAGTATCCGTGCTACCCGTATCTAACTCGGTAACATTCTCCCAAGCAGCCCGTCCCATCCAAGGTACGGCATGGAGGGTATTAGTGGCAGGGTCCAGTACAAATTCAGTTCCCCCCTCATCTTCTTCCCCTGTAAAGTACAAGGCATCGGCCAATCCTCGACCCTCTCCAAATTGCTCAGCTTCAATATAATGAGCAGAGCAGAGACGATTGATACCTGCAAATTCCAGATCAGAGGCTTCGTCAACCACCTCACCAGCACGATTGATAATGGTGTCATAGGCTAAGCCTGTATTAACAAGGGTACGGCTCTCCTTATCAATATCAAAGAAACTAACTCTCGCACCAGTAAGCTGAGTGCCATTAGCCAGCTCATACCCATAGCCATCAGAACTAACCAATTCATGGTTAGCTAAAATGCGGACAGTCTCTCCATTCAGTTCATAAGCACCTAGACCATCCAGAATTCCTGGTGGTGTATACCCTCCATAGGTTTCACCAATAGTAAACACAGGATCAACGGTATAGCCTTCTAGACCAACCATTTGCGCTGGTTCCACAGTGTCAAACTGACTGCCACTCAATCCAACTCGATCTAGACCCGCTAAGCCCACCCGAGGATCAAGATCCAAAGCCTTATTGAGCTTGATTTGAATGATTTCAGTGTTGTCGATGTCAGGGCCACGACCCACAGAGAAGGGGTAGTTATTGTCGTTAGCCACCAAAATTGTGTTTTCGTCAACCACTAGCAGATTTTCAATGGTGACGAAGGGAAAGTCGAAGGCAGTCTTACCATCTCCATTGAAATCATTGGGGTCACGGATATCCAGAAGATCTACCAATTCTTCCTTATGGACAAAGCCATGGGCATCCACCTTAGACAAGTCGACCTTAAAGATTTGCTTGAACTCCGCCGTCTCCCCTTGACCGCCATCTCGCTCAATCACTAGATATTCATTCTGGTTAATGACAGTAAAATCGCCAATAGCATGACTCGGATCTTCAAGCTGATACCGACCCACTAGGCCTTGATATTCGCGAGCAGCCACATCAAACTCATAGATCCTTAAGGAACCTTCCGGATCGCCCTCAACGGTTCCCTCCAGCAAAGGATAAAGGGTCATTCGATCAGGGCTGATGGCCATACCTTCAAAACCACGAGAGCGAGGCAGGTTAGAAACCTGATCACCAGCAAGAACTTCAGGATTGTCAGGTGAGCGAACCACATCGACCACTATTTGATCTCGGACTGCATCTGCAGTTCCTGGGAAATCAGTAAAGAAGCCATCGACACCGATGTTAATGAGCTGCTCAATTTCTTGCTCAGGGTTTGGGGAGTACCATCAGCATTCAGGTCAAAAAGCGCTCTTCATTCCGCAAGGTATAGGGATGAACTTGTAGGCCCGCCGCCTGGGCATCATTCACAAAGGAGGTGACTTCGCCTGTGAGCTGGGTAGTGATTTCGGCAACGCCATCACCATTACCATCGACTGGGGTATCGAGGGCTTCCCGCAGCAGAAAGTTGTTCTTCCAAGGGCCAGCCCCCTCGGCATACTTCTCGCTGATGACTTGGAGAATTTCAGGATTATCTAGATCACTGTAAAGAGTGTTCTCTGAAAGGACATTTTCAGCGGCATCCAAGAAGTCTTGCCCATAGATGGTCGCTAAGTCGTTACCTTGTTCCACGTTATAGCGGATATCGTAGGGTACAGAAAATCCATCCCCTGGACTAGCACTAGTAGTCGTATCCCCATAGAGCTGCACTAGGGGAATATCACCTAGCCCCACTGCATCCAACATGCCTTGAAGTTCAATCAAATTTTGGAACTCAAAGGATTGGATAAAGAGTCGATTTGGATCCGTAAAGCCAGTTGCCTTTAACGTGACAATTAGCGGTTCCTCAAGGGAAAGCCCTTGCAAATCGAAGAAGGTAGGATGCTTTGTTTCTGGGTAGATCCCCACAACTTTACCCGTCTGGGCTTCTACTTCTTGAACTAGCTCAATTACTTCTTGAAAAGTGGGAATCCCGAAGGCACCATTGAAGTCTTGAGGGCGGAAATCGCGAGACTGAACCGCACGAAGCATCTTGATCTCTGCCAAGGTGAAGTCTTCAGCAAAATAGCCCGTGGTTTCGACCCCATCCAGCATCTTTGTGGACTTTCGGTCTGGGCCAAAGATCTTGGCTACGTTGGTGGTGTCATCCAAAAGTGGCTCATGGCGAGCGATGAGAACGCCATCTTTGGTGATGACCAAATCAGGCTCAATGAAGTCCGCACCTTGAGCAATAGCTGTTGCATAAGCTTCTAGGGTATGCTCTGGTAAAATACCACTCGCGCCTCGATGGCCAATGACCAATGGATCTTGACCATTAAGAGTCTTCAGTTCAACGGGATTGGGAGTAGCAGTGGGCGCATCAACTAACTCACCGTCGCTATTGAAATGTAGTAAGTAAGGTCCAAACTCTTCACCCACCCAAATGTCGCCATTGGCATCAATAACAAATGTCGCCATTGGCATCAATAACAAAGGACTCGATATCAAAATCAGACCCGGTTAAGTAACGCTCACTGGTTTCTTCATTCTGTATATCAAAGGAAATCAGGTGATTAGGATCAGAAAGTTGAATAAAGTCTTCAACTTCAACGGACCCATCACCGCCTTCTGAGCCTGCAAAATTAGGATCAACCTTATAGAGGCGCAGTAAATAATCGGAGCTGTTGGTTTTGCCACCAAAACCGTTATCAGAGAGGAACCAAAAACTGCCATCACCATCAGCAAACTGAACGCCGCTAAAACCCTGTACGGGTTGGCCATCGAAAGGTCCTGTGCGACCATTGGCATCAATGGGTTCTCCTTCTCCGTTATCACCCCCTGCTGGAGGACCCTCGGCAAAAGTGTCAGCGGGGAGAGATGCAAATCCTTCTAACTCACTATTGCCTACCTCTTCAGGAGCGACCCCAAAGAGGGTCTGATACATAACGCGATAGATATCAGTATTGTCTGTTGTGGCAGGTAGCAGCTCAGCATTTAGACCATAGGTTTTAGAGACGATACCACCATTCACATCAGAGCGAGTAGCCCAGGCAACACCGAAGTCAAACACATCACCATCAGCATCGGGAGCGCCTGTGGTAAAAGCGTCGAAAACATCAGTGCTGAAGCCAGGTACGTCATTGCTGCCGTCAATATCGTCGACCTGAACAAGCGTTCCGTCGGCGTCATCACCAAAAGCTGCTAATTGAGCTTGAGTCCGAAGTGTAAACCCTGAAGCTGGATCTGCTGGATCCAGACCAAAGCCACTAATCGGCACATCGACAACTTCCAAGCCACCTGCATCAGAATCTGCAGCCGTGATGACTAAGGTGTTGGGATCAACATTGTCAACAAAATCAAGGGCAACACCGATTGCCTCATCCGCCCGCAGGGCAGCTTCGATAGTACCGGCAGCATTGTTACTGTTGCCGAAGTTGTCTGTTCCTTCCTCTTCCAAGGCTAAGAAGAAACCATCAGGGTCACGATTAAGAATTGGCAGTGCCACCTCCAGCATCTCAGCCACAGTAGGTGGATTGGGGTTGAGGGGTGGCTGACCATAAAGGATCAGATCACCATTTCATCAACTAAACCATCTCGTCGCAGCTCATCCTCAAAAAAAGTCGTTATAGGTATCTTCTGCAGCAAAAATACCCAGCAAGCGATCAGTCTTAGTAGGATCAACTGCTAACAGTTCGTCACGGGTGAAAACAACTTCATAACCCGCTGCTTCGGCTTCTTCGATGAGATTACGGCCATCCGTTCGGGTTCCTTCTTCCCCGAAAAAGCCCACCGTACCAACAGGTAAATAATCCGTTTCACCAGCCCCGAGAATCACATCTGGCCGTTGATCTAGGATTTCAGCAGTGATGGCCTCCGTCTCGCCCCGGTTGTCTACATCAGCTAAAAAGACACCCGTGCCTGGCTCAGCAATGAAGCCGGAGTTAATGATGCCGACGGCTTTACCTGCAGCCTGAGCCTGTTGCGCAATCGTGGCGTTTTGACCCGAAAGCGCAATAATTTCTTGTCCCCCTTGATCAGCGGGCGCATCAAACCCGTAGCTGCCTGCAAAAGGTTTAACACCATATGCGTGAACAACCGCTCCCGCATTCGAGGTAGAGACCAGACGATCATCGATATGGCCCAAATACACACCCGCATTGCTCATTTGGTCCCAATTTAGACGGCCATCAGTCCCCAAGGATGAGAAGCGCGCTGCTGCATAGTGGGAAGGGCTGGTACCATCCGGGTGAATAAAAATGACGTTGCCAGTATCGGCAGTGGGGTCAGGGGCTTTACGGGGGGTTAGATCGTCCGGCACACCCTCCGGCGCATCTAGACGAACATCAAATAGACTCTCGTAGATCAGCCGATAAATCGTTGTGTTATCAAGGGTTGCAGGTAAACGTTCTGCTCCTTCGCCGTAGGCTTTAGAAACAATGCTGCCCGCAAAATCTGGTAGCCGGCCCAAAGCAACGCCGAATTCGTAACTATTGCCATTTCGATCAGGAGCACTCACAAATGGCGCAGTATCACTGCCAGTGGTGCCATCTAAAGGTACAGTAATGCCACTGTCTTCCCCAGCTGCGTCCAACTGTTGTTGGGTAGTGGTGGTTCCCACCGTTGGCCCAGAAACATCATCAACCTCTAAAGCCCCTCCCGCACTATCAGCAGCAGTGACGACAAAGGTATTAGCGTTGACATTTTCAATAAAATCGCGCGCTACCCCAATGGCAGCATCGGCTCTGAGGGTGGCATCAATCGCACCACGGGCATTATTGTTGTTGCCAAAGTTATCGGTTCCTTCTTCTTCGAGAACGATAAAGAACCCGTCTTTTTCTTGGCTAAACAAATCGAGATTGAGCGTTGCTTGCAACATCTCAGCCACGGTGGGCGGATTGGGATTGATGGGTGGCTGACCGTAGGTAATCAGCTCACCGTTTTCATCCACAAAACCGTCTTGAATGAGCAGCCCTTCAGGAACGTCGTTATAGGTATCATCCGCAGCGAAAATACCTAATACACGCTCGGTGTCCGCAGGCAGACTTTCCAATTGCTCACGAGTATACACAACGGTGTAGCCCATGGCTTCGGCTTCCTCAATGAGGTTACGGCCATCCGTTCGGGTTCCTTCTTCACCGAAGAACCCTACTGCACCAATGGGTAAGTAATCGATTTCACCCGCAGCCATAATCACATTGACACCGGATTCAACAATCTGAGCAGTAATGCCCTCGCGATCTCCGCGACTTTCTGCATCAGCTAGGAATACGCCTGTGCCGGGTTCGGCAATGAAACCTGAGTTAATAACAGCCGTCGGGCGACCTACCGCAATCGCTTCTTGTAGCACCGTTGCCTCTGGAGCCGAACCCGCAACATTCTGCCCTTGAAGGGCAGCTAGGGATTGGTATGCAACCCCGTTCTCATCCTGACTTTTCACGTTAAGTCATGGAGGCATTGCCAGATGGAGGTTCTAAGCAGTTAGTCCATATTCAGCTACGATGAGCGAAACCTGAGCTTGGAGGACATGAGGATGCAGACAGGGTGGCAGAAA
>JAAUUW010000064.1 GCA_012030735.1 Acaryochloridaceae cyanobacterium SU_2_1
GCAGAGTAGGAACAGTGGACCGGTGCCAATATGAATGATTTTGCGGCTCAGGTTTTGGTTGAGCCAGCCTTGGTTTGCGATCGCATCCATGATTTGCAGCCAAGCAAAGGCCAAGCTCAAGGTGACCACAGTTGCCAAGACATCTTGTCCCAGAGACGTAGCCCCAAAGTCCTCTAGCAAAATGTTAGCGACAGACCCTTTCATGCTGTGATAGCTGGCATGATCCCCATTTTTTCTCTTTGATTCTTGTCCTCTAAAGACCTCAAGAAGAGCTTGGGAAGGCAATAGTTGCATAACCTTGGCCAGGATATCATCAGCCTAGGATCCAAACTCCAAGGTAGACTGATCTTGCTTCACTGCCTCAAACACAACACTATAATGAAAGCGCCTCTTGTGTCAGAACATTCAGTCCTATGGTTTTAACAGCCTCCACCATGCTGCCTCTCGGGACAGCTGCCCCTGATTTCCAGCTTCCTGAGGTGGTCACTGGTGAGCAGATCTCTTTGGCAACCTTTGCTGAGTCCAAGGCCTTGTTGGTGATGTTTATTTGCCAGCATTGTCCCTTTGTGAAACATGTACAAAGTCAACTGGCCCAGCTGGGTCAAGATTATCACCCACAAGAGGTAGGGATAGTCGCCATCAGTGCCAATAACCAAGACACCCATCCTGAGGATAGCCCCGAACATCTCCGCATCATGGCCAAAACCCTCAACTTTACATTTGCCCTCTGTCACGCGAAACACAAGCAACCCGCCATCGCCTATACTGCTGCTTGCACCCCTGATTTTTTTGTTTTCAATCGCGATCGCCGCCTCGTCTACAGAGGTCAATTAGACGACAGCCGCCCTAGCAATAACCGTTTAGTCACAGGTGCAGACCTCCGGGCAGCTCTGGATGCAGTGCTTGCCGATCAGCCTGTTAATCCTCAACAAAACTCGAGTATTGGCTGCAGTATTAAATGGAAACCCGGCCATGAGCCTGCTTACTTCCTTTAGGGGCAGAGCAATAGGGAGGGTTGGGTCAGGTAATTTTCTGGGGAAACTGCCATGAGCTTTAGTCATGAGTTCGAGCTATTACTGCGCGCCCGCTACCCACTGATTTACATCCCCACCACGGAAGAGGAGCGTGTCGAAACTATGATTGCCCCATGTTGCTAAACAACAGGGCAACCGGGGCTATCTATTACTGGGATTTTGTGGACGGATATCAAGGCAATCCCACAGATGCAGGATTTGCCCAGCGCAATCCCCTCCAAGCTCTAGAGTTGGTAGAAAAATTACCCTCTAATGCGGCCGAATCTTTATTCTGCGCGACTTCGATCGCTTTTTGGAAGATGTTTCGATCTCTCGCAAACTCCGCAATCTAGCGCGGCTGCTCAAATCGCAACCGAAAAATATTATCCTCCTCACCCATGAGATCAACATTCCCCATGATTTAAGCGAAGTTCTGAACGTTCTTGATTTTCCCCTGCCAGATTTAGGCGAAATTCGAGCAGAACTAGAGCGTCTGTTGGCAGCCACAGCCGATCCCCTGACGGGTAAAACCCTGGATGAACTAGCTCGCTCTTGCCAAGGGTTGACCATGGAGCGGATTCGCCGGGTCTTGTCCCGGGCGATCGCGACTCATGGCCAGATTAGCAGTGAAGATGTAGATTTGATCCTCGAGGAAAAGCGACAAACCATTCGGCAAACTCAAATTCTTGACTTCTATCCCGCCCATGCCGAGATCTCCGATATTGGTGGACTCGATAACCTCAAGGACTGGTTATTGCGCCGTGGGGGAGCCTTTTCGGAGAAGGCTCGTCAATACGGGCTACCTCATCCAAGGGGGCTATTATTGGTTGGCATCCAAGGCACGGGCAAATCTCTAACAGCCAAGGCCATTGCCCATCATTGGCATCTGCCCCTCCTCCGCCTGGATGTGGGGCGTTTATTTGCTGGATTGGTGGGGGAATCGGAGTCTCGTACTCGGCAAATGATCCAGCTATCCGAGGCCCTAGCGCCTTGTATTCTCTGGATTGATGAAATTGATAAAGCCTTTTCAGGGTTTGAGGGTCGCAGTGATTCTGGTACGACCAGTCGGGTCTTTGGCACCTTTATCACCTGGCTTTCTGAGAAAACAACGCCTGTTTTTGTGGTTGCTACAGCCAATAATATTCAGGCATTACCTCCAGAAATGCTGCGTAAAGGTCGGTTTGACGATATTTTCTTTGTGGGGTTACCGACAACAGAGGAACGGGCAGCCATTTTTTCTGTCCATTTGCAACGGCTGCGTCCCCATAATCTGGGGCAGTATGACTTATCTCGTCTGGCCTATGAAACCCCTGACTTTTCGGGGGCTGAAATCGAGCAGAGCCTTATTGAAGCGATGCATTTAGGGTTTAGCCAGGACCGAGATTTTACGACGGATGACATTTTAGAAGCAGCTAGCCAGATTGTACCCCTAGCTCGCACAGCCCAAGAGCAAGTTGAGTTCCTTCAGGATTGGGCTGCTGCGGGGAAAGCGCGGCTGGCGTCCAAGCATAGTACACTAAGTTTGCGTATTCAGCGTCAACGTCAAAATCCTGACTGAAGGGTGGTGAATTGGCCCAAATCGTTTATGCTCTCAAGAGCATAAAGTTTTTTAACTTGCAAGACTTGATCGACTTTGCCCTGTTGATGCCTGTATGAAACCGTCTCAAATCATCCAACTCCTAGTTGGTATTTTCTTGGGTTTGGCGGTCGTGGGGACCCTGGTAGGGGGTGCGAGCTTTCTGTACCTTAACCGCTTTTCCCGAATTCCCGAAAAACCGAAGTTCGAGAACGACCCCCAAACCTCACCCTCTGCTCAGGCAAAGCCGGTCAAGCCTGATCCCTATGCTGCGGTGGTTATCTATGCCGATGGCTTGATTCTACGCAAGCAGCCTGCTGCTACAGCAGAGACCCTTAAGGTTTTGACCTACGAGGAGCCAGTGATGGTTTTGGAGATCTCTGCTGATCAAAAATGGCAAAAGTTGAAAACTGAGACGGAGCAGCCCCTTGAGGGTTGGGTGGCAGCAGGCAATACTGAACGCTTGCCTGCACAACCGTAGTATCCATCGATAAGGACTCAGGAAAATGCCTGAATTTGCGATCGCGAATTCCTTCCCCACCGACGGATTTTCTAGAGTTGAGGCCGCACCGTCCCTACCCATTGAAATTGTGGGCGTCTTGGGAGGAGGTCAATTGGCTGGGATGCTCAGTGAGGCAGCCCATCACCTTGGCCTTGAACTCAGGATTCAAACTCCTGCGGCCACAGACTCAGCCCTTTATACCCGCCAAAAACTGGACTTAAAATCTGAGTTCATTCTTTCCCCAATTACCGATATCACCGCGACCCAACAATTGGCTGCAGAATGCCAGGTGATCACCTTCGAAAACGAATTTGTGGACCTTGATGCCCTTGGTGGCTTGGCTAGTCAAGGGGTTTGCTTTCGCCCCAACCTTGCGAGCTTAGCACCGCTACTGGATAAATATCATCAACGATCTAGCCTCAGGGCTTGGGATATTCCTGTCCCCAAATTTGATCGGCTCTTAGCACCTGAACTGCCCTTGGGACTGAATTTTCCGGTGGTGATTAAGGCCCGTCGCCATGGCTATGACGGACAGGGAACCTTCATCTGTCAAAGCTTAGTCCAGTTACAGCAATTCTGGCAGCAAGCGCCGATTCCCGAGGCCGAAAAACCCCAAACCTGGATGGTAGAAGACTTTGTTCCCTTTAACCGTGAATTAGCTGTGATGGCAGCTCGTTCCGCCACTGGGGAATTGTCTCTGTTTCCGATTGTCGAAACCTATCAGCGCCATCAAATCTGCCATTGGGCGATCGCACCCAGCCTCCTAGCCCCAGGCCCTCAACAACAGATTCAAGAAATCGCCCTTCAAATCTTGGAAAAATTAGAAATGGTGGGGATTCTGGGAGTGGAGTTTTTCCAAACCGCCGCCGGCAATATACTGGTCAATGAAATTGCGCCTCGAACCCATAACTCAGGCCATCTTAGCCTAGAGGCCTGTGCGACCTCTCAGTTTGAGCAACATCTGCGGGCCATCTGTGGCCTACCCCTAGGGGATACTGCCCTGCAAGTGCCAAGCGCTGTGATGGTGAATTTGTTAGGATTTGAATCAGCCTCAGCAGATTATCAACCCCAGCGGCAGGCCCTGGCTGCCTTGCCCGATGCCCATGTTCATTGGTATGGCAAGCTCCAGTCGCGACCAGGCCGCAAATTGGGTCATGTAACGGTCTTATTGCCCTCTGTGGATCGCGATTGCGCCCTAGAGATGGCCCAAACTGTTGAGACCCTTTGGTATGCAAACTCAGGTGAAACACGGCCATGAGTAGATCCTCAGCCCGAGCCTATATCACCCTCTCCATTGCCGCAGCCCTAATCACCATGGGGCTGAAGTTCGGTGCCTATCAGCTCACCTCCTCCGTCGGTTTGTTCTCTGATTTAGCCGAGTCGAGCGTCAATCTTGTTGCTGCCCTGACTGCTTTTTGGGCCTTAACCGTTGCTGCCCAACCTCCCGACAAAGAACATACCTTTGGCCATTCCAAAGCTGAGTATTTTTCCAGTGGACTAGAGGGCCTCCTGATTCTTGTTGCTGCTCTTAGCATTAGCCTCACCTCAATTCCCCGCCTACTCAATCCCCAACCCCTCACCCAACTAGAGCTAGGCATGGGATTGTCAATAATTGCCTCGATCATCAATGGCGGCGTCGCCATGGTTTTACTGCGGGCAGGAGAACGTCTGCGATCGATCACCCTACGTGCTGATGCTCATCATCTGCTTACAGACGTCTGGACCTCCGTAGGCGTGATTGGCGGCTTAGTGCTGGTTAAAATGACTGGCTGGCTAATCCTTGATCCCCTGATGGCTATTGTGGTGGCGCTACATATTGCTTGGGTCGCTTTTAAGCTCTTGCGAGAGAGCATGTCAGGCTTGATGGATAGCGCGCTCTGCGACGCCGATCAAGCCGTGATTCAAGACACCTTGACCCAATACCAGGCCCAAGGGATCCACTTTCATGCCCTGCGAACTCGAGTAGCGGGTACCCGTAGTTTTGTCTCCTTTCATGTCTTAGTGCCGGGCGACTGGTCAGTGCAGAAGGGCCATGCCCTCTGCGAGACCCTCGAACAGTCGATTATGCAGGCTCTACCCGGCGCCCATGTGATGACCCATCTCGAGCCCCTTGAGGATCCTATCTCTTGGGCTGATGCTGAGTTAGATCGCGTCCAGAATCATCAACCGTAGAATGACAGAATATGATGTACCTCAAGGAAGTCCGTTCTGGACTTTCCTAGACTCAAGCTTTTGATTAGTCCCATCACTGCCCATCATCCTTGCTCTTGTGATTCCTCCATCTTTCCTTGCCCCATCGCTACTGCTTGAGACAAATAGGCCCTTACTGGGAGACATTAGGCTTGACCTTGGGCTGTTCATATTTTGATTGTCCTGTCGGCAGTGTTTTCAGGCTCTGAGACAGCCATTACAGCCTTAGATAACCTAAAGCTGAGAGCCTTGATGAAAAGCGAAGGCGACCCCCATGGTGTCTATCGGTTGGTGCTGGAAAAACGAACTCGATTTATTACCACCTTGCTAGTCGGCAATAACTTGGTCAATAATTTTGCGGCTATTTTAACGAGTAATTTGTTTGTTATCTGGTTTGGCGGTGCGGGTGTCGGCATTGCCACGGCGGTCGTGACTTTCTTGATCTTACTGTTTGGGGAAGTGACACCCAAATCTTTGGCCGTCAATAATGCACTCTTGGTCTTTCAGTGGGTAGTGCGACCTGTATACGGATTGTCAGTGCTGCTCTTTCCGATTATTCGCCTATTTGAAACCATTGTCCAAGGGGTGATTCGGATTGTACAGGGTGACTTAGTGCAACAGGGCGAGTCTTTACAAGACCTGCAACTGATGATTGAGATTCTGGGAGGACGAGGCCAACTAGATCTGCAAAAACGCCAGCTACTCAATAAAGCGTTAATGCTGGATAGCCTGATCGTTCGCCAAGTGGTCAAGCCCAGAATTGATATCCGCACCGTCACCCATGACGCCACTATGCAAGATGTGATTGATGTTTGCTTAGAAAGCGGCTATTCCCGAATTCCGGTGCAGGAAGATTCCAAGGATGAAATGGTGGGCATCATTCACTTAAAACAGGCTGTGCATCACCTCAAAACCAAAGGGAACGGGATTGTTACAGAGGCCATGGATCCGCCCATTTATGTCCCAGAGACAAAACGGGTGGAAGATCTGCTTAAGGAAATGCTGCAGCAACGGTTCCATTTAGCGATCGCAGTGGATGAGTATGGCGGTACTGTTGGCCTAGTCACCCTCGAAGACATCCTTGAGGAGCTAGTGGGGGAAATCTATGATGAAAGCGACCTGCCTTCACGGCCCCGCAGTCATAATCCTTTCGGCCTTAGGCTTTTATCTCGCCATTCTTCTGAGTCGAACAAGCCCAAGCTCTAAACCAAAACTCTAAACTCTCGATCAAGCACAAGAAAATTCACCCCCATCGCTGCCTCCTTAGCCCTGATTTTCTATAAATTCATTTAAGTCTTCGATGATACGGGTCAACTCTGCTTCCGTCGTCAGGCGAATGCGGTCATCACGAACCGTGATCAACAGCTTGGCCGCAAAGGGACTGGGCCAGATATTGGGGTTGCAAAAGCATTCTAAGAATATCTCGCCGGTATACTGATATTCCATGGACTTTTGGGGTTGTACTTTCTCACCAGGAACTTTATTGGCGGCTGTTTTGAGACTCTCCATTAAGGCGGTAATTTCAGCCTTGAACGCTTGGGCTGCTTCAGCTGTAAAGCTAAAGCTGACCGATCCTTCCACCAAATTTAGTCTTAATTGAGCCGTCATATCTAGGACCCCTCTCTATCCAATGCCATCCTTATAGTACCTGCCTCGGGGAAAGGGAATGCAGCAAACCGATGGCGGAGGGTGTAAGAATTGGGACGCTTACCGGCCAAAAACTATACTAAGATTTTGGAAAGACCCCGTTTCAATCAGCCCCTCAGCCCCTCACTGCACCGGTAAAACTATGTTCCCAACTCATCGACCTCGCCGCCTGCGTCAGCATCCTCAGCTTCGTCGGATGGTCCAAGAAACCGTTGTCACCACCCAAGATTTAATTTATCCCCTCTTTGCCGTTCCAGGTGATAAGGTTGCCAGGAAGTCTCTTCCATGCCTGGGGTCTATCAACTCTCCATCGACAAGATTGTCGAAGAAGCTAAGCAGGTTTACGACCTAGGCATACCTGCCATTATCTTATTTGGAATTCCCACCGATAAAGATGCAGACGCGACAGGGGCTTGGCATGATCATGGCATTGTGCAGCGGGCCGCCACCGCCGTAAAAACAGCCCTTCCCGATTTAATCGTGATTGTTGATACCTGCCTCTGTGAATATACCCAGCATGGCCATTGTGGTTATTTAGAAACAGGAGACCTGACGGGCCGAGTCCTGAATGACCCCACCTTAGAATTACTGATAAAAACGGCTGTTGCCCAGGCCAATGCAGGGGCTGATATTATCGCCCCCTCTGGGATGATGGATGGATTTGTGCAGGCTATCCGCAAGGGGCTAGATGCCAAAGGATTTGAGGAGATCCCGATTTTGTCGTATGCAGCAAAATATGCCTCTGCCTATTACGGTCCCTTCCGGGATGCCGCTGACTCGGCTCCGCAATTTGGCGATCGCCGCACCTATCAGATGGACCCTGCCAATACCCGAGAAGCCCTGCGAGAAATTGAGCTAGATATTGCCGAAGGGGCAGATATGCTGATGGTAAAACCTGCCTTGGCCTATATGGATATTATTTGGCAAGTCAAGCAAGCCTCGAACTTGCCCGTGGCCGCTTATAACGTTTCTGGCGAATATTCAATGGTCAAGGCAGCCGCCCTTAAGGCTGGATCGATGAAGAACGGATTGTCATGGAAACCCTCACCAGCCTCAAACGGGCTGGGGCAGATCTGATTCTCACCTATCATGCTAAAGATGCTGCCCGTTGGTTAGCCAATGCCTAGAGGTGCCCACAATCCTGTCAAGAACTGACGTTGCTCCCAGACCATTAGTAATCCGCTCACAGCAATGAAAACAAACATCACTTCTGTGAAGAGGTCATTGCTCATCTGCCGAAGAATTAAGCGACCCAACCAATTAGCAGGTAATGCTGTAGCACCAATCACTAAACCATAAATCAGATAGGGTTTCGTTAAGGCCCCGAAGGCAGCATAGGCGGCTAGTTTAATCAGATGGCAGAGCAAGATATTGGCAGCCTTAGTGGCAATCATACCTTCCTTGACCAAACCATAGTTTAAGTAGGCGGGGTTCATAATTGGTCCGGTGCTGCCAATGACACCTGAGGCTAAGGCATTACAGAAGCCAAAGGGCAAAAAATACCAGAGTTTAACGGTAAAGGTCAGCTCTCGGCTGCCAAACCAGTAATTGGCAACCATCAGCAAAAGGGCTAGACCAATCACAACCTGGAGTCCCTCTAGATGGATACGGGTAAAGATAAAGGCACCCAGAACAGAACCCGTGAGAACACCAGGAAGTTGCCAAAGGGTGATTTGCCAGTCAATATCTTGCCAGAAATAATAGAGCCGTTGAATATTCCCGAGGAGTAGACCTAAGGTAATGACAGGAGCAACGGCCTGAGAGCCATAAAAAAAGCTGATCAAGGGAATCAAGACCAGCGGGCTACCCCCACCCGCCACCATGCTGATCAACCAAGACAGAAAACTAACAATTCCTACAATGGCAATGGGCACAAAGCCGGAACCTTCAACAAACAGTACCTCATCTTAACCTGTTATTAATTTAGATCGCTGCTAGTCTGGCCCCAGTTATTATCCCGATTAAGGGGGGAAGGGCCTTGCTAGTCTTGAGATTGCTGCTCCAAATACTGGGCAACGGCTTGGACGTCCTTGTCCCCGCGTCCCGAGCAACAAATCACAAGACGGGGGTTGCCTGTGAGTTGGGGGCAGAGGGTTTCTAGATAGGCGATCGCATGACTTGTCTCCAAGGCCGGAATAATGCCTTCCAGCTCCGTTAAGCGCTGGAAGGCCGCCACTGCTTCAGCATCCGTCACGCTGTAATAGTCACAGCGGCCACTATCCTTAAGAAAACTATGCTCTGGCCCTACCCCTGGATAATCTAGCCCCGCACTAATAGAATGGGCTTCTAACACCTGACCATCCTCATCCTGAAGCAAATAGCTCATGGCTCCATGTAAAACACCAGCCTGCCCTTGGGTCAAGGTTGCAGCATGGCGAGAGGTATGCACCCCCTCCCCTGCAGCTTCCACCCCAATCAGCCGCACTTGAGGCTCCTGAACAAATTCATGAAATAGACCCATTGCGTTAGATCCACCCCCCACGCAGGCCAACAAGATATCCGGCAACCCCTGCCATTTTTCCTGGCATTGGCGACGAGTCTCGCGGCCAATCACCCCATGGAATTCCCGCACCATCATTGGGTAAGGATGGGGACCCGCCACAGATCCCAGAATATAATGGGTTGTTTCCACATTGGTGACCCAATCTCGAATCGCCTCAGAAGTGGCATCCTTAAGGGTTCCTGTACCCGCTGCCACAGGCGACACCTCTGCACCCAAGAGGCGCATCCGAAAGACATTGAGCGATTGGCGCTCCATATCATGGATGCCCATATAAATCACGCAATCTAAGCCAAAGCGAGCACAGACCGTGGCCGTCGCCACCCCATGCTGACCCGCTCCTGTTTCAGCAATGATCCGCTGTTTGCCCATCCGCTTGGCTAATAGCACCTGCCCTAGCGCATTATTGATTTTATGGGCACCCGTATGATTGAGATCCTCACGCTTGAGATAAATTTGCGGACCATGCCCCTCAGGGCCAGCATGGTGAGCCGTCAGGCGCTCAGCAAAATAGAGGGGGCTAGGTCGTCCCACATAATTAGCTAACAGATCCTGTAATTCTGCTAAAAAAGCGGGATCATGACGATATTGCTCAAAGGCGACTTCTAGCTCGCTTAGGGCTGGCATTAAAGTTTCGGGCACATATTTGCCCCCATAAGGTCCAAACCGACCCAAGGCATCGGGTTGTTCAGCCCAAGAGAGCGGCTCCGTAGTGGTCAAGGCAGGGGATACAGCCACAGTTAATACCTATAAAGAAGGTCTGACCTAGATTATAAGATTGATCACCTCTGCTTTGTCCCAATTGTGGAGGAAGCACGATATACTCCGTGGGTGTTAACTGGCTAGGAAGGAATCATGTTAGCGGTCGTCATTTTAGCGGCGGGTAAAGGCACACGCATGAAGTCAAGTCTACCCAAGGTTTTGCATCAACTGGGTAGCCACAGCTTGGTGGAGAGAGTGCTCAGGAGTACCGTGGATTTATCCCCCTCCCGTCAACTGGTGATTGTGGGGTATGGGGCTGAGCAAGTCCGTAGCCAGTTGGCTGATTGGGGCAGCCTTGAGTTTGTAGAGCAATTTGAGCAATTGGGCACTGGCCATGCTGTCCAACAAGTTCTGCCTGTGCTTCAAGGGTTTGAGGGAGAGGTACTAGTGCTCAATGGAGATGTTCCCCTCCTCCGTCCCCAGACCTTACGAAGCTTACTCGAAACCCATAGAAAACATCAAAACGCAGCCACTCTGCTCACGGCCCAATTGGCTCATCCCCAAGGCTATGGTCGAGTTTTTTGTGATCAAAGGCTACATCTACAAGCCATTATCGAAGATCGTGACTGTACGCCTGAACAACGCCAAAATCAGCGCATTAATTCTGGTGTCTATTGTTTTCGCTGGTCTGCCTTGGCGCAAATCTTGCCCCAGCTCAAGGCTGAGAATAACCAAAAAGAATATTACCTGACAGATGCGGTCAACTTCCTAGACCCCGTTACGGTTTTGGATGTTGCAGATGAGCAAGAAATTATGGGGATCAACGATCGCAAACAGCTCGCGACAGCCGAAACAATCTTGCAATCTCGAATCAAAGATGACTGGATGGCAGCAGGAGTAACCCTTAGGGACCCTGCGAGCATCACGATTGATGAGCAAGTCCAGATCGCGGCTGAGGTGATTATTGAACCGCAGACCCATCTCAGAGGCAAAACTTCGATTGGGGCAGGCAGCCACATCGGCCCTGGTAGTTTGATCGAAAATAGCACCCTTGGCGAACAGGTGCG
The DNA here is from genome assembly GCA_012030735.1 of Acaryochloridaceae cyanobacterium SU_2_1. Classification (GTDB taxonomy): domain Bacteria; phylum Cyanobacteriota; class Cyanobacteriia; order Thermosynechococcales; family Thermosynechococcaceae; genus Acaryochloris. Next base: position 11,198 of record JAAUUW010000064.1, read on the forward strand.
GCTGTTATATTCAGTGGTCAGAGAGAGTGAAGTGGGTGACCATTCTCAGATTGGCCCCTATGCCCATTTGCGGGGTCAAGTACAGGTGGGTCCAACTTGTCGGATCGGTAATTTTGTGGAGCTGAAGCAAACAAGCTTGGGAGAGGGTACCAAAGTTGCCCATCTGTCTTATCTAGGCAATGCTACCCTAGGCAATCAGGTTAATATTGGCGCTGGCACTATTACTGCCAATTATGATGGCTATCATAAGCATCCCACCTATATTGGCGATCGCACTAAAACTGGAGCCAACAGTGTTTTGGTCGCACCCCTCAGCCTCGGTACAGATGTCACTGTCGCTGCTGGCTCTACCATTACTCAGACCGTCGGCGATGACGCCCTTGTGATTGCCCGCCCACACCAAACCATTCTGCCCGGTTGGCGGTTGAGGGGTCAGGCTTAATCAACAGCAGAACAGGGAGGTGAGATTGATAAAGGCCATGGAGCCATGATCTTGGGTGGCGTTGGCTCTAAAGTCAACACCACAAAGAAAGGAGAGAAGAAATTTCTGATCACCCCAGAATCTTCAAGCTAGAATCCTCACACCAGAGTCCTAAAAATGATGTTCGAGAATCTTGGGAATATTTTGGGGCTTGACCTTGGTGTAGCGGGTTTTGTCCGGCAAAACAATCAAATTAGGACCTGCCTTGCATTTGCCTACACATCCCATCTCACTTAACTCAATCTCTTGGTCTAGCCCAGCATCACGAATAGCAGAGTTCAACACAGATAAAACCCTCTGGCTACCTCGTTTCCGACAACTTGATTTCTGACAAATTCGGATTTTTCCGACCTGTTTCAAGGCCAAGTCTTGGGGTGGGGGAAGGGGGGCGCTAGCCGCTGGTGCAACAGGAAGATCGGTGAAGCCAGCGCTATCTGGCAGGGCGGCAATAATCGAGTGGGCCTTAAATTTAGCTTTGCCTGTTTTAAGAGCTATTTTTTGGCTACCCTGCACTTGAATCCAAGATCCTGGCTGTAAAATCTGGGCAGAAATAGGACGTAAGACCTTAGATAACTTGATATATCGCTCACCCTCGGTCGTTGTCAGACGAATCCCTTTGATTTCACAGTTATCCGCTAGTACATAAGCAATAAACTGGCCAGTCAAGGTGAAGTTGGTGCGGCGAGTATCCTTACTCATACAATAGAGGCTTAATAACGGCTGGAAAGGCGGCTAGGTCGCTGTCGCTGAAGTTGCTGCCAGAGGTAAGCGGGAATATCGTCACCAGGGCAAGCCATTTGGCGAATATAATTGAGCTGAGTTGGTCGGTAGTGCAGGGCCATCTTAGTGGCGGCATCTAATAAGCTTTGGCGTTCTTTGCTATCTGACTGAGTCTCACCGATAAAATAGTCAGTCCAACCATCCTCCTGACGACGCACTACAGTGAGAGCTTTGGGTTTAAAGAAGTTAAACAAGCTATGAGCATTGCCAACAGTTTTCCAGCCAGTGGACCAGTTCGGCGCGGGATGCGACAAACTGCTGTATAACACTGCAAACTTGGGCGACTTCCAAATCATTGTTGACCTCTATTTGTAACTTACCCTCTACAGAACACCAGGCATGCAAAGATAGCTCTTGTAAGCGGCGCTGAATACGCCTACTATCACCTGGAAAAACTTTGCTTACTAGACAATCGATCATGGATTGATGACAAGATGGGCGCATTAATGGCCTCCAAATCTAGACCTAATTAAACAACTTAAAGAAAGACAATCCCCCCTAGCCTCAATCTTCATTGATAGTGCTAAAGATAGCGGCTAATTAGTATAGAAATATCTACGTTTATCTGAGATTACTTATCAACAAATAAGCCATCATTGGCAAGGAAATGGGTGAGGTGAAAGGCTCGTTCTTCACTCGCGAGCAATATTTTCTCAAAAAGATAGCGGCTGGCTCGATCTCCTAAGCTTTCAGCTTGGGCAGCTTGCGATCGCAACAACAAAATCACAGCTTGTTCAGCGGTTAAATCATGCTCAACCATCTGCCGTTCGGTAAAACAGCCTGCTGCTTCTGGCGTAAACCCACAGAGTTCAGCAAGGCCGCCAAAATCAGCCACAGGCACCCCTCCCAAGCCATTCAGGCGTTCACCTATTTCATGCACATGACCTCGAACTGCATCAGCACTTTCTTGAAAATACTGATGTAGGGGATAAAATTCAGCCCCTTCAACCACAAAATGATGCTTTTGGTACTGGAGATAAAGAGCCTGAAAGCTAGCTAGAGCAATGTTTAATCCTTCACAAATCGGTAGCGTCATCTCCGGCTCAAGACCAACGGGATTCCCGCTTACCGTACCAAAGGGTTGATGAGCAGTTTGAGTCTCAGGCATAGGATGATAGCTCCGTTTAGGGTATTAGCTACTGATATCTTTTATCAATAGCTTTAACTATGCTTGAAGATAACAGACCCTAGGGTCTATTGCAATAACTTGTCAATAAAATCTTAGCCTTGAAGTGATCCCTCTTGTCACTGTCATCGCTACAATAGGAAGCACAGCTTCAACACTACTTATCAGGTGATAGTATGTCTCAAACGTTAGAACTCAATCGCGACAATGTAGAAACAGTTCTCGATGAGCTACGCCCATACTTAATGGCAGATGGCGGCAATGTAGAGCTGGTTGAAGTCGAGGGTCCTGTGGTTAGGCTCCGGCTACAAGGCGCTTGTGGTTCTTGTCCCAGCTCAGCAATGACTCTCAAGATGGGTATAGAGCGCAAGTTGCGCGATACCATTCCCGAAATTTCTGAGGTCGAACAGGTCTTTTAACCCAGAGGAGTTGAGAAAAGAAATAGAGGGCTGTTCTTGAGCCGCTTGTGTTTAATTTTGGTCAGCTGGGCCAACGGCTGAGATCGCAGCTTCTAGGGCAATTGCCACATGGGTCCAGTGAGTTCCCCCTTGGCAAAAAACAATATAGGGCTCTCGCAAGGGTCCATCCGCAGACAGCTCAGAAGTACTGCCATCAATGAAGGTGCCGCCGGCCATCACCAAATCACTCTCATAGCCGGGCATCGGACCGGGTACAGGATCTAGATAAGCACCTACGGGCGACCATTGCTGAAAAGCACGGCAAAAAGCTATTAGCTTCTGTGGTGATCCCAATTGCACCGCTTGAATCACATCTCGGCGAGGCACGTCAGGCAAAGGATTGACAGGATAACCCAAGGATTGAAAAACATGGGCAATTAAATGAGTACCCTTGAGAGCTTCCCCCACCATTTGCGGCGCTAAAAACAACCCCTGCAACATCAAGCGAGTTTGATCCAAGGTCGCTCCCCCCTTAGCGCCAATCCCAGGGGAGGTTAGTCGACAAGCGGCGGCCTCCACCAAATCCTGCCGACCAGCAATATACCCCCCTGTGGTCACAATCGTCCCGCCCGGATTTTTGATTAAAGAACCGGCGATTAAATCAGCCCCCACCGCAGGAGGCTCGCGATCTTCTATAAATTCGCCATAGCAATTGTCCACAAAACAGATTGTTTCGGGGTTTTGGGCCTTGACCATCGCCACAATTCTGCCAATCTCAGCCAGACTAAGGCTCGGTCGCCAAGTATAGCCACAGGAGCGCTGGATCAGCACCAATCTGGTTTTTGGAGCAATGCCCTGTGCCAAGGCCTGCCAATCAATCATGCCCTTGGGCGTTAGTTCTAACTGACGATAGTCAATACCAAATTCCTTGAGAGACCCTTGTCCCTCTCCCCTGAGACCAATCACTTCCTCAAGGGTGTCGTAGGGGGCGCCAGCTACCGAGAGCAGCTCATCCCCTGGACGGAGTACGCCAAACAGAGCAGCTGCGATCGCATGCGTCCCAGATACAAACTGAACCCGGACAATTGCCGCCTCAGCCCCATCACCCTGGCAAAACTTGATCCAGCACCTGCCGTCCCAAATCACCATGGCCATATCCCGAAACACTGGCGAAATGATGAGCCCCTAAGCGATAATAGTTAAAAGATTCTAGAATTTGTATTAAGTTTTTCTTGACTTGCGTGTCAATCTTAGAAAAGATAGGAGACATTGCCTGTTCGGCTGCCGCTAGCTGTGTAAGGGTTTTATCCATTAATATTTTCTCTTTACAACCTATAACTATCAAGGGTTTTAGCATTCCCAGATTGGGAGCGTGAGCATTATTATGGGTGGAAAATGGGACAAACTTGTTCAACCATTCCCCTCAGTTAACCCTTGTTTTTTGTCGAAATATTCATTTACCAAGTGATTAAATGACTGTCGCAACAACTCCGACTCAGCTCAAACCAAGCTGGAGCTTCATCGTCGTCTTAATTGCCATCCATACTGGCGCTCTGTTTGCTCTGTTACCTAGCAACTTTAGCTGGACTGCTGTTGGTTTAGCTCTCTTTCTCCATTGGGTAACCGGTGGATTAGGCATCACCTTAGGCTGGCATCGAATGCTCACCCATCGCAGCTTTAAAACACCCAAATGGCTAGAGTATTTTCTTGCCTTCTGTGGTTCCCTAGCCTGCGAAGGTGGAGTGATTTGGTGGGTAGGATTACATCGTAATCACCATCTACACTCCGATACAGAACGAGATCAGCATAACTCCAACAAAGGCTTCTGGTGGAGTCATATCGGCTGGATGATGTATGAAACACCCGCCGCCTCTGAAGTAGAGAAACTAACCAAGGATCTCAGTAGCGATCCCTTCTATCGGTTCCTAGACAATTACTTCTTTCCGATTCAAATTGCCTTTGGTCTGCTCTTATTTGCTCTCGGTAGTTGGCCTTTTGTGGTTTGGGGCATCTTTGTTCGGCTTGTATTTGTCTATCATTGCACTTGGTTTGTTAACAGTGCCACCCATCAATTTGGGTATCGAACCTATGCTTGCGAAGATCGCTCCACCAACTGCTGGTGGGTCGCCTTACTCACCTATGGCGAAGGCTGGCACAATAACCACCATGCTTTTCCCCAATCAGCACGCCATGGCTTGCAATGGTGGGAGATTGATACCACCTGGATGCTGGTTCGATTCTTGAAATTCATCGGCCTAGCCCAAAAAGTTCGACTAGCAGACCCCAAAAACCTGGTGGCCAACGATAACGTTTAACCATCAGTCAAGCTCAGTCCACCTAGTCCGGATTTATTCTGATAAGCCTTGATCAAGAAACCCTGTCTTCACTTAGGAAGCAGGGGCTTCTTCTTGGCAGTAACTAGAAGAAACATCAAAAGAATGGTTCGTCAATCAGAGTTTGCTTCTGGATAAGGATCCGGAATTTGCTCGGCCTCCGGACAATCCTCAGACACTAGCGGGTCAACATTGCTTCTAGGAACTGCCGCTAAGCGTCGAGTAATCCCGCCAATACTATCCATACGAACGGTCTCTTCCCAGGAGCAAACCTCATCATCCTCGTCAGTTTCATAACGGAAGGTGACTAAATCACCTTCAAGATCAGTAATTTGTGCTCGCTCTAGCCATCGCTGCTGATCTCTTAGAAAAACCCAAACCTCTTGAGCGTCATTGTAGAGTTGATAGATCTTGCGGTCTAGCATATATAGCCTCTCCAAAACAACGTTCAATAGAAATTCTGCTAGCAAATCGATAAAGCAAGGGGACGACTCTGGTCATCAAGGCAAGCCCTAAAGGACTTAACCCGATTTGCGAGGCTTAAAGAACCTTAATTTCGCAATTCACTCCAAATTTTAGGTATCTTCTGCCTCCAAAAGAGGCCCCAGTTCTTATCCAGTGTAGTGCATCTCT
>JAAUUW010000065.1 GCA_012030735.1 Acaryochloridaceae cyanobacterium SU_2_1
CCTATTGGGATTTCTTTGTGTCACCGCCGTAGAACTGTTGCGCTTGACCTATTTAGAGCGCACACAGCCTCAACTCCCTGCCCAAGATGTTCTGACACCATTACAAATCAAAGTTCTAACTGCCAAAATACCGAAGGTTCCTAAAGCGCTGACGGTTCCATGGGCTGTTAAAGCAGTTGCACGACTCGGAGGATATCTTGAGCATCGTCGCAACACACCGATTGGAATTCAAGTGCTCTGGAAAGGATGGGCTAAGTTAAATGACCTGATGGAGGGCTGGCTGTTGGCCACCCAGGAAAACTTAGCGGGAAAAGTCAGATCCCAGAGGAGTGCCATGATGTTGGAGAAATATCTGCCCTGTGTGGCCCAAGGGCTGCTGTCTGCAATTTTTATCCGTGCTGGTATTGGCCATTGTCTAGAATTTGAAAAGATGCAAGGGGCGATCGCAACTCAGGGGGTTCCTGATCTGTTGGCGCTAATGATGGCTATCGGAGGCATTCTGCTGCTCTTGGGGGGAGGGCTTTCGATTTTGGTGGGATATAAAACTGCATGGGGTGCGATCGCAGTGATCCTTTTTCTAATTCTGGCCACCCTAATGTTCCATTGGCAGTTAACAGACCCCCAAGAACAGATTCAGTTTTTCAAGAATCTGGGCCTCATCGGTGGACTCCTATTGTTATTAGAGAGGGGTGCTGGGCCCCTGAGCCTAGATGCTAGGCAAAGCTCCCGTCTTGGTCAAGACTAAGCCACTTGGCCTAAAAATCAGGGTGATTTCCGATAATTCTGCCCTTGTGTGCCCTTTTCAGGAAGACAATGACATCAGGTTGAGGTAATGCTCTAAAATTGACTGTAATGATGTTTCCCCTAGCTATTATTTTGACGAGTCATGTCCTATGACCAAAGCTTCCTCTTTGCCTGAAGATCTCTGGAATTCCTTTTTCAACCGTGTTATTTCACCCATTAGACATTCTGTATGGTCAGATCTAACCCTGAACGTTCTAGAGCCACTCCGTCGCTTTGCCAACCGTTGGCTCAGCTTGCAAAGAGAGGGGTTATTGGCCTGGTTGATCGCTTTAGCAGCGGCCTTATTACTACTGGTCTGGAATGGGTCCTTACTATTTGCCTTGGTGATGGGCTTAGGCACAGTTTTTGTTGTCCATCACTTCTATGGATCAGAGGTGAGATCAACCCTGAACAAGGGAAAAAGGCTCCTTTTCGCCTATGCCTCAGTGATCGTAGCGGTGGGAGCTGGCCTAGTGTCCCTTGTGGCAAGCTACCTGACCCTCCTCATTTGGCAAGACACGAATAGCTTGGCCCTCGCCCTGGCTATTCTGTTGCAAGGCTTAGCACTGCTGACCATATTGGGCTTTCTTCTCTGGCAGAATCTAAGGGCTGTCAAGGGCAGTACTCCCCTTGCCTTAGAAGACTGGGTTAACTCTTTAGCTACAGATAGTCCCCTGAGTCGGCTGATTGCAGTCCGTCAAATTAGTCACCGCATTGACTCAGCCTCACTCAATTCTGCTCAGACTAAAGAATTGAGTGAGTATTTCCAACTCTTGCTACAGCAAGAGTCTGAGCCAATCGTTCGTCATGCTATTTTGGACGGTCTATTGATTTTGAACGCACCTGTCACCCAAGAACTGCCTGCTAGCCCCCGCTCAACCATCAAGCTGTAAGAAAGGTTGAATGGATTAAATGTAGGTCTTAGGATCCTTAGTTATCCTCAAGCAGAGATAGCACCCAGAGATGACACCCCTTGAAGAGGACTGTCTAGCCAGAGGTTCAGGGAAGGGTCAATCAATTATCAATCAATTAATTGCAAGCGCTTCCAGCACAGACTGGCCCATTGGTAGAGTTAGGGCGAATCGGTCGAGGCCGTGAGGGAAGACCGGGTTGAAAACCCGGGACAGCGACGGGAAGGCTGAGGTTGTCTACTGGAGTGGCAGCGGAGGTTGTCCCTGCTGGGGGCAAGGGCGAGGGCTGAGTCGCAGTGGCTGCTGATTTTGTGTCTAGCTTTATACCCACCTTGGGGGCCAGGGCGAGGAAGGTCTTAATGGGAATCCCCAAATTGAAGCCTGCCTTAACTTGGATCCCCTCACTGAGATCTGTTTCGGCGCGGCCATGGATACCCACCAACTGGCCACTATCATTGATCACGGGGCCACCACTCATGCCCTTGCGGGTCAGGTTGCTATAGACCAAAGAATAACCATCCTTCGCTTGGGCATTTTGACCCGTCACCTCACCCTTGGTGAATTGGAAAAGACGGTCAGCAATGGCTTGCCCAGGATCGGGGTAGCCCGCCACATAGACCACCGCTAGGATATTAGCCTGACCTGAAGCGGCGAACTGGGCGGTACTATAGCTGTGATCACTGGTAAAAGTGATCACAGCTAGGTCAACCCCTGGCAGTTTTTTGACGTTTTGGTAGTTGACGGGATATTTTTGCTTGTCCTTGGTGATGATCTTATATTCAAAGTCAGGGTATCTGACCACATGCTCTGCGGTTAAAACCGTATAGGTCTTGCCCTGCTTATTGATAATCACACCAGAACCAGGTGAATCACTATCAACAACAACCGTAAAGCCTTCTACCTGCTCAATCTGGCCCTCGGTTAGAGCGATAGCCTTAGGGATGGTAAGACAGGCCATGGTCCCAGTCAGGCATAGGCCCCCAAGAATGGCTGTAAATTTTGCATTTAATCCCATGCTGCTTATCCAGTAACCTTAAGAAGAATCATATCTCAAGGTTTTAGATTACTTCAATTTATTTGTTGATTTCTGTTGCTTAGGTGATTGTTTTAGCTGCCAGATTTCTGTAGATTACTGAGAGAGCGAATATGATCAGGGTTTTCAGCTAAAAACAGCCCTTAGGGTCAGTTAATCGCTATCTTAAGCCAAGGAATTTCTAGGAAGAAGTCCAGCTCATTTGCTTTATTTTCATAACCCATCTATGGGCAATGTCCTATACAGCGAAGCACGGAGGATGTCAATGCTGCAGAAACGGTACTTAGCCTTAGCCCAGCTCTTGATTTTGAGCTCATGCTTGGGAGGTTTTGGGCTTGAGGATCGAGTTGCGATCGCCCAAAAACGAGACACTGCGATCTACGAAGACGATCTCAACACTGCGGATGGTTTGCGATGGGCTGGTCCTAAACTACCCTACCGTCGAACTGTGGATATTAAAGATGGTCTAGTGGGTGTGCCCTTGGGCAAGGTGGCAGCAGATCGTCATGGAATTGGCTCCTCTGTGAATCTTGCTGACATAATCACCGGCACTTTTTCCCACCCAGTTCCTGGAAGAGCTGTCTATATTTCCCTGTGGGGAAGTAAAATCGAAGGCTGCTTTGTAGAAATTGTTGTTCAACTAGCACCGAATAATGACACCTTAGAAAAAGCAGATATGGTACCCAGTCTTTTAGAGCTGGGAATTGGCAGTCAACTGTTGGAGTTACCGCCGCAAACCACAAGCGAGCCCAAATTATTAAGCCAGAACTATCGATACTTTGCCGCCAACTTACAGGACGAATCGACGGGCACCTGGTATATGACCCGTAATGTATTTGTAGTGGATTCAGCCATTGCCCAGATTCTTAGTAATGCCCCTGACTCGGAAGTGCGTGCCCGCCTGACCATGGCCAATGGCCAAAAAATCTTGATTCCCATCAATAAAAAAACGGTGGCGAGCTGGAAAACAGCCTATGCCTTTAACCCTGCTTGTCAATCCCCAGACAAACTTGCTCAACAAACAGCCCTCAGCCAAAAGCCTTTGCTGAAAGCCTTTACCGACTATTCTGGTTCGGCTAGCCAGATAGCAGCCTTAGACTGGCTTCAAACTCAAATCAACGCACCGATCTTGGCTGAATTTACACAGCGTTGGCGAGGCACAAAAACTGCCAATGGTCAGTCCTTAAAGTTGATCAATGCCGCTAAGTTCTACCAGAAAATACCCCAGCAACAAGAAGCGCTGGAATGGTTACAAGGTAAACTTACCAAACATACCCAAGACCAGTTTTTACAAAAATGGGGATCCTGAATTAATGGATGAGCGATTTACGGTGGAGGTGATTTCCCAATCTCTGAACCCCCAACAAATTATTTATGCTGCGATGCATCAGGATTATGCAGAGGAGTTGGTCTGGGATCAACGGGATCAATGGCCCGATGAGCAAAATTCTGGCGAGCTAGTGGTCAAAAATCTTTTGCAAGGTAATCGAGGCCATTATGGTCCCTTTGAGCATCCTCAAATTGTCTTGAATTTTGGTTATTTTCCCCATAGCACCATGCAGCAAATGCGTACTCATCGGAACGTATCCTTTGATGTGCAATCCTTTCGCTATACGGGTCAGAGAATTTTAGAGGTGGCTGAGGGTAAACAAGATCTAGAGGATGTCTTCTATTTACGGCCCGTGGGCAGCTATAGCGATCGTCAGGGCAAAAAATATGACTATACGGCCGAGCAGCGTCAGCAAGATCTAGACTGGTGCCAGCAAGCTTGCCAGCGCTATGCTGAACGAGTGGGGCAAGGGCTAGCGGAAGAGCATGCCCGGGGGCTGATTCCCTTTGATGTGCGTCAACATTGGGTGATGAGTGCCAATGCACGATCGCTGATGCATCTGCTAGATATTCGGGGTAAATTTGATGTCCAAATTGAAACTCGGATCATGACCGAACTGATGTTTACCCAGTTTCAACAATGGATGCCAGAAGTTGCCAGTTGGTACGAAAAGACTCGGTGGCGTAAAGGACCTTTAGCGCCCTAAGTTTCGTCTAGGGATCGAATTGAGACTCTCCTTGCCATGGCGATGGACTAGATTTGTCCTGCGATGCTGCCCGTCATTCTGCAATTTTGCCCTTCTCTATGCTCACCTTCTCTCTACAGTAAACAGATACAGGCTTACATATGTCTATGACCCCTCGGCAATGGCGATCCTTAATCAGTGCAACTGTAATGGCGATCGCAACGACACTTGCCACCGCTATCTCCCCTGCCACCGCCAAACTAGAGGACAGTCCCAAAGCCTTAGTCGATCAAGCCTGGCAAATTGTCCATCAAGAATATGCGGATCGCAGCTTTAACGACAAAGATTGGTTAGCTGTCCGCCAACAATATTTAAGCCAGCCCTACAGTTCAACTGACCAAGCCTATTTGGCGGTTGACCAAATGCTCAAGCAATTGGGAGATCCCTATACGCGTTTTTTGACTCCAGCGGGCATGAAGGATATCGTCGATAACGTTTCTGGTGACTTTATTGGGGTGGGAGTGACCGTCACCTTAGACCCCCTCACCCAAGAATGGGTTGTGCTCGAGGTGGCCCCCGGTTCCCCCGCAGCAAATGTGGGGATTAGCAAGCAAGACATTGTGGTCAGCATCAATGGCAAACAGACCGCCAGTATTAACCCTCGGCAAGCTAGTCAATACATTATTGGACCTGTGGGCAGTAAAGTTGCCCTGCAAGTCCGGCGAGGGCGAGATTTCTTAGTCCATCAGTTAGTGCGCGAGCATATTGATCTTAACCCCCTGATCTATGGGGTCCAAAGCACAGATAAGGGCAAGTTTGGTTATATCCGCATGCCCGTTTTTACCACTAAATCGACCAAGGCCATGGAGCAAGCCTTGATTACCTTAGAAAAGCAGCAAGTACAGGGCTATCTTTTAGACTTACGTCACAATCCAGGCGGTGTGTTTGAGGCCAGTATTGACATTGCCCGCCTATGGATGGGCTCTGGTCAAGTGATCTCTTCTATTTTACAAAGAGGACAAAAGGAAGTATTTCGTGCCCCAGGGCCAGGCTATACAGCCAAGCCTCTCGTGGTCCTAGTGGATGAACAGTCTGCCAGTGCTAGCGAAGTCCTAGCCGCCGCCCTCCAAGATAATCGCCGCGCTCCAATAGTCGGCACTAAAACCTTTGGCAAGGGCATTGTCCAAAATCTTAAGGCCCTGACGGACGGATCGGGCGTCGTTGTCACCACTGCTCAATACTTTACCCCCAAGGGCAAAAATATCCACAAGATTGGCTTAACCCCTGATCTAATTGTTAATCTGCCGGAGGGGACAAGCTTCAAACCCAAAGCCAGTGAGGTTCTGCCACCCCTGACCGATCAGCAATATGCCCGAGCTTTAAAACTACTCACCAAACAGACTCGGCCTTAACCCTTACCCCAGCCTTGAGAATCAGCTCAGAGCGTCATCGCCTGCGGATTCTCTTCCAAGAGTATTGCGAGATCCTTGAGAAAGGCAGCAGCATCAGCGCCATAGATCACTCGGTGATCACAGGTGATGTTCACCTTCATTTGTCGCTTGACCCCTAACATACCCTGTTGATCAGCCACAACCTGGGGTTGGGAGCCACCAATGGCCAAGATCGATCCTTGGCCAGGGGGCAAGATCGCATCAAAGCTATCCACCCCAAACATGCCCAGGTTAGAGAGGGTAAAGGTGCCAGTGCTATATTCCTGGGGCTGGAGTTGCTTGGTCCGCGCCCGCGCCACTAGATCCTTCCAAGTTCGAGACAGGGAGTAGAGATCCAGCTGGTCTGCCTGGGGGAGGACGGGGGTAATCAGACCACCACCAGGCATGGCCACAGCAACAGCAATATTGATTTGGCTATTGTATTGAATTCCCTCGGGGGCAAAACTGGCATTGACTAAGGGATGCTGGCGCAGGGTGAGGGCAATCGCCTTTGCCAACAGAGCGGTCATGGTCACGCCTTTGCCCTTGACTTGCTGGTAGAGCTGATCTAATGCATCGGTAATGATTGTATAGCCAACATGGAAAGTAGGGACTTCTAAGCTGGCGATCATATTATTGATCACTGCTTGCTGCAAAGTATTGAAGGGTACCCGTTCACCTGCTGCCACTGCTGCTGGCAAAGGCGCTGCTGATAGAGACGCCGACGCTGGCTGAGAGGGCATGGTGCTATGACTGGGCGTGGCGTTGCTTCTACCTGAAGTTTGGCCCGCAGCCGCTTCGATATCTGCTGCGACAATCCGACCATGGGGACCCGTTCCCCTTAGGCTAGTGGGATCTACTTTGAATTGCTTGGCGAGTTTACGGGCACGGGGAGATAGAGCCAGACGACCGCTTGAACTGGGCTGGGGAGCAGTCTGGGTCGGGGTTACCGTTGCCGTGACGGAGGTCGGGGCTGGGTTGCCACCGCCATTTAAGGCGGCAGCAACGGCCGGAGAAGAATTGGTGATCGCAACAGCAGCCTCTGCCCCTGCAGCAGGGGTCGGCGCTGGAGCAACTGGAACCGAAGCAGTAGCGGTATTGGCCTTGGCCTGGGCTTCGGGAATTTCAGCTTCGGTTTCAGCGACATAACCCAGGGCAGAACCCACGGCAGCAACGCCCCCTGCAGGCACAGCAATCGCCGCTAAATACCCACTATAGAAAGATTCCACATCCATATCGGCCTTATCCGATTCCACGATGAGGACGGTGTCACCCTTTTCTACCTTGTCTCCTGGCTCCTTCGACCAAGAGACAATCTTGCCCTCCGTCATGGTCGAGCTGAGCGCGGGCATAAACACTTCATGAATCATGGGTTAGCGTTCCAAAACCAAATAGCGACATAAACCATAGCTTATCCAGTTTGAATTTTAGCTTGATTCGCGCCGCTAGAATGATGTCCTTATAGCCAATATCGAAGTTATTGGAATCCTCCGGTCAACCAGGCTGTTGGATCTACAGATTTGCCGTTGACATTGAGGCCAAAATGCAAATGCGGGCCTGTAGAAGCCCCCGTAGAACCAACAGTACCGATAATTTGACCCTTTTGGACCATTTGACCCTCTTTAACATTGATCTGACTCAAGTGCAAATAAACTGTGTTGACCCCTTGGCCATGATCAATCCCGATAATATTGCCATGAATGCGAAAACCCTCAGCTTCACGACCCACCAGCCGCACCTGACCCGAGGCCGCTGCCTTGACCGGAGAGCCAGCCCAGCCTGCGTAATCTAGACCGCGATGATAGTCTGGATCTGAATAATCACCGTTGTAAATACGTCGAATGCCGTACCCAGCGGTTAATGGTCCATTGTTGGGGCGCTGAAAAGGGCCATTCCAGAGCCGTTTAGGAGAAACAATGGCCTTGAAGGCATCGACGCGGTCAAATTCTAAGTCTGTCCCAGAATGATCATTCCCTGGCAGCCAAATACTTTGGGTAGGAAACCAGCGATCGCCAATCCATAGCACCATATTGCGGGTCTGCTGATTGCCGGTGACAAGGAGGCTGCGTCGGCCATGCTTCTCTATGGCGATCGTAGGCATTAAAGCTCGCCAACGGTTGGCAGAGATTTGATAGACCGGTAAAGCTTGTCCTGCAACTTTTATGGTGGGTGCTTGATTAAGCTGCTCTCCAGGCTCTGGGGTGACTGTAATGGAGAGCGTATCGCCCAAGCGAGGTTTAGAGGGTTGAACCACCACTTCAATGGCTAGGGCAGGGGCAAGACCGATGCTTGAGAAGCAAATAGTCCATAGCACCAATCTGAGCGTGGCAATAGATTGAAAGGTCATAAATGATCGGGGGTGAGATTGTTGGGGTTGTTTTTATCAAGAGCCACGCAGGGGATCTGCGGATCGGTTGCTCTATTTCTAAGCCTTATAGCTCCTCACTAGCAAAGGACTAACCAATCCAAGGAATCGTTCCTTGGCCCTTGGGTCGCTTTTGGCCAGAGGATCCGGATTGACTAGATTGACTCGGTGCAGAGCGATTTCGATGGGTCAGGCAGTCGCTCATTTCTTCCTTGGAGAGTTGGAGGCTGCTGCGCTCCGGCAAAATAACTTTTTGAAAAAGATATTCAATGGTTTGCTCCTTCACCCAGCCTCGTGCCACCACAATCTCACCAAAGGGCATAGCTGTGAGATTTTGATCGGCAAGGGCAACTCCTACCTGTGCTTCTGTTATCAAACCCGCCTCCACCAGATATGTCCCGAGGGGTCTGTGGGTATAGAGCAGTTTTCGGTTTGAATGTGGCATTGCCATTGATTCCAATCCTCACCAGAAAGGGGAGATCCGGCATTAGCCAGATCTGAATCAGGGTGGCTATCAGGCTCTGAGTAGAGCTAAAAATAACAATGCTGATCGCCCAATAACTTAGAAAAAATATAACATAGGGCGCTCTTAGTCAGCTCAGCGCCATAACAAGGCTAGATTTGCCCTGTCTCCTTAGATTTGATCACACTAATTTGATCAGATTAAACTCTTAAGCCTTTGGTTTTAGGAAGACGATGGCTTGCTTCCAGACAATGGTGGGTTGATCATAATGGTCGAGTAAACATAAGCAGGAGGTATCCTGCCAACGGATTTTTCCAATGAGTAAATCATTGGTGAGCAGCTTAATCTCAACTTCGGATTCCTCTTGAATCAGATTTTGTAGCTGCCGCACGCTGGGAAGATTGACATCCAGTTCAATGGCCATAGGAATTAGGGGGGTGGGTGGACAAGTTAACGTTGCACAGGTGATCGCAGGCCCTCAACAGAGACTGATGCTGCCATGATAATGGCAATATCCTCAAATATCATTCCCGCTTGCTCAGAGTACTATAAGGGAAGGTCTATTTTTGTAACACAAGGATTGCTGATGCGGGTTGAGTTTACTAAGTATCAAGGGCTCGGTAATGATTTTGTCCTAGTGGATAATCGACACCAGTCTCAACCCTGTTTAACTCCGGCCCAAGCTGTGCAGATTTGCGATCGCAACTTTGGCGTCGGTGCCGACGGTGTAATCTTTGCCTTGCCATCAGTCAAGAATACCGACTATCGCCTCCGCATTTACAATTCCGATGGTTCAGAACCAGAAATGTGTGGCAATGGCATTCGTTGTTTAGCCCGCTTTCTGGCCCAACTCGAAGGTCAGCCCGCCACAGCGACTGTCACCTACCGCATTGATACCCTCGCTGGCGTGATCACACCCAGACTACAAGCCAATGGCCAAGTGGAAGTAGAGATGAGCCCTCCCTATTTAGCTGCCGATCAAATTCCCACCACCTTAGCCAGTGGCCAACCCCAGGTGATCAATCAACCCTTAGCGGTAGCAGGGCAGACCTGGTCTGTGACCTGCCTTAGCATGGGAAATCCTCATTGTGTGATCTTTGTTGAAGATTTAGAAGCGATAGATCTGACTATCTTAGGGCCTCAGTTCGAGCATCATCCTCAATTTCCCCAACGCATCAATACCGAGTTCATCCAAGTCCTCCGTCCGGACTATCTGAAGATGAGAGTCTGGGAGCGCGGGGCGGGCTTAACGCTGGCCTGTGGAACCGGCGCTTGTGCCGCCTTAGTTGCAGGTGTGTTAACGGGGCATTGCCAAGGGGAAGCGACCATTGAGTTGCCGGGTGGGCCTCTGTTGATTCGGTGGATGGGGCAGGGGCATCCTGTTTATATGACCGGACCTGCTGAGCAGGTGTTTACCGGAGTTTTAGATCTTTGACCCGTTTTCGCCTGAGGGTTCTGGTATAAGGCATTTGGGTTCATTGAATCTATATCTATCCTCTGAGCAACAGACCAGGGAGAATCCTTGGATGAAACAACCATTAATGGTTCTGCCCTAGCCACCGAATCTTCGATACAGTAGAGTCAGATGTCTTGTTTCCCTAACCTCCATGGTTTCTTCTGCAATTGCTAGTTCTAGCTTCGGATCGGCTGGATCGATGCCCGTTCGGCCCCAAATTCAAGACTTGCAGGCCGAGGTGATTGCTTGGCGACGCCATCTGCATCAATATCCTGAGCTGGGGTATAAAGAAGAACAAACCGCTGACTTTATCCAACAGAAGTTAAGTCAATGGGGAATTGAGCATCAAGCAGGTATTGCCCAGACAGGGATAGTAGCGACCATCCCCGGCCAGGAACCCGGCCCTGTCTTGGCCATTCGAGCAGATATGGATGCCTTGCCCATTCAAGAGGAAAATGAAGTTCCCTATCGATCTCGCCATGATGGGGTGATGCATGCCTGTGGCCATGACGGACATACGGCCATCGCCCTGGGGACGGCCTATTATCTTGCCCAGCATCGTGCTGACTTTGCGGGGACAGTCAAACTCATTTTTCAGCCCGCCGAAGAATCGCCAGGGGGGGCTAAACCAATGATTGAGGCTGGGGTGCTTCGCAACCCAACCGTCGATGCCATGGTGGGTCTTCATTTATGGAATAACCTGCCCTTGGGGACAGTAGGGCTGCGGGAAGGTCCCCTAATGGCAGCGGTAGATTTGTTTGAATGCTCGATTCAGGGCAAGGGAGGCCACGGGGCCATGCCTCACCAAACCATTGATGCAGTGGTGGTTAGTGCTCAAATTGTCAATGCATTGCAAAGTATTGTCGCCCGTGGTCTTGATCCCTTAGATGCCGCTGTGCTTACGGTGGGCCAGTTACATACAGGCAGCGCTTCGAATGTGATTGCTGACCGGGCCTGGATGAGTGGCACGGTTCGCTACTTCAACCCTGATTTAGCCATGGAGACGGCGGGCTTACCCTCTGTGATCGCAGCCCAAATGGACCAGATCATCACTGGGGTTTGCCAAAGCTGGGGGGCGACGGCCCAACTCAAATATTGGCATCTCTATCCTGCCGTGATCAATGATCCGAGGGTAACGGACATGGTGCGGTCGATTGCCACCTCCCTGGTGGAAACGCCCCTGGGCTTGGTCCCCAACTGCCAAACCATGGGCGGTGAGGACATGTCATTTTTCTTGCAAGAGGTGCCTGGATGCTATTTCTTTTTAGGATCTGCTAATCCTAGCCAGGGCTTAGATTTCCCTCACCATCATCCTCAGTTTAATTTTGACGAATCGGCACTGGCCCTAGGCATTGAAATTTTTGTGCGCTGTGCAGAAACCTTTAACCTCGAGGTTGTGGGCCGCTAAAAGCTAAGGATTATGGCCTTAGACGCTCGCGTTTGATCCTTAGCTCCGTAAAATAGGCTAGTATCAGCCTCATAAACCGCTCAAGAGCCATTTTGAAGTCTTGATGTTATATTAAGTCCGAAACTCTTGTTTTTATTTTTGTAGATAATTTTATAGATCTGAACATTCACTCCGTAATCCATCTAAGTTTTAGGAGATTTTAACCTTGACAACCGCAACCCTGTCCAAAGAGACCCTCATTGTTGCCACCTCTGAGCAAGTCTCCTCCGACCTCGCCGGTGAATCCGTGATTCTGAATCTAAAAACCGGCATGTATTTTGGCTTGAATGAGGTGGGGGCAAGCATTTGGAATTTGCTGAAAGAGCCTCGATTGGTGAGTGATATCCTGGCCTTGATCCAGCAAGATTATGAAGTTCAGGCCAGTCAATGTGAGCAAGATGTTCTGGCCTTGCTCCAGGAGTTAATGGCTTCGGAATTGATCGAGATCAAAAATTGAGTTAATGATGAAGCCATTGCTTAAGTTTATAGGGCTATCGCAGCGAGAACGTCACTTTTTGCTCAAAACCTATCTGCTATTAGGGCTGATTCGCCTTGGTTTATGGCTGTTGCCCTTTCAAACTTTGCAAGCATGGTTGGCTAAATTACAGCATAAACCGGGCCTCTATCAAGCCCCCAAACTCACCAAAATCAGTTCTCGATCTGTGGGTAAAGCCATTTGGGCGGTCAATGTCAGTAGTCGCTATATGCCAGGGAAAGTTAAATGTTTGGCTCGCGCCTTAGCCACTCAAGTCTTAATCTGCCGCCAAGGCTATCAGCCAGAGCTGAAAATTGGTGTGGCTAAGGCCGCAGATCATTCCTTAGAGGCCCATGCATGGATTGAGCTGCAAGGACAGGTGATTATGGGTTTAGTCCATGATTTATCCCGCTTTACACCTATGCCCTCTCTAGACTCAAAATCACGCTAATCTTGCCTAGTCGAGGCCTGATCCTTACAATCACCCCATAGAGAACCAAATTCATTCCACCATTGCTGACCTTAATTTTTGCTTAGACAACAATGCCTAATGCTGACTTTTTTGGACGGTTAGGGCTTTTTGTCCGTCGTGATTTCCTTGATCCTGATTTTTGTAGACAGTATCTCTTAGAGGCCCAAACTTGTCATTGTGCTTTGGCCCAACTGAGGCGCAATGGTGGTGTGATCACTGATGAAAGCCATCGCCGTACCCAGCAATTGCGAGTGTCCACCAGTACCTTTCAAGAGATTAAACAACGATTATTGACGACGATGCCTGAGGTGGCTAGACATTTCCAACTCACCCTTGCAGAACTGGAGTCACCTTCTTTTTATCGGTATCAGGAGGGTGATTTCTTTGGTATTCATAAGGATGTGATTGAGCCAGATTTACCGGGTTCTAGATTTGAGAAAAATCGCAAGGTTTCCTTAATTCTGTTCTTGAATAGTTTTGCTGAAGCACCCAGCCAAAATAGCTTTTCCGAGGGCACTCTAACCCTCTATGGTCTGCTGAAGGATCCGCGATCGCAAAACTTTGGCTTTCCTCTCGAACCCGAGCAAGGGGTACTCATTGGCTTCCCTGCCGAGGTTTGGCATGAAGTCAAGCCCGTCACCCGTGGTGAACGCTTCACCATTGTCAGTTGGTTTATTTAGGGGCGAACCCTGTCGCTTTTAAAATTTGCTCTGTCAGTTTGAACCTACCTGCAGGTACCCTTAAATCCTTATGTCACATTGCTATTCAGCCTACGGGCTGATGATTGACTCAGAGATTCAGTTGCCAGAACTGATCCTCCATGGGGGATCAGTTCTGGGATCAACCCCAGGATCAACCTCAACCTCAGAGGCTGATCTCTGTCTTCGTTTAGGTCAGATTGATCCCAACCCCTTAGCCGACAGCGATGCACCTCATCGCTACAAAAATACCGATCAAGGCATGTATCTCTATTGGCAAGGGGTGGGCTATTTCTGGATACAATCGGGTCGCAGAATACTGATCGATTTAGAGGTAGATCTAGACGAAGACCGTCTACGTCTATTTATATTGGGGAGCAGTGATGGGTGTCGTATTGCATCAACGGGGCTTTTTGGTGATGCATGCCAGCGCCGTGGCGATGCAAGGAGCGGCGGTGATCTTTATGGGAGATAAACGCTGGGGAAAGTCCACTATGGCTGCGGCCTTACATGCCAACGGACATAGCTTGATTGCCGATGATGTGGTGGCCTTAGAGATCAGCCCCTCACAACCGATTAAAGTCCGGCCCGCCTTTCCCCAAATCAAATTATGGCCCGATGCCGTCGCCTCTTTGGGCCAAGATCCTGATCAAATCCCGCGGTTAGCTGCCCCCTTCGAAAAACGCGACCATCGGTTATCCGCAGGTTTTACGATGGATATTCTGCCCCTCCAGCAAATCTATGTTTTGGGACAGGGAGAACAGATCGAAATCACTCCCCTCTCCGCCCAGGAGATGCTTCAACATTTGTTCCGCAATTCTTATATCACCCGCTTTGGTGAAACATTGTTGCAGCCCAACAGTGCAGCACATTTCCAGCAATTGACAACCCTGGCTCAGCAAGTTCCCCCTCAGCGGTTGCTACGACCAGCAAACTTAGACCTACTGCCTACCGTTGTTACACTGGTCGAGACCCATGCCAGTGGTCATCCCTCTTAATCCATTGTCGTTATGGTGCGTCTGTTTGTATGAGTGCGATCGCAGGTATCTTTCATCGAGATCATTGTCCCCTTCAGCCCCAACAACTCGAAGAGATGATCCAAGCCCTCGCGCATCGCGGGCCACAGGGTTGCCATAGCTGGCTGCAAGGATCGATTGGCCTCGGACATTGCTTACTATGGACAACACCTGAATCCATCCATGAGACCCTTCCTCTGCAACAAGAAACCCTCGTAATCACCGCCGATGTTCGTCTAGATAATCGTCCAGATCTGATCGATCAACTCGATCTTCAAGACCCTGATCTGAGCCAACTGACCGACAGCCAACTGATCCTAGCTGCCTATCAGCGCTGGGGAAAAAGCTGCCCAGCATATCTGCTTGGGGATTTTGCCTTTGCCCTTTGGGATGGCAAACAGCAACAGCTATTTTGTGCCCGCGATCATTTTGGTGTCAAACCTTTTTTTTTATCATGCCACCGAGGGGCTGTTTGTTTTTGCCACGGAAATCAAAGCCCTGTTAACTCAGCCAGAGGTTCCCAATCGCTTAAACCCAGTGAGAGTTGGCGACTATCTCACCTTAATGCTCTTTGACAAGACCATAACCTTCTATGAGCAGGTTCTGCGTCTACCCCCCGCCCATTCCTTGATCGTGGGGCTAGAGACCTTAGAACTCAACTGCTACTGGGAATTAGACCCTAACTATGAACTGCGTCTAGAGAGCGATGCTGCCTATGTGGAGCAATTTCGGGCAATTTTTACAGAGGCCGTTCATTGCCGTCTACGCAGCGCTTTTCCGATTGGCACAATGCTCAGCGGGGGCTTAGATTCCTCCTCTATTACCTGTACAGCAACCCAGTTGTTAGAGCAAAGTCACCCGAAGGGTGGGGGTTCAAAATTACCAACCTTTACCGCTGTATTTAACGAAATCACCGCCTCCGACGAGCAAGACTATATTCAGGCGGTGATCGCTCAAGGCCAAATCGAATCCCATGTGATTCAAGGAGATCAACTCAGTCCTTGGACGGAGATTCAACAGGTTCTAAGCCAACAGGATGAGCCCCTCTTTGCCTGCAACCTCCATCTCACCAGAGCCTTATACAAAGTGGCTCAAGCAAAACAGGTTCGGGTCATCCTAGACGGATTCGATGGCGACATGGCCGTCTCTCATGGCGTAGGCTATCTCAGAGAATTAGCCCGCGCTGGTCACTGGCTAAAACTAGCCCAGGAAATGCAAGGCTTTGCCCTGAGTTTCAATTACGCTTTCCCCCAGCTCTATTGGTCCTATCTCTATCGATATGGGCTAAGACCGATCCTCAAGCGGACAAAACTACTCAAAGTCCTTCCTAAAATTCAAAAGATTAAACAAAATAGCTTCGGCACCAAAACGAAAACCAGAGCTGAGGCTTCCCCCCCTTGGTCCCTCCCCCTACAGCCAACCTTTACCGAAGAAATTCACCTGCGAGAGCGCTATCAACAGTTATACCAAGCCCGTTTTGGCCCCAGCCAATGCCAACGCCAAGAGCATTACCAGGATGTCACCTCTGGTTTAATTTCTTGACCCTAGAAGTCATGGATAGAGCCGCAGCACCCCATGGCATAGAATTAAGGTTCCCCTTTTGGGACAAGCGTTTAGTTGAATTCTGTGTCTCCCTGCCCGCCGAGCAAAAAATGCAACAGGCTGGACTCGGATGATCCTACGTCGAGCCATGGTCGATATTCTGCCCACCAAAATTCAATGGCGCCGAGGCAAAGGCAATTTAGGGATAGCCTTTGATCACACCTTGCAAAAGTTTGGGAAAGGGCTAATGGCCGAAGTCATCAATCATTCCTCAGACAGCCTCTCTACCTTCATCGATATGGCTGATTTAGGTAAAATCTATGAGCGTTTCAACCAAGGCCAAGCAAGCACAGAAGATATCCTATCCCTATGGCAAGCCGTTAACTTATCCCTGTGGTTAGAGACTCGTCAGTCTTCAACCACAGGGATAAGTCCTAAAGTAAATTAATATATCTCAATCCCATGGATATTGGTCGTTGAGGCGCATTGCAGCAATCTTGTCCTGCTATTGGCAGTAGTTTTAACAAAATCTTTGGCTTCAGTTTGCCGATCAAGGGCTCTTTTCAGCTAGAATTTGCTAGAATATAAGCCAATTCTGATGGTCGAGCCTAGATTCTACTTCAAAGCTGACCTAGGGGGGGTACAAAACCAAGCCTATCCTATATCAGGCTAGGCTTCTGGTTGAGCCTATTTTAACTAGGTTTAAGCCCAAAACACATTACTGTAAGGAGTAAGTTCAGACCATGAAAAAGAATTATAATGCGCCCCAGCTTAAAGTCTA
>JAAUUW010000204.1 GCA_012030735.1 Acaryochloridaceae cyanobacterium SU_2_1
ATCGGTGAGATTTTCAAGATTCTCACCTAAAAATGAGTAGAGGCTATCATCAAAGCGTAAATCTTGAATTGGGGCGATAATTTCCCCATTTTCTACCCAAAAACAGGCATAGCGAGTCATGCCGGTGATGCGGCCACCACTGCGATCGCTCCAATTTAAATAATGCAAGTTCGATAAATAGAGTCCTGTTCCCAGTTCGTTCAGCACCTCCTCAGGTTTCAGGGTGCCGGGAGCCAGATCAGGGGCACGCATCCCTTCATCGCCACTAGCGGCATTGCTGCTCACCCCATATTCCTTGGCAGTGCGGGCATTGACCAAGCTATTCACCAATCGACCTGCCTCCACCAGCATCACTTCTGGGGGTGCCACTTCTCCCAAACTATTAAAGCGAGGGACCCATCCAAGGCTGAAGTTTTCCCGCAGGGTAAACTGACTGGATAGGGTATGACCGGCTCGGAGTTTGGCTAAGGCACTGCCCCCCTGCTGCAAAGACGCCTCGCTTACCCCGCCCCAGGACAACATGTCTATTAGTTCTGCAGTAGCGGCGGGCGCAAAATAGGTGCGATAGCGGCCGGGCTGCATGTTCTTGGCCGGTTGATCGAGTTGTTGAAGTTGGTGGATCGATTGGTGAATTTGGTCAGTGTAACGCTGCTGGCTCCAGGTGGAGCCGGCGAGGGTTGCTTTGACAGCCTTGGCGGAGGGGGCAATCATGGAGTAGTCGAGGACAAAGGTCTCGGTGGCAAACCAATGCTGCTGCCCGGCGGAGTTCCGATTGGCCCGTACCATCGGCCCTGCGGCATAAAATCCGGTAAAGTCTACGGCTTGCACCTCTGGCAAGAGGGCTTCTGCTACCTCTGTGGCTGCGAGTAGCTGGCCTGTATGAGTTTCCTGACTAGAACCGAAATTCTGGGGCAAGACCAAATAGGGATCCTCTGGTAATTGGCTCAGATCTTGGCGCAGTTGGGCCAATTGGGCCAAGCTGAGGTGGCTATCTACCCCTAGGTCTCCGGTAAAGGGCAACCCTGCCGAGGCTGTGCGCTGCTGGGTCATTAATCGCAGCTTGAGGTTGGCATCGGTGACGAGTCCCGATTGGCGGACCTTGCCGTCATTGAAGCGCATAAAATGGCTCTGCTCTCCGTCCAACTCAATGCTGAGATGCTCATCGGCTTGTAGATTATCAAGGAGCAAATCAGCGAGTTGATTAAAGGCCCTTTGCCAATTTGCAATGGTTTCGGCAGGGGGTGTTGCTAAGGAATGGCTGCTCATGCCGCCCCTCCAAAGACTTCTATGTTCTCAAAGGCACAGACCGGTGCAGCATGACCGACGCGGATGCATTGGTTCGGTTCACCCTTGCCACAGAAGGGGGTGCCATACATGGCAAAGCTGTTGCGATCGCCCACTTGCACTAGGCTGCCCCAGAACTGGTTGGTAATCCCTCGATAATTAGGGTTTCGCAACAGCTCGGTGAGTTGACCGTTCTCGATTCGACGGGCGTATTCACAGCCAAATTGAAACTTATTACGATAGTCATCAATGGACCAAGAGCGGTTGGCTTCCATATAAATTCCCGATTCAATTGCACCAATGAGATCTTGTTGGGAAGTTTGGCCTGGCTCTAGATTGAGATTGGCCATTCGGTCAATGGGGGCACGATTCCAAGAGCGCGATCGCGCGTTAGCAACCCCTGGCACCTTAGATCTAACTTGGCTCTCTAGGCTGCCTAGGCCCCGTAACAACAGCCCCTCCTTGATCAGATATTCCCGTTGTGCAGCGAGTCCATGATCATCAAACCCATAGCTGGCAAACTCGCCCGCGAGGGTCGGGTCGAAAGTAATATTCATCAGGGGCGATCCATAGACCAACTGGCCAAAATCTGAGAGCTTTACAAAGCTAGACCCCGCATAGTTGCGCTCGTCTCCCAAGATCCGATCCAGCTCTAGGGGATGGCCCACACTCTCATGAATTTGCAACATCATTTGGTCCGGGGCCAAAACCAAGGTGGTGGTGGTGGTCGGGCAGTCTGCGGCGCTCAAAAGGGCTATCGCTTGCTCCCCTATCCCTTGGGCACGCGCTAGAATCGGTTCAGGGCTAAGGATTTCTGCCCCTCCCTGATAGCAATGAGCCAAGGCACCATTATCGGTTCGCGTTTGGATAATGCTACCTGATTGAGCCGTGGCTTCAAAGTCCGTTGTAACCAAGCCCCATTTTTGGTAGATATCAGTGCCATTACTACTGACAAAAATTTGCTCAATGTCTGTGGTCTGCGCCAAAGCGCTGGTTTTAACAATCTGCTCACCCACCTGCAAGCCTTGGCAAACCTGGACCAGTAAATCGATTTGATCCGCGACCCGAATCAGATCTAAGGGCTGCTCGAAGGGGGAATGATAGTTGCCCACCGCCTGGGGACGCACCTCTGGGGTAAAGGCATGCACAGCCCAAGGAGCAGTTGCGATCGCTTGTCCATAGGCTTGCTCTGCGGCCTGATGTAAACTAGCCGAGTCCAGGCAATTAGTGGCAGCATAGCCAAATTGTCCTGCGGCCAAAACCTCGATCATCACCCCTTGACTCAAACTACGGCCATTCATTTCAGGGCGACCATCCCGCACAACATGGGTTGTTGTCGCTTCCGTAACCTGCCGTAAACCCACCCAATCAGCATTGATATCCAAAGAATTGAGCGCTTGGTGAGGATCAAATTTCATCGTTCAAGGAATTGAGAATTAGGCAACAGATATACGGGTCAGTGTAACCTTTCCCCACCCTTATGGGCAGCAAGGTAAAACCCAATGGGTGATAGCTGAATCAAAGGTCACACCAAAACGGCCAGCCTGTTCAACCAGGGCAGCAGCAACATCGTTAATTTCTACCATCAGTGTCATTGGATTATACGGTAAAACCTTAAAACCATACTTTTCAGGCAATTGAGCTATCTCTTGAGACAACTGGCATGCCCTACAGCGTCAGTTATCTATTTGTTGGCGCTAGACAGACTGATAGTGCAAGCGCTACAAAAGCCCTCAGAACGCAAAAAACAGGGATATGAACAGCTGCCTGCAGCCCATAGGATTGTTTGCCTGCGCGATGACAGCATTCAATACCCTACGGTGTACACACAAGTCTGAATTAGACTGTAAGGAAGCCGTATAGAGCATCATAAAGATATGGAAAATCCCATTTTGATTCATGAAGACCTTATCGATGGCACGACCTTTGGTGACCTTCGT
>JAAUUW010000066.1 GCA_012030735.1 Acaryochloridaceae cyanobacterium SU_2_1
ACGAAGGTCACCAAAGGTCGTGCCATCGATAAGGTCTTCATGAATCAAAATGGGATTTTCCATATCTTTATGATGCTCTATACGGCTTCCTTACAGTCTAATTCAGACTTGTGTGTACACCGTAGCTACGGCTTGGTCAATCCCGGTAGTATTGATAAAATTCTCCAAGCCTGTCGTCAGTTAGAGCAGGCGCTACAATAAGACGGCTTCCATGAAACTTATGACCTTAGGCGATGTGCGACTTTCTCGGAATCATTGATACTGCCTTGCTTCTGATCGCGGTCTTCAGTTCACGGAAACTCAATGGATACAGGCATTTAGTTGCACATCGCCTCATTCTACTCACGGAGTAAGGAGCAAAGACTTGGATCTGTATCCGCCGAACCTCAACTCAGTGCATCAACTGGTTTCGGGCTTTTTGTTTTTGCTTAGTATCGCCTGAGCGTCTCTTTGTATATAGAATAAAGCAGCTAATTGTCGAGAAGCCCTACCGGTGGAGCAAGGCAAATGTTTCGAACTATTCAAGGGTAAGGTGTGTTAGAACCCATTCCCAGAATTGAGTTTGGGACATCTGTACTCCAGATCGAAGGTCAAACTAAAGACTGAAGTTATTTTAGTTTGTGTCAGTGAACGTCACGTAGGGAGAGAGTTTCAGCTAAATTCACCCATGAAATAAAATCCAAAATTAGTTGTGCCCGATCCAAATTCTGTTAATTTTAACGCCATACTTTTCCAAAAAGTAAGAGAGCAGATCTTGACCTCACCTGGTCAACAGATCACCTTTGCTGACTTTATGCAGCGGGTGTTGTATGACCCTCAGCAAGGCTATTACGCCACAAACCAAGCACAGATTGGCATCGCCGGTGACTTCTTTACCTCGCCTCATTTGGGTCCTGATTTTGGCGAACTGCTAGCCGAACAATTCCTGGATATGTGGAAGATTATGGGCAAACCCCAGTCCTTTACGCTGGTAGAGATGGGGGCAGGCCAAGGTTTAGTCGCGGCTGATATTCTCAAATATCTGGTTAGGCAGCAAAACTGCTCCGGCGAGGCTGAGCAATATGCAGAGTTTTGGGCAGGCATTGCAATACATCATAGTTGAAAAGCAGCAGGCTTAATTGCTGAGCAACAACGGTTATTACAACCCTTTCAGTTTGAGCCCCACAGGCTGCAATGGTTGAGTTTAGATCAAATCCCTGAGGTAGGCATCGTTGGCTGCTTTTTCTCTAATGAATTGGTAGATGCTTTACCCGTTCATCGGTTTGCGATCAAGCAGGCTGGGCTACAAGAAGTTTTTGTAACCCTTAACCCTGACGGAAAGACCTTGACAGAAATACTAGCCTCTCCCTCTAGCGAGCGCCTAGAAAAATACTTGGCTTGGTTAGAGATTGATATTACATCAGGATATGCCGAGGGTTATCGCAATGAAATCAATCTGGAAGCACTCTCCTGGCTGACAACAGTAGCCCAAAAACTCAAACGAGGCTATCTGCTCACCATTGATTACGGGTATTTGGCCCCCCAATATTACAGTCCACAGCGGGACCAAGGGACTTTACAATGTTTTCGGCGACATGGGGCCCACTCAGATCCCTATTCTTATCTTGGTCGTCAGGATATTACTGCCCATGCCAATTTCACTGCCTTACAGAAACATGGATCGACTCAGGGGCTGACTCAAATTGGCTATGTCCAACAAGGCTTATTTCTAATGGCCTTAGGGTTAGGCGATCGCTTAGTGGCCAACAACCGTAGTGATTCCACTCAGCTCAATGCGGTACTGCGTCGCCGTGAAGCATTACAGTCTTTGATTAATCCCCTTGGGCTGGGTGGATTTCAAGTGCTGATCCAAGGGAAGGGATTGAGTGAGGGTGAAGGTAGCCAAGTCCTTAAGGGACTGCAAAAACCTAGTGAAGAATGGTCACAAGAAACATAGAAAACATTCCCTCATAGGATCATCAGTTCTCAGCCAAGACCTCAGTTTTGCCACAGAACCGCCGAAAAATTCAGGTATGGGATAATGCGTTTATCCCTCTGAAGATCCTTAATCTTTGCCGATCTCTGTAGCCTGTCCATGACCCCATTAACACCTATCTTGGCCAGCCAGTTCGATTCTCTCGAAGCAGCCCTCAAACATTTCTTTGGTTATGAAACCTTCCGTGCCGGTCAGGGGGCAGTGATTGAGGCAGCCCTTCGTCAGCAAGATCTGCTAGTGGTGATGCCCACGGGTGGTGGTAAATCCCTTTGCTTTCAGTTGCCTGCTCTGCTGCATCCAGGATTAACCATCGTAGTGTCCCCTCTGATTGCGCTGATGCAAGATCAGGTCATGGGCTTAGAAGTCAATGATATTGCGGCTACTTTCCTCAATAGCAGCCTGGATGCTGCCACCACCCAACAACGGCAGAGGGATCTCTTGGCTGGCCGCATTAAACTGCTCTACGTTGCCCCAGAACGTCTTCTGCAAACTTCCTTTTTAAGTTTTTTAGATCAAGTTCAGACCCAAGTAGGTCTATCTGCCTTTGCCATCGACGAAGCCCATTGTGTTTCAGAATGGGGACATGACTTTCGTCCAGAGTACCGACGACTGGCTGAGCTGCGGCGTCGCTATGCCCAAGTGCCTATGTATGCTTTGACAGCAACTGCAACGGAGCGGGTCCGTCAGGATATTATTCAACAGCTATGCTTGCAGCAGCCCTATGTCCATGTTGCCAGCTTCAATCGCCCCAATCTTTACTACGAAGTGCGGGCTAAATCTCGTCAAGCTTATGCAGATCTCTATCGCGATGTACGTCAACGTAGCCCAGGATCTGGCATTATTTATTGCTTGAGTCGGCGGGAAGTCAATGAATTGTCTGCTC
Source organism: Acaryochloridaceae cyanobacterium SU_2_1 (assembly GCA_012030735.1). Lineage (GTDB taxonomy): Bacteria > Cyanobacteriota > Cyanobacteriia > Thermosynechococcales > Thermosynechococcaceae > Acaryochloris. Next base: position 2,859 of record JAAUUW010000066.1, read on the forward strand.
GACTCCAAGCGGATGGCATTAGTGCCTTGCCCTATCATGCCGGATTAAGCGATCACGCCCGTACCCTCAACCAAACTCGATTCATTCGAGATGATGTCCAAGTCATCGTCGCCACGATTGCCTTTGGCCTAGGCATTAACAAGCCCGATGTCCGTTTTGTCATTCACTACAACCTCCCCCGTAATATCGAAGGCTATTACCAAGAGGCCGGACGCGCGGGTCGGGATGGCCAATCTTCTGACTGTCTGCTTTATTTCAGTCCTAAGGACATTTACACCTTGGAATGGTTAATTGAGCAAAAGCTAAACCCGCAAACAGGAGAAGCGCTAGACCAAGAACAACGGATAGCTCGTCAGCAACTTCGACAAGTGATTGATTATGCTGAAAGCACTGTCTGTCGGCGTACCATTCAACTCGGCTATTTCGGAGAGACCTTTGCGGGGAACTGTGGCTGCTGCGATAACTGTTGTCATCCCAAGCCTCTAGAGGACTGGACCATTCCGGCTCAAAAATTGCTTTCCTGCATTGCTCGCTGTCAAGAGCGTTATGGTTTAAACCATGTCATTGATGTCTTAAGGGGCTCTAAAAACCAGAAAATCTTGCAGCGTCGCCATGATCAGCTTTCTACCTACGGAATTGGTAAAGATAAAACCGTCGATCAGTGGCGTTTGTTAGCCCGGACACTATTGCACCAAGGTCTGATGACCGAAACCACCGATGGCTATCCAGTCCTCAAACTCAATGACTTGAGCTGGGAAGTGCTACGCCATCACCGCTCGGTATATGTGCCAATTTCAATCAAAGCGACTCCAACTCCAGAGCAACCTAATGACGGACTTCAGCAAAGCACCACTGGCCTCTTTCAACGGTTGCGGGCTTTACGTAAGCAATTGGCCGATCAGCAATCAGTGCCACCCTATATTATTTTTACCGACGCAAGTTTGCAGTTAATGGCTCAGCAACAGCCCCAGACCTTAGTTGAATTTGCTCAGATATCTGGCGTAGGCAAGCGCAAACTAGAGCAATACGGCCACCAATTCACAGCAGAAATCTGTGCCTATCTTCAAGAGCAAGGGTTAGCTGCTGCAGAGGTCGCTGCCACTGATTAGATATAAGCTGAGATGTCTTCATGACATTCATCTGCGAGATAAGAAAGGGACTTAAATCGTAACCCGACTAGCTGCTCATATAAGGGATTCAGCTTGCACATGGGGGGGATATGTACTACTTTGCGTCCAAATAAAGTGATATCGCGCTCAAAGGGGCATTGAGGTGGAATCATTTTACATAGAAAGCGAGCCACCTCTGGATCTTGAATATCGAGACCATCTAGCCATTGACGGACTGGCTTTAAGGGATCACGGTGAGGTTTGTCAGTCGCTTCAGAGTCTGGGGGCATTGACTCATGTTCACCATCTAGGGTGAGACGTAATGAATCGACCACCGTTGTTTGGATGCGTAGCGCTTGACAAAAGCTCTCTAGCAAAGCATCTTCGGCACTAGAATAGACCCCATCGGCGAGGGCAACCATTACTCCCGTGCGCAGGAAGTTCTCGGCAGTATGAGGATTATTTCCTAAGCCCTTTGCTAAGGCTTCGGCAGAGATAGGTTGAAAGGTAAGAGTATCAAAGCTAGAACCGGAATCATTGGTCACGACATCTTCGATGAGAGCCTGCTCCTCTGGGTCAAAATGACCATCCGCCCAAGCAATGGTCAGTAAACCTCGGAGCCAAGTAGCGGTTTGATTCGATTTTTCAGGGCTTTGAGTAGCAGAGGTCATAAAAGGTTTCCCACAGGAAATGGCTGGTGAAATTGGAGAGATTGAAGGCTTGTCTATTTTCTGATGGCCAGATAAATTACGACTCAGAGTACTTCCCTGGTGCCTGAGGGCCTGTTCCTTGAGGGCCTGGTACCCTAGGGATAAGAATCAGTCTTAGCAATTGTTCTTTGAGAATAGCTTTAAGGTAGCAAACTCAATCCCAGATGGCCCGTACCCCCACCCTTACCTATGATCGCGGCACCTTAATTTTACACCCTCCCCCCCAGGGCAAGGACTGGCTGGACTACGCAACTTGGGATGATCGGGTTGAACGATTTCGGGTGCCTGCTATTCAATACCGTAACTTGGTGAGGTCAATGGCAGCGACGGATGGTCGCTTAATCGACAAAGCTAAGGCTTACGAGAGATTGGCATTGTCTTCTAGCCTGCAAATGACCCCTTATCCCCATCAGCGAGAAGCCTTAGAAGCATGGCAGCAAGCCGGCCAACGGGGTTTAGTGGTGTTGCCCACAGCCGCTGGCAAAACCTATTTAGCGCAGTTGGCTATTCAGGTGACGCAGCGGAGTACTTTGATTATGGTGCCCACCTTGGATCTAATGCATCAATGGTATGCACATTTAAGGGCGGCCTTCCCTGATGTGGACATTGGTCTGTTGGGAGGGGGATCGCGGGATCGCACCCCTCTTTTAATTGCTACCTATGATAGCGCTGCCATTCAGGCTGAGCATTTAGGCAATCGCTATGGTCTACTAGTGTTTGATGAATGCCACCATCTCCCTAGCCGTTTTAACCGGGTGATTGCTGAATATGCCATTGCACCCTATCGATTGGGATTAACGGCCACACCCGACCGCAGTGATGGCAAGCATGAAGATCTAACTCTCTTGATTGGCCCCACCCTCTATCGTAAATCTCCTGAAGAGCTGTCGGGCATTGTCCTTGCCAAACATAAAACTATCCAAATCCAAGTAAAACTTTCTGCCCGAGAGCGGCAGGATTACGATGCCTTAATCCAAACCCGCAACCAATTTTTACAAAATGCTAACATCTTTTAGGTAGTTTAACTGGCTGGCAGCAGTTTGTCAGAGAAAGTGCCCGATCCACAGCGGGCCGCCGTGCTATGCTAGCCCATCGCCAAGCTCGTGCGATCGCCTTTGGTACCCAAGGTAAACTGCGCATTCTAGCCGATTTATTGGCGCAACATCACCCTGAACGCACGTTGATTTTACTGATGACAATGCGACCGTCTATCAGATTTCTCAAGAATTTCTGATTCCTGCCATTACCCACCAAACCCTGTTAAGGAACGGCATACTGTTCTAGGACGATTCCGTTCGGGAGAATATCCAACCTTGGTTGCTTCTCGGGTTCTCAATGAAGGGGTGGATGTTCCCGATGCCAATATTGCAATTGTGTTATCAGGGACAGGATCGACACGCGAATATATCCAGCGATTGGGACGAGTCTTGCGTAAAGGCAAAGATCCCGACAAATTAGCTCTGCTCTATGAGGTGATAGCCGAAAACACCAGTGAAGAAAATACAGCCCGACGACGGCGACCCCCCACCAAGCCAAGTTCTAGGCAAGGCCAGTTAGAGTTAGTTTCCCCATATCAACAGCAAGATCAACCCGCACCCCGTGCCGCTGACAGAGGCCCTGATTGGTCTCAAACATGATATGTCTTGCCAATTCTAGGTCTAATAGCTTAATTTATGCCTCACTAAAGAACTTGGGTTTGGAGGGTATTGAGTATAGAGTGCAGATTAATTGGTCGTACTTGACTCTGGTGGTGGTGAGCCTGGTGTGGGATTGTTGCCATTACTGCTTAAACCGATATAGGTAATGGTGCCGAGGATGGCTAGGGCAATCAATAGACCAATGGCCTGATACCGATTGAGGGGTAATTTTTCGCTTAAAGAGTCAAGATCTGCTGTATTGGCAGCAGATTGAGATAGACCTGATTCAAGGGCAGGTGGCTCAGGGGTTGAATCTGGAATAGGGCTGTCTAGAGCTGGCTCTATCTTTGCTTCCTCTTCCAAGGTCCATGCCGGAGAAGACGCTAGATCAAGTCTCGGATCTTCTGCCAAACTTCCCTCTTCTCTATCAAGTTCAGAGTCAGAGTCTAGGGAAGCTGCTAGGGGCTCCTCGAAGGAGGGTGCTGCTATGTCTGGAGAACTGAAGCTTTCAAGTTCTGGCTCTGGGACGGGTAGAGAATCTAGGCTAGGTAGCCTGGACTCTTCAAGTTCTGGGGATGGACTGTTTGCTGCCACGACTGAGGCTGTGTTCATAACCTCATTATCTGCTGGGAGTTCTTCTGCACCAATGTCTGAAGATTCTGGAGAGCTGAAGCTTTCAAGCTCTGGCTCTGGGACAGGTAGAGAATCTAGGCTAGGTAGCCTGGATTCTTCAAGTTCTGGAGATGAACTGCTTGCTGGGAGTTCTTCTGCATCAATGTCTGAAGGTTCTGGAGATAGGTTGTCAAAGTTACTAGAACTCTCGCTTGTAAGGATATCTTCTGGGTCAGCAGAGACTCCAGAGGATAAATCTGCTGAGGTCATCTCGGAGACTTCAGAGAGATCCACAGCTTCAGGGTTATCTAGAACGAAGGTTGGTGGAATGACATCCAGTGAATCTATTTCTGATAAGGAATCTGCTCTATCTGTTTCTGGTAAAGCAGTAGAACCAGTTTCTGGTGTCTCTATCCATAATGAGTCTGAATCGGTCGATTCATGTTCGATGGCTATATCGGCTTGGAATTCCTCTCCATCGATAGTTGGTGTGTCTAAAGATAGGGAGTTAAGGTTGAAACTACTCTCGATTTCGGAAGATTCTGTCTCGAAATTTGTGGCAGATGACCCCTCCGTTGAGAATCTTTCTATCTGTTTATGGGTATCTAAATCTTGAGGGGTATCAAAGGTTTCGGCAGTCTCTAAGGTTTCAGGAGGATCAAAGATTGCGTCAGAGGGGGCAGCGCTTTCAGGATCTTCTATATTCTGAAGATCGTCTCCAGGAAAATCAAAGGTGGTCCCATGGAAATCAATCTCTGCGGCTGTTGGCGATAAATCGGGTAGACCCTTCGGAACATCTGTATCTAGCAAAGGGTCAGTGTCTGCTGCATCGATTTCAAAGAATTCGCTTTGTAACTCTGGTGATGTTGCGGCTGAGAAGGCTGTTGCTTCAGCGCTAGCAGTTGTTTCTGCGGGTACGGGTTCTGGCTGGTCTGTCCATAGATCCGGTAAGGCTATATTTGGCCCTGAATCAGGCTCACCATCAAACTCATCGCCGATCAGTTCGGATAAGGATGCAAATAAGTCTTCATCATCTGGGGAATGGGATGAAGCGGCATCGATTTCCTCAATTTCTGGAAGTTCGGAACTCAGTGTAGGATTCGAGGGGGGTATGTTCTCAGATTCAGAATCGTAATCGTCGGAGTTAGCCATGATGGAACATCGATTAAAAGTGCATCTTTGTGCTCTATCGTACCCACTCCATGGACCTGCGATCGCACCTTCTGCACATTCTCTTTAGAATTGAACTTTGAGTTGACTATCAAAAATCTAAAACCATTTCGAAGGCTAGATGTCGTATGAACTAAAGCTGATTTACAAGAAAGATTTGTTCCGTTACACTCCCTTCTAGTCTTCGATATTTTGATTGGCAACTTGTTTTCTGGAATTCTTGAGTATGATTTTTTCCCTGGCTATGAAACCAAAATTGAACCTAAACCTAGTTGCTTTGATCCTCTTGCTTAGCCCAGTCAGTAGTTGCGTTGCCAATCCCAGTTTGACCCAGAATTCTGATGCGCTAACCTTGGCTTCTCCATCCCCTCCAATCGCCCTTCAGCCCGTCCCAGCCAGCGCTCCACCATCTGTGCCGGCTAAGCCAAACAACAATAAACTGGGAAGACAGCAGCCCTATTCCGTTATTGATGAAGGCAAGCAACCGCGCTTTAGTGTGACAGGAAGTCAAGTTTTTAGTAAGGGTCTTTTGCCCAATTACCAGGTTGATTTTAATGAATCTGACTTACTCAATGTGTTGGTTAACGTCAAGAAATACTTTGATAACCATGCCCAACAAGACCCCGATGTTTTGCGAGAAGGGCTGTTGGGTACCCAGGGCTTAACCATCGCGGATATCCGTCAGACCTTGGATTTTATGATTTCTGTTTTGACTGAAGACATGGCCTTGAAGCGGCCCACTCGGCTTAAGGATTCTAGCTTTATTAACACCCATTTTCAGGTGATTAAATGGAAGCCCTATAACCCCCAACAGCCTAACCAAAATCAATTGCGGATTACCCAATATGCAGTTTTTTCTCATCTAGGTTCTCGCACCAAAACTGCCAAATTTGATACCCCTATTTATCAGTTGCTTCCAGGTTTAGCCCCTCCTGAGTTCTATAAAAAGTACACCAAACAAGAGGTGCTTTCCGGTCTCTATGAACGAGGCGGCAGCAGCTATGGAAAAGTGGCCCCCTTAGCCTATCTCACTCGTCAAGGCTTAGAGGATGCTCTGCTGCAAGGCACCATCTTGGTCCGGTTTAAGAATGGTGCCTCTGCTTTTTACAATGTGGATCGTAGCAACGGCATCCCCTATCAACGGGGTATAGAGCCCAGAAACCAAAAGCGATACTGGTACTTTAAGCAAGTGGAGTCCATTAAGGGTTATGGCCACCAAATTGATACCAAAATTCCCATCAGACCAGGTGTGACCTTTGCCGGGGATGTTTTGAATATTGGTCTAGGCAAAATTATCCTCCTCGAACAGAGTTCTGGATCGGCTAAAAAACTGCGTTTAGGGATTATGGCTGATTCTGGTGGAGCATTCTTGCCCAACTTGCATCAGCTTGACTTTCTAGCGGGTATTTTTCCTAGCCATGCCGAGTTTCAACGCCAACAGCCCCAGGTGCCGGCCTATGCCGACGTCTATATTTTGATCAAGAAAAAGTAAGCAAGTGGTTGCCCTGTTTTTGTGTTCAGGTTGTTCTCGAGGTTGCCCTAGTCGGTGCCTCCCCAGGTCCAGCGGGGATTCCCTTGCCGGATTCCCTTAAACAAAATTTGAGTGGTGAAGTCATTAGCATCACCAAGGCCCGTCATGTCTAAGATGAATTTTGCCTTGCCGTTGAGCAACTGCAATCGCAGATAAGATGGCCCAGTATGGGGTTCGCCATTGAGTTTTTGAATGCCACCACTAGCTTGACAATTGCGATATTCGCTCTTGAGAGTCCCCATCCAGGTGGTGCTAAAGCGATCGCTTTGTGCCACCGAAATATTAGTAGCGATCTTGCTCAAATGAACCATGCCCTCCGTTTCATATCCTCCCTCTCGATAGGGCTGCGGAGTCTGGAAGGCTGTCAGGGTCTTGGGCAATTTTTTTGTGGCCCATTGAGGGGCAAGATCTTGATCTCAAGAGTACTGGCAAGGACGGTGCCCGTATTAATCAACCCCCAAATGGGCCAAGCCAAGCAGAATGACCAATAGCCTTTCATTATTCACCTCACCAACAAAATGTAACGGATAATAGATGCCCGAGGGCTTCTTCCTATCGTGATTAGAAAGGCTATTCGGGCAAAGCTTTTGCAACATAAGTTGACTTACGGTGGCGTGCTGCTTCAATCTATCTGTGATTCACAACGGGTATTCACTGTACCTTGGCCAAGGCTAGAGGTAGCACTGTCTTTCCTGTAGTCTATATGAGATCTCTCGTCTTCTACTATTGTTCCTATTGGGCAATTTGCTATGCAATCCTTTGATCAGTCAGCCCAACAGGCCATTGCTATTCATCCCTTGCTCCGGCTGCTTCAATATGGTCGGATCTATCGGTCCCAAGTTGCCTGGGCTGCCACCTGTTCAGTGTTGAATAAATTCTTTGACTTAGCCCCACCGGTGCTGATCGGGGCTGCGGTCGATGTGGTGGTTCAGCGTCAGCAGTCTTTTATTGCCAAGTTAGGATTTACCAGTGTCTTTCATCAACTGGTGATTTTGTCTGCTTTCTCAGCCTTAGTTTGGGGGCTAGAGTCTGTCTTTCAGTATGCCTATGACCGGGCTTGGCGAATTTAGCGCAGACTATTCAACATGATCTGCGCTTAGATGCTTATCAGCATTTGCAAAACCTAGAACTGTCTTACTTCGAGGCCCGGAGTACTGGTGAATTGATGTCCATTCTCAATGATGACATCAACCAATTAGAGCGCTTCTTAAATGGTGGAGCCAATGATATTTTGCAGGTGATCACAACGGTGATCCTGATCGGGGGCACTTTTTTTGCCTTAGCTCCTGCGGTGGCTTGGATGGCAATGTTGCCGATGCCTGCCATTATTTGGGGTGCGATCGCATTCCAAAAACGCTTAGCGCCTCGCTATGCAGAGGTACGAGAGCGGGTCAGCTTTCTCAACAGTCGGCTAGCCAATAACCTCAGTGGCATTGTCACCATCAAAAGCTTTACTGCCGAAGACTTTGAAGCCCAACAAGTCAAGGTTGATAGCTCTGCCTATCGAAATAGCAATCGGCGAGCTATCGCCCTCAGTGCCGCCTTTATTCCCCTGATTCGCATTCTGATCTTCCTTGCCTTTATGGCTATTTTGCTCTTTGGGGGCATGGAAGTGATCGGGGGAGGGCTGACCGTTGGTACCTATAGTGTCTTGGTCTTTCTCACCCAGCGGTTATTATGGCCCTTGACGCGCTTGGGTGAGACCCTCGATCAATACCAACGGGCCATGGCTTCCACTCAGCGGGTGATGGCTTTGCTCGATACCCCTGTGCAAATACATCCCGGCCATTTGGCCCTACCCACACCCCAAGTCAAGGGTGAAGTCTCCTTTCAGCAGGTTTGTTTTGCCTATTATCCAGGTTTGCCCGTCTTGCGAGAGGTGAGCTTGCATATCCCCGCGGGCCAAACCATTGCGATTGTTGGCTCCACTGGCTCTGGCAAGAGCACCTTAGTCAAGCTATTACTGCGGTTTCATGAACTGCAAGGGGGCCAGATTACCCTAGATGGTGTCGATATTACCCAGTTAGATTTGCAGGATTTGCGCCAAGCCATTGGCCTGGTTAGCCAAGATGTCTTTTTGTTTCACGGTACGGTCTACGAAAATATCGCCTATGGCCAACCCCAAACCAGTATGGAACAGGTGCAGGCCGCTGCTATGAATGCCGAAGCCCATGAGTTTATTATTCAACTTCCCGCCGGCTATCAAACCATTGTGGGAGAGAGGGGCCAGAAACTCTCTGGTGGGCAACGACAACGGTTAGCCATTGCCCGTACCCTGCTCAAGGATCCACCAATTTTGGTGTTAGACGAGGCCACTTCAGCTGTTGACAATGAAACCGAAGCGGCGATTCAACGATCCCTCGAACGAATTACCCTCAATCGCACCACTATTGCGATCGCCCATCGCCTATCGACCATTCGCCATGCCCATTGCATCTATGTCATGGAACAGGGGTGGGTGGCTGAACATGGCCAACATGAACAACTGCTGCGCCAAAATGGACTCTATGCTCAATTCTGGCGTGTCCAAACGGGTCAACGCTCTGATACTGTGCAGCGGTAGGTGGTGGTTAAGTCTGAGGATCTGAATCTCAACCCGATGCAGCTCGGCACCAAGCAGATTGCCTTCGTCATTGCTGAGCTGAAATAGCGGGTGGAGATTGAGGACTGGGCTTAGGCTTCATGTGATAGATAAAGACAATAAATAAGGGCACAGTCAGCACTAGAAACAAGCCCAGGGCAGCCCATTGATAAATGATCGGTCGGCGGCGGCCCTTGGTAGGAAACTCACAGCTCAGACAGATCTCGGCTTCTGTACTATTTAAAGTGCCGCAGACTCGACAGGGTTCAAGCGCCATCACCGGTTACCTGGAGGAGTAAATCATAACTGTGAATATGCCTATTCTAATCAAAGGATTATGTTCTGGAGAGCTTACTACTCAGAATTGCCTAAGCGTTTGGCAATCAAGGCATCTAGGGAATATTGTCCGCCCCCGTTAACGAGAAAAAACAGAAAGGAAACGGCATATAAACTGGCTGTTTCAAAGGCAGGAATTTTTAAGCCATCTACTTTTAGGTGGAAGTAAATCGCCATGATCATGGTGAAGACCAGGGAGAATGCCGCAGGCCGACTCAGTAACCCGAGGATCAACAAAATAGATCCCAGAATTTCTGCATAGGCTGAGCAATAGGTCAAAAAGACCGGAAAGGGTAAGCCCATACCCTTGTCAACTACATTGGTGGCAAATCCTGCTACATTGGCCAGTTTATCCAGACCGTTGTGAATCATAAGGCCACTGACAATCACTCGCATGAGGGTCAAAGCGACTTGAAACCAAGGCTTGCTATCAGAGGTGGACTGAAAAAGAGCGGTTAACCAACTAGGGGCACTTGTAGAATTTGTCATCGTTTATTGAGTAATGTTTACGGAAGGTGACCTCAAGAATATGAAGATCAGGAGTTGATTTTAGCCTTTTTCTAGAATGCGCTGGACGATTTGCATCCCGGTGATTGCTTCCCAGCTAAACAGACCTAAAATAACTAAGCAAAATCCTAGATGTAGATTGCGTGCTGTCTTGCTGCCCTGTTGCATAAAGGGCGTGAGACTAGCAGCGATCGCAACTAATCCCGTCATCCCCAAGCCCGCCAATAAATGGGCACCCACAAACAGTTTGCCATTATTGACATAAGTGACACCCATCCCACCGATGGCTCCCAGGATCATCGCCACTAATAATAGTGCCCCAACCTGATGATGTTTGAGATTAAATCGTGCCTTGACCAATGTTTTTCTAAGATCTTTATCAGTGGTGGTGCGGGTGGTTCGAACTTTAAGGCCCAAATAAAGGGCATAGAGACAAAGGCCAAAGACCAGCCACATCACTAGGGGATGTAAGAAGGTATATCCCCAATACAACAATTTTGAGAGACTCATGAAGGCATTCGTGGACAAGAATGATGCTTAAATAAACTTTATAAAAGTTAGCATATTCTCCATCACCTCTTCCTACCCCTTGGCAATCTGCTCTATGGATCAACAGTCTGCAAATCTGGGCCATGCCCCACTAGAATCGGTACCTCCTTCCGCCTTGCAAGCCTTAATCTTTGATATGGATGGGGTTCTCTGTGATACGATGCCCTATCACATTGATGCTTGGCTGCAATATAGTGCCACTGTGCCCGAATTAGCCATCGCCAGCCGCGAGCGTTTAGAGCAAATGGGTGGCAAGCGCAATGAAGAGTTTTACCGGAACTGCTGGGTCATCCGGTGCCTAGCTCGGATGTCCGTCGCTGGGGGGCTGAAAAAGAGGCCATCTATCGAGCCTTAATTCGCGATCAAATTGTCTGGTTGCCTGGTTTGATACTCTTCTTGCAGCAAGCTCAAGCTGTGGGCCTACTCATTGGCTTAGGAACTTCAGCCTGTCGCGAGAATGTCGATTTATTGCTGAATCAGGATCAGCTTGGCGACTATTTTGCCACCCAAGTGATTGGCTCGGACGTGACGCGAGGTAAGCCCGATCCCCAATGCTATTTGCTGGCAGCTGAGAGGCTAGGGGTTTCTCCAGAGCATTGTTTGGTATTTGAGGATGCGATCGCAGGGGTTCAGTCTGCTCGTAACGCTGGCATGGCTTGCTGGGGTGTGCTCACATCCCATACCGCTCCAGAACTTATTGCCGCAGGGGCCGAGACTTGTATTCAAGATTTCACCGATCCAGCCCTTATCCATTTGATCCAGACCGCTGCCAGCCCTTCTGTAGTGGCGCTGAAAACTTCCTGAAAGCTCCCAACAAGCCCCAGGTAATTATGATCTAAGATGAACTTGGCTGCATCGCCATATTCTTGCTCAATTTAGGAATTTCAATTTAGGAAAAATTATGGGGCGTCGTCGTCAAAAGACCTCCGGGCTGCATCGCTGGTCTCGGCCATTGATCGGAGCAATTGCTGTTTTGGGGGCTACCAATACCGGATATTTGACCTTTACACGTTTAGCGGGGGGTGAAACGGCTTGTCCCACGGGGGGCTGCAACCTTGTGCTCTCTAGCCCCTATGCAACAATTTTTGGTCAGCCTCTGGCGCTCTTTGGCCTCCTTGCTTATCTAGCAATGGCTCTATTTGCCTTAGTTCCCTTGGCCCTGAGCAGCAGCGAAGATAAAGACCTGCGCAGCAAAATAGATAACAGTACCTGGTTGCTCTTGTTTCTAGGGTCAACGGCCATGATGTTCTTCAGTTGGTACCTGATGTATATCATGGTCACTAAATTCATGGTGCCCTATGGTGGTAAAGCGATTTGTCTGTTTTGTATTGCCTCGGCGACCTTTGCCACCCTCATGTTTGTCTTTACCCTGCTGGGTAAAGCTTGGGAGGATGTCGGTCAACTGATCTTTTCTGGCCTGATTGTTGTTGTGATCACCTTGATTGGCACCCTTGGTATTTATTCAACCATTGACCAGCCTCTGGCCACGAAAACATCCCAGGCGACAACGGAATACAATATTAAAGCTCCCAATGGCCAGGTGTTTTTCACGATTAATGATCCCTCTGGGCCTGCCGAAATTGAATTAGCCAAACATCTGAAGGCAACGGGTGCCAAGATGTATGGTGCCGTCTGGTGCAGTCATTGCGCCGCGCAGAAAAAGCGTTTTGGCATCCAAGCGATTTCAGAAATGCCCTATGTTGAATGTTTTCCAGAGATCTCTAATTTGCAAACCCAAACGCCCATTGAGCTCTGTAGCCAAGAGCTGGATAAAGCGAAGCAGACGGGGGATGGTGGTGGCTATCCCACTTGGAAGATTGCTGGCAAATACTATGGTGGTGAGCAGCCCTTAACCGATCTAGCCAAGGCCTCTAACTATCAAGGGCCAACCAATTTTAAAAGTAGTCAGTAATATTTTGGTTGGCTGTCTGGTTGAGGATCGGCATAATTAACCTGGGGTGGCGCTATTGGTAGAGCGGCCCCTCTCTATTTCCCTTTCTCCAGAACGAGCACCCCCATCATGCCCCCAGCAATGGGGTAATGGATGGCCTCTGCAAACCCAGCTTGGTAGGCCAGCTCAACTTGCTCTGGGCCAAGGGGGAAGCGGGCTAAGCTCGAGGTGATATAGGCATATTCATCGGTGAGGCCATAGTTTTGAGCCAGGGGGACAACAATAGTGTCTAAATACCAGCCCTGAAATCGCCTCCAGAGGGCTTGATCGGGCTGATGAAAGTCGAGTAGAGCTGCCTTTGCCCCCGGTTTAAGCAGGCGATGGATCTCTTGTAGGGAACGGGGAATATCTGTCACATTCCGCAATCCATAGCCCATAGTGATGCAATCAAATATCCCACTCTCAAGAGGTAACCTGAGGGCATCCCCAAGGATCCATTCCAGTGGCAGATGGGGGGACTGACTGATGTGGCGGTGGCGGGCGATCGCAAGCTGGGCCTCGGAAAAATCCACCCCAATCACCTGACCCGTTGGAGCCACGGCTCGCGCCAGCCGCCGCGCCAGATCTCCACTACCGCAGCAAATATCCAAACCCAAGTCGCCTGCTTGCGGTGCAGCCCATTTGACAGTCATCGCTTTCCAAATCTGATGCTGCCCTAGGCTGAGCCATTGGTTTAGGTCATCATAAACTGGTGCAATGCGATCAAAAATGACTCGAATATCAGAGGGTGGCAAGGTGGAATTCATGATTTCGATGATAATCTCGGTAGATTTTTATAAGTAAATCTTTACAAGTTTGGCAGGAAAACCGATGGTTAATCCAGGTCAGGGAAGAGAATATAGCGGCCAAGCCGCTCACCCCCCCGGTACTGACTGGCTCCCTCCTCAACCGATCCCCGAGCAGCTCTGGGGAGAACATTGGCAATTCGTGGCCCTCATCGCGACAGATCTAGAGTTAGGGTTGTTGCAGCGCCCTATTCCCATTCAAGGGATTGCGCAAACCAGCTTACCCAGTCAACTTGGCCTCGATCCCTCCTTGTCGATCCCCGGTGTGATCATCAATGGTGGCTCCCGAGCGATGCGCTTGGCACAGTGGTTACAGCAGCGGCAACCCCTACATCTGCAAGTGATCTTAGCTGAACTGAATGGCTTGATCTTAGCGGCGGGATTTAAGGAGCGCTATCTGTTAGCAACCTTTGATGACTCAGAGGCCACCGCAGCAGCTCAAATATTTGCAGAGCGCAAAACAAAAGCAGCCAAAGGTCTTCATTTTTTTGTCTGGTGCAGTCC
>JAAUUW010000005.1 GCA_012030735.1 Acaryochloridaceae cyanobacterium SU_2_1
GCTGTGGAGAGTCAGCCTCTCTTGAACCAGCTTCAGGCTCGTGTCGATCACTGTCGGCAAAGAAGTCAAGGAATCAGCCAAAAGCCAAGGGTAGGTTGCTTGGAATGGACAGATCCGTTAATGGGTGCTGGTAATTGGGTACCTGAACTGGTCAGTTTGGCTGGGGGAGAAAATGCTTGGGGTAAGGTGGGTGAGCATTCTGATTGGTTAACCTGGGAACAACTGCTGATTACAGATCCGGATGTGATTGTCTGTATGCCCTGTGGGTTTGACCTGAATCAGACTCAGGAAGCTGTGCGAGATTTAGCAGCTGCCCATCCATTGAGCTGGCAAAGTTTACAAGCCGTCCAGGCCGGGCAGGTTTATCTTACGGATAGCAATCAGTATTTCAATCGGCCTGGGCCCAGATTGGTGGATTCCCTCGAGCTGTTGGCTGAAATTATGCATCCAGAGTTATTTAAACCGGTTTATGCTAGCCGAGGTTGGCAAAGGTTCAGCGGATCATGATTGGTCAAATTCTGGATGGACGCTATGAGGTGTTGCGCACCCTGGGGATGGGTGGCTTTAGCCAAACCTTTGTCGCGGCGGATATCCGTCGACCGGGTCGACCCTTATGTGTGGTTAAGCATTTACAGCCCGCCAGTAGCCAGCCTGATTTTTGCAAGTGGCCCGCCGTTTGTTTCACAGTGAGGCCGAAACCCTAGAACGCCTTGGACATCATGATCAAATTCCTCGGTTGCTCGCTTTTTTTGAGCAGGATCGAGAGTTCTTTTTAGTGCAAGAACTAGTGGAGGGTTCGCCCTTAAGCGAAGAGTTGGTGAGGGGTCAATGTTGGCCAGAATCACGGGCGATCGCAATGCTCTTAGATCTCCTTCGTCTCTTAGTCTTTATCCATAGTCAAGGCGTCATTCACCGCGATATCAAACCCGATAACATTATCCGACGCCGCCTAGATCAAAAGCTGGTCTTGGTCGATTTTGGCTCGGTAAAACAAATTAGAGCCCAAACATTAATGGCGGATCAAACCGTCAACGCCACCGTTGCTATTGGCACCCCTGGTTATATGTCTAGTGAGCAAAGCCAAGGGAAGCCGAGGGCGAATAGTGATCTCTACTCCTTGGGAATGGTAGGCATTCAGGCCGTTACAGGACTTTTGCCAATCCAGTTACAAGAAGATGTAGATGGCGAAATTATTTGGCAAGATCAGGCTCAAGTCAGTCCAGGCTTAGCGCTGTTTTTAACCCAAATGGTACGGCCCTATTTCAAATTGCGCTATCAGAGCGCCCAAGAGGCCTTGCAAGTGTTAGAGCAAATTGTTGCTCAGGCCCAAAGGAGAAACCCTACCGCTTCCTAAGCGTAGGGCAACCGTCTCAGCAAGCGTCTCACTCAACGTGGACTCTACTTCTTCTGCCCTTTTCCCGACCCAAGTGGTGGCCCCCCCAGTCCGAGCGCCTCAGCAACTAGCGCCGCCAGCCCCTCGATCTGTCCAGAGGAGCAAAAGCTCAGGACTCACTCCTTGGTTTGCCGGTTTGGGAGCGATGATTATGGCCTTTGGGCTAGGCATGGCAGCCCTCAGCTATTTTGGCTTAACCCAGGATCTGCTGCCTTGGTTGACCTCTAAGCCAGCCGTGGTGGTTGATGACAGCCCTGCCCAGCTCGCAGAGGCCAGACAAATAGCCAGCCGCTCCGGAAACTTGGGAGAAGCAATTGCTCTAGCGCAACAAATTCGGCCCGGGAGCCAAGCTGCTGCTGAAGCTCAAACCCAAATTAATCAGTGGCAGCAGCAATGGCAAGCCCAGCAAGATCTCTTCCAAAAAGCCAAAGCAGCCTTCGATGCCCAGCAATGGTATAGCGCTCGAGATTTAGCCTATCGTCTACCGCGTAATCCTTATTGGGATCGGCAGGCTGACAGCCTTTACTTAGCAGCCAAGCGTAAAATTGCCGATATCGAACTGGCTCCACCATCTCCCACTGTTACAACTGAACCAACGCCCATAGAAACAACCGAGCCAACACCTACAATTACAATTACTCCATCCCCTGACCCCACATCTGCTCCATCCTCGAACCCATCGCCTAGCCCCAGCCCATCGCCGCTACCGACGACCACTCCTCCTCCTTCACCCTCGGCGGGTAACTAGCTCTGAATTGGCTAGAGTTAGCTGACCAATGCACCATCAAGTTCTGAGACAGAAATCTTTGAGGGGCTAGCAAACTGGCAGTCTTGAGGCTCTCATAGCGCTTCTGAACAGGCGCCTCGTGATCGACTGTTCGGGAATATCCATTTTTTTGGGGTATCGCTTTCAGCCTCAGACCAACCCGGCCCATGGCAGAGGACTCGCTAACCTGCCATATTCAGGCTTCCAAGAATCGCTATAATGATTGGGCCATCTTTGTTCCTGTGATTCCATGCAAATTCGCCGTCGGCCTCCCAGCCTGGCTATTAATGTTCAGGTATTGCAATTCAAAATCAAAACACCGGAGGATCAACCCCGCAATATTCTGGAAAAAATTGTCTGGTTCAAAGAGCTAGAAGTCACTCAAATGCGAGAGAGCTTACCCTTAGCTAAGCTGCAAAAGCAGGTGGAAAGCTGCCCTCCCCCCCTTGACTTTCTGGCTGCCTTGCGAGCTGGCAAAACCCAACCAGCCCTGATCGCCGAAGTTAAAAAAGCCTCTCCGAGCAAAGGGGTATTACGGGCTGATTTTGATCCAGTCATCATTGCCCAGGCCTATGAGGAAGCTGGTGCCTCCTGCTTATCCGTCCTCACAGACAAAGAATTTTTTCAAGGCAGTTTTGACTCTTTACAGCAGATCCGGGCTGCCGTCAGCCTGCCCTTGCTCTGCAAAGAATTTATTATCTATCCCTATCAAATTTATTTAGCGCGGGCGCGAGGTGCCGATGCCGTACTCTTGATTACCGCTATCTTGAGTGATCAAGATCTCACTTATTTTTAAAAATCATTCAAGCTATGGGTATGGTTGCTTTAGTTGAAGTGCATACCCAAGCAGAACTCGATCGGGTGATCCAGCTCCCTGGGGTGGCCCTCGTGGGGATCAATAATCGAAATCTGGAAACCTTCGGGGTCGACCTGCAAGTCACCTGTGATCTATTGGCCCAGTCTAGACAGTCCCTAGCGATCGCAACATCTTGGTGGTCAGTGAATCGGGTCTCCACACCGCTGAGGATGTAGCTCAAGTCAAAGCAGCAGGTGCAAAAGCTATCTTAGTGGGAGAGTCTTTAATTCGGGATACTGATGATCAAGCCTCGTCTTGTAGCGAGCCAGATCGAATGCGAGCTAAAATCTCAGCTCTTTTTTCAGGGTTTTCTCCAGCCTAGCAAAACATCGCTATCCGTGGCGGGAATTCACTCGTTTTTTAGGTTCTAAGGCGACTGAGCTTTTATCTAATCCCTATTGTTGTTAGGTTGACCATGGGCATTGTGCCTCTTCCCTCTCATATTCACTACGAACTTCTTCTGCAAATTTTAGAGCGGCAGACCTTACCTGCTTTAAGGCCAACCTCCGATGAATATATTCAGGCGCAACAAGTGGTTGTTTTACTGCGTAAGGCCCTGACCCATCAGAAGAGCTTGGAAGCTGAATGTATCCGTGCTGATCGGCGAGTAGAGCATCGCTGGTCCTTAAATGGAGCCTTACCCTCCTCGGCTGATTAAATGAGCAGCCCGGCGCTCATTTAGCATAGAAGGTTAAGAAAAGCCGGAAGAGATACCAGCGCGAGTGAAATCGGCTGGTAAACTGGTGCGAAGGGTTGGGCAAAGTAGATAGCGAAAGGGGACCCTCTTTTGGCAGAGCAACTAGAGATCAATTGGGCCAATCAAGGTGCAGGAGAAGCCCGCGATCAAAACCAATCTTCCCTAGGCCCACAATCCTGGTCACAGCCCTCTCCCTCAGAGCCAGAATTCGCCTCCCAAAATCTAGGCAATCCGATCGTATCAGACCCGCCAGAGTCGAACTTTCTCGAGGGCTTGGCTCCAGTCCATGCCTTGCTGACAGAGGGGGAGTTGATCTCAGGGAGGGAAGGGCCAGAGGATATCGATGATTCAGCTCGTTCTCGAATCCGGCTTTTAGAACAAGCACTAGAACAATGTCAGATATATATCGATGAATTAAAATGCCAGCTGATGGAACAGGCGTTTTTGGAAGAGCAACTGGCGACGACCGAGGAATTCTCGCATATTCAAAAACAGGCTGTTTTGGCCTTGCAAGCACAGCTCGCCAATCGCCACCCCTTACAAGAAAAACTCGCCACCCTAGAACAAACCAAACTCAACTTGAAGGAACGGCTCGCCCAACGCGATGCAGATTTGCAGTTTAAGACTGCCCAATTGCAACAGCTGAGCGCTCAAGCAGAAGAAGAGCAACTAGCGATTAAGCAATTGCAAGAGCAAACTGATCGCCTATCGAGGCAGGTTAAATCAGCCCAAGATATGGCTGTCCATGAGACCCAACAGCGTATTATTGCCCAAACCACAGCAGAACGGCTACGCACTCAGTTGCGCGATCGCGACGCCAGTCTTCAAACCCTTGAAAATCAATTACAGCAAGCTCAAGATAGCTGTGCCCAGCAAGCAGAAATCATTGCCTCTGTGCAAATTGCGGGTCAGTCTGACTCCCATAAAAATCAAGCCATTCAGGGTTTAAGTGCCAGCTTGTTGCGGACTCAAACTAAATACGGGATCTAGAGGGGCAGCTATCTAATCAATCCGTTGTCCAAGCTCAATTTCAACATTCCACCCAAGAATATGCGGAAAAAGCCCAGTTTTTTCAAACCCGTGCTGAGGATCTAGAACAGCAGGTGGCAGAGATGCAAGAGCAAATCTTGCATCAGGCCCAACAGGCTAGTGAGTATGAAACGGCGGTGCAGCATTGGAAAGATCGTTCTGCCAAGGCTGAGAGAACGATGGTGCAGATGAAGCAGGTACTCGAACATTTATTGTGTGATCGCAAAGATCCCACCACGCCTCTGCCCTCCCAAGTGGATGCTGCAATCTCAGAACTTTCCAAAACTTACCTCCCTGATTCCCTAGAGCTGACTCAGGCACAGCACGCAGGAACATCAAACTAGATCTCCCCGCCCTCTTACATCGATGGCGTAATACAAAGCTATAAGAAGTAGGGCCTTGATGGCTGACCGATTGATCGCTACAGTGAAGATCAAGCTTGATTAACCACCCTTAAACCCGCCTGTTTTGTCATCCCTTCACGACTTACCCCCCACTGACTACAGCTTAATCTCACCCCTCGAGATCGATCCGTTGGTCTATGATCCAGCCTTGCCCCGTCTGAAGCTGGGGTTAATGGCCTCGGGGAGGGGGAGCAACTTTGTGGCCATTGCCGATGCCATCGCTCAAAAAAATCTTCCCGCCCAAATTCAAGTCCTGATCTATAACAATCCCGAGGCCAAGGTTGCTCAACATGCCCAAGCGCGTGCCATTCCCTGCCGCTTACTCAATCATCGCCACTATCCCCATCGTGAGGAATTCGACCAGACAATCGTCGAAACCTTACAATCCTTTGATGTGGAATGGGTGATCATGGTGGGCTGGATGCGCCGTGCCACTCAGGTGCTGGTCAATGCCTTTCCCGATCACATCCTTAATATTCATCCGAGCCTATTGCCCAGCTTTCCCGGCCTGCATGCCATCGAGCAAGCTCTCAACCATTCTGTAAAAATTTCTGGCTGTACCGTGCATTTGGTGCGCTTAGAGGTCGATAGTGGACCCATCTTAATGCAAGCTGCAGTACCGATCTGCCCTCATGATACCGCCGATAGCTTGCATGCTCGGATCCAACAGCAGGAGCATCGGATTATCGTTGCTACCATTGCTCAACTTGCTCATCAGCCTCCTACGGCTACACCAGCCAGACCCCAATAATGATCGCTCCCTAGCTATCTTAGACCTTGAATCTCAATCCATGAGAACGGCAAGGTAGCAGTGAATTTTTATTTTTAATTTAAATGGATAAAAATAGCGAATTTAATATCCCATTCGCTACAATGAACCAAGGGGAGCTTACTCAGTTTGCGGCATGGAAGTAAGACTGCAAAAATTGTTGTCCCAATGGGGAATTGCTTCTCGCCGACAGGCAGAAGAATTGATAACAAAGGGCCAAGTTCAGCTTAATGGTCATCCTGCCTGTTTGGGTCAAAAAGCAGACCCAGAAATCGATCAAATCAGAGTCAAGGGGCAATTATGTAATCCTGTTCAACCTCCTCAGCACAGCTACTGGCTATTACACAAACCCAAAGGAGTGGTGTCGACCTGTAGAGATCCGAGAAATCGGCCCACGGTTCTTGATTTACTCTCATCCATCCATCGACAGGGACTCCATCCCGTAGGTCGTCTTGATGCTAGCTCTACGGGTGCCCTAATATTGACCAATGATGGTGAATTTACCTTTAGATTGACTCATCCCAGGTTTCATGTGCCCAAGACCTACCAAGTCTGTTTGCAAGGCAACCCATCGACAACTGCTTTACAGCAATGGAGACAAGGTCTTGAATTAGATGGCAAACAGACTCAACCCGCCCAAATTAGGATTGTAAAACCTTACCAAAGGACTACCGATTCCACAGAAATAGAAGTTATTCTACAAGAAGGTAAAAATCGGCAAATTCGACGGATTGCAGAGCAACTAGGCTATCCAGTTCGGCAACTACACCGGACTCACATTGGCTCAGTGGCCTTGCAGTCTCCCTCTTGTCGAGCCTTACCGGTGGGGCAGTATCGGCCCCTTGCTCCCGCTGAAATTGATCATTTATGGCGCATCACCGACAAAAAGAGCCGCGCCTGCTCTAGAAGGAGTACCCTCTCATGAAATCTCTCAAGGTTGAGCCAGCTAAAGCTCAGCATTTAACCGAAATTGGTGCTCAGTTGCGTACAGCCCGAGAGCAGGGAGAGATTTCCTTAGACGAAATTTCTGCTAAAACCATGATTCCAACGCGTTTGTTGGTGGCGATTGAGTCTGGACAAGCGGATTTGTTGCCCGAAGCTATTTACACCAAGGGCTTTATTCGCCGTTTTGCGGATAGCTTGGGTCTCAATGGGGATCAGTTGGCCGAAAAGGTTTGCCGGGCCAAGCGATGAAGAACTCTTGGCCGAAACCGAGGATCGCAAAAAACGCCAGAGAAGATCCTTCAGCTTTAGGGGGACTATTCGTCCTGTACATTTATACCTTTTGTATGTTGTTTTAATTGTAGGTGCGGGGGTTGGCCTTTCCTACATGACCAATCAATCAGCCTTGACCTTTGAAACGACTTCTGCACCAAAGACAGGGACACCAAAAACAGAGGCTAAGAATAAAGTTGCACCTGCCCAGAAGGATGCGATCGCCAAGAACTCTCAACCCACTTCGACTAATAATTCCATCCCAGCTGCTTCGCCCAACCCAGCTAATCCGGTCCAGTCTGTAAGCAACTCATCAGATCCCACAGAAACGGCTGCTCAGCCAACGACCGTTAAGGTTGACTTGAGTATCAAGCAAGAATCTTGGATCGAAATTGTGGTCGATGGCAAGGTTGATTATGCTGGATTGCTCTCACCTGGAACGAATAAACCGTTGTTGCCAAGGAACAACTTGTCATTCGAGCGGGTAATGCCGGTGGGGTGATGGTTGCTGTTGATAACAAACCGGCTAAGCAAATGGGTCAATCAGGATCTATTGAAGAGCTGATTTTGAAACCCGAGTCCTTGGCTTTGCAGCCAATTTAAGAGCAGCCGACCAATGATTGAGGCCCTCACTCCAAACCACAGACAGAGTAAGCCTCTCTATACTCTGCTTATCTTCAAGCTTCTCTGCCTATCCTCTAGCTATTCCTGAGATCTGCTTCCGGGGCAAGGGGAATGTTGCTATCGGATGCTGGCAGCTTGATCTCTTTGTCGATTTTTATCTAGGCAGAATAGGCTCTAAACTGGATGAGTGAAATAAGGGCCTGAATGTTGATGGATAAAGCCGACCTAGCAAAAGCGATTTACCAAACGTCCCATATCACAGGTGAGTTTCTGTTGAGATCGGGCCAAGTCAGCCAAGAATATTTTGACAAGTATTTGTTTGAGGCAGATCCGAATTTATTGCGGGCGATCGCAACTCACTTGACACCCCTAGTACCCCCAGGTATTGATGCTTTAGCGGGTTTAGAAATGGGCGGCATCCCCGTCGTTACCCTATTGTCTCAATTGACGGGACATCCGGCCTTATTTGTCCGTAAAGCAGCCAAATCCTACGGCACTTGCAAATTAGCCGAGGGGGGAGACCTCCAGGGTAAACATCTGGTGATTATTGAAGATGTTGTCACCTCGGGTGGACAGATCAATCTCTCGGTCGAGGCATTGCGACAGTTAGGGGCAAAGGTCACCGATGTTTTATGTGTGATTGATCGAGAGGCAGGCGGGGTTGAAAACTTGGCTGCCGCTGACTTAAGGCTGCATGCTTTATTTACGATGTCCGAACTCAAGCAATCCCTGGCAGCGTAAGCCTTGAGACGAATTGCACCCATCAAACTGGCTCTGCGATGGCTGAGGCTAGCCCAAGGGATCGGCCTTGGACTGGCTTTGGGATTGCTGACTGGCTGTAGTTTCTTTCAGCCCCTCTGGCATGCTCCTGTTGATCATCTTGCCCTAGGCAATCCCAGTCAAGCAAGGGCTGTGTTGGCAAACCCTCAAAATTATTTGCTAAAAAAGCCTCAATATGTGTTGTCCTATAACCGCAAAAAGGTATTTCGAACTGGGTCAGTTGGCAATTAGATCGAAGTTGGCTAGGGACTGTAGAGCGCCAGAATACGTTTCGGGTGGATGAGAGTCTGCCCTCCAACTGGTACCAAGTCAGCCCCTTAGACTATAGCCGCAGTGGCTATGATCGCGGCCATCTGATCCCCTCAGCCGATCGCACCAACAGCGAGGCCAATAACTCCGCCACTTTTTTGATGACCAATATTGTCCCCCAAACCCGAGACAATAACCGAGGGCCTTGGGCCGAATTAGAACAATATTGTCGAGAGCTGGTCTATGGGGGTAAGGAGCTGTTCATTATGGCAGGGGGCTATGGCGAAAAACCTGCGATCGCAAAGGGTAAAGTTATTCCTCCCCAACAACTCTGGAAGATTATTGTCGTTACCCCTGAGACAACCCTAGGCGTTGAAGGCATCGTCGCCAAAACCCGCGTGATCGCCGTCGATATGCCCAATCAATCCGGTATTGAAAAGATCCCTTGGCAGCACTATAAGGTCTCTATCGATCAGCTAGAGGCAAAAACAGGTTTTAATTTTTTATCAAAGCTGCCTCAATCTCTACAACAGAGTCTGGAAAGCCAGGTTGATGGACAAAAAAGCCCTCTTAAGTAGGCATCTCATACCCAAACAAATTCGGATCAACCTCTCCCAACTGCAAATCCGCTAAGCCATATTCAGCCCATCGCTGATCAACCTTGGCCACCACCGCCGGATCCGGTTGCAAAGGGTCACCCCAGGGGTGATCAGTCTCGGGCGGCATCTTAGTCGTCGCATCAATTCCCATCCGCCCTCCCAGGCCAATTTTAATGCTGGCAAAATCCAGCGTATCAAAGGGCGTATCTGGCAAAATAAACACATCTCGCACCGGATCAACCTTAGAAGAAACCGCCCAGACCACTTGGCGCGGATCTCGGATATTCACATCCTTATCCACCACAATTACAAATTTGGTATAGGTAAACTGAGGCAGGGCACTCCAAAAGGCCAAAGCCGCTCGTCTTGCTTGGCCTGGATAGGCTTTATCGATAGAAATGACTGCCGCCTTATAACTCAGAGATTCCATCGGCAAGAAGAAATCGACAATTTCTGAGACCTGTTGCCGCAAAATAGGCGTGTAAATCCGATTCAGCGCAATGGCCATCATCGCCTCCTCTTGGGGGGGCGACCACTAAAGGTGGTGAGATAAAGGGGCTGATGGCGATGGGTCAGGCATTGAAAGCGCATCAGGGGAGCAGCCTCATTGATGCCACCGTAATAGCCCATATGATCGCCAAAGGGACCATCTACCCCAACTTCCCCTGGGGTAATCGTTCCTTCTAGTACAAATTCGCTATGGGCAGGCACTTCCAAATCGACGGTCTTACATTTAGCCAACAGCACCCCACTGCCCCCATACAGACCCGCAAATAGCCATTCCGACAAGTCCACTGGGATCGGGGTCGCCGCCGCCATAATAATCAGCGGATCAACCCCTAGGGCGATGGCCACCTCTAATTGTTGGCCATGCTCAGCCGCCTTGCGTAAATGGCGAGCACCGCCCCGCACAGACAACCATTGCACAGTCATTGTATTTTTAGACTGTAACTGTAGCCGATAGACCCCCACATTCGGGGTGCCTGTTTCACAGTCCTTGGTAATCACAAGCCCCAAGGTAACTACCTTGCCCCCGTCCCCAACATAGGGTCGAATCATCGGAATTTTGGTCAGATCGACCTGGTCGTCTCGTAACACCACCTGATGGCAAGGAGGGAATAAATCCCGTTGGGGTTTAGCCCGCACCACATCAAACAACACCTTGCCAAAATCAAGGAACTGGGCCAGCTTTTTAGGTGGTTTAGGCTGCTGCAAAAGAGCCAACTTTTCGCCAAGCTTTTCTAGCTCCGCTTGGGATTCCATCTTCATTGCCCAGCAGGTACGTTCGACAGTTCCCAACAGATTGACTGCCACAGGATAATCAGCACCCTTCACATGCTCAAATAACAGCGCTGGTCCGCCTTTCTGCAACATCCGGTCCGCAATTTCGGCAATTTCTAGATCGGGATCAACTAAGGCTTCAATGCGTTGCAATTGGCCCCGTTGTTCCAATTGTTGAATAAATTTTCTCAGGTCTCTAGCCATCAATAGTTTCTTGGGAAGGTGAACAGGTGCAGAGTCTAATACCCTGCCTCTATTATGGGCAGAAGTCAGCTCTTTCTAGGATGACTGCCCAGCAAATCTACTCTCTTCGAAGGTTAGTCAAGATTGACTGCCGAAATTCATACATCCCTGTTCGGAGTCAGGCTGGTTTGGCCTACAGCAAGAATCATCATCAACAGCGCTACAGTGGATAGGAGTTAAATTGTAACGATTCAGGAATCAGGCCCATCATGCTAGCCAAGCGAATCCTACCTTGCTTAGATGTCAAAGCTGGACGAGTGGTCAAGGGGGTAAATTTTGTCAATCTCAAGGATGCTGGTGATCCCGTTGAGCTAGCCCAAATTTATAACGAAGCGGGTGCCGATGAATTGGTTTTTTTGGATATCACCGCTACCCATGAAGATCGCGGCATCATCTTCGATGTGGTTCATCGAACTGCGGAGGCTGTGTTTATTCCGTTAACGGTGGGAGGCGGGATCCAATCCTTAGAAGCCATTAAAAAATTGTTGCGTGCCGGGGCAGATAAGGTCAGTATTAATTCCTCAGCCGTGAAAACCCAGACTTTGTTAATCAGGCGAGCGATCGCTTCGGTCGACAATGCATTGTTGTAGCCATTGATGCTCGCCGTCGTTGTGATCAGCCTGGGGCTTGGGATGTGTTTGTGCGCGGGGGGCGCGAAAATACTGGGTTAGAGGCCATTGCCTGGGCCAGGGAAATGGCGCAGCGGGGAGCTGGTGAACTCTTGGTAACCAGCATGGATGGTGACGGAACCCAAGCTGGATATGACCTAGACTTGACCCGCACCATTGCCGAACAGGTTGAAATTCCCGTGATTGCCTCTGGCGGAGCAGGCAACTGCACCCATATTCAAGCAGCACTCACCGAAGGTAAGGCAGAAGCTGCTTTGCTGGCTTCTCTATTACATTATGGCCAACTCTCTATCGCTGAGATTAAAGCTCATTTAGCAGCCCATCAAGTTCCAATTCGTCAAACCTAAAACCTTAAAAGATTGTCAAGTAATCGTAGAAGTCTGGTGAAATGGTCTTTAATTTTATTAAAATAAGTAAAGTTATGATCATAATTCTTGTCAGTGCTGCCGGTTTAGGATTGTGGTCCCTGCAATTAATGAGGAAAGCCCGTCAATCTGAGGAGGCTTCGCTGATATTTGCCGGGGCATTGGTTGCCCTGTCTGCAATGGGGTTGGTTGCAGTTTATTTGCTCATGGACGGTTGCATGGGATATTTCACTGGTAGTCAACCCCTATTGAGCCTCTTGCCAGTCTATTGAGCTGAGTTGCCCAAACCATTGTTCGGATCATGGGTTGCCCCATCACTTGATTTTGCTAGATAGACGCCCAACAGAACCACGAGAAAGGCAATCCATTTGGTAAGCGTTAAGCCTTCGGCAAAGACAACCCAGGCAATTAAGGCAGCCAAGACTGGGTCTAAAAGCAACAAAACGCCGACTAAGCTTGAGGATAGTTTTTTGAGGCTAAAGGCTTGCAAGCCTTGACCTAGAACTTGGCAAACAACGGCCAAGCCAATCACTGCCAACCAACCAGAAGCAGACACAGGAAATAGTCGCTCTTCGGTTAATAAGGTAATGGGCAGCGTCAGAACAGCTCCTAGGAAACAGCACCGTAGAAGGATGGTCGTCACCGAAAATTTGGCGCGTAGTTTCTCAATCAGCATGAGGTTTGCGGCGGAGAAAAGAGCAGAGAACAAGGCAGCTAAATCGCCTGTTAAATGGGCTGCAGAAATTTGCAGGTCACCAAAGCCTAAGACAGAGGCCCCAACCAGCGCTACTACCAACCCCAGCAAAAAGCGTCGATCAAAGCGTTGATCTAAGATTAACCAGCCACCTAGGGTTGTAAATAGAGGCGTGAGGTTATGGAGCAAGGTGGAGTTGGCAACACCGGTTTGAGTCAAGGACCAAGCCCAAAAAGCAATGCAACCCCAAAACATCAGGGCTGCTGCTGCCAATAGCAATTGATCCTTACGGGTAGAAGTGTCTGCTGGAACTTCGATGGCCTCTTTTGAAGCAGACCGCCAGACCTCGGCCTCATGCCAGACCCGCAAAACTAGATAAGCAATCCAAAAGCGATTAAAAATGGTGGCAAAGGGTCCTAATTCTCGCTCACTTAGTTTGATGAAAATGGCGGCTAGGGCAAGGGCCACGATTGCCCCAATCATAGCCAGCAAGGAGAGCAGCGTGATGGATGGGGCCTTGCTAGATTGTTCGGCTGACTGATTGATCTGGAGAACGGGTATTTTCGTTGTCATACACAAGATCTTTGATTGCGGCCCTTCACTCTTTTCCCAAAGAGTTACGGTCCTGGCAGAGGGTGACCAAATAAGGACTACCGGATGAGCTGCATCCTAAAAGAGGAGCTGCATCCTAAAAATAGTTGAGTAAAATAGCTCAGTCACAGAAGCATTCTGACAGAGGGCTTCAGGACTATGTAATATTCTCGCACTCTTCAGGATACTCTGGTTATGCGAGCGAATAGGTTTTGATGGTTCTCGTTTTTATGTTTTTGGAAATCTGCGATCGCTCCATCCATCGCAGCACCACTGAGGGACTATCCCTAACAGCGGTATGACTAGTCTTTTGCTTCCTTGCCCTTGACAAGCCATGATCTTTTCTGTTGATGCCTCCATACCTTTTCCTCGTCCCTTGGTCTATCAAACTTACCGAGATCGGCTACTAGAGCTACTGCCTTACATGGGCAATGTTCAACGCATTGAGCCAAGATCCGCTCACCAAGAGCAAGGTAAGTTGCGATGCAGTAATGACTGGTATGGCGGCGGAGAGATTCCAGCGATTGCTAGAGCCTTTATTAGTGAGCAAATGTTGTCATGGACTGAACATAATATTTGGGATGATCAAGAATATTCTGTGTTGTGGCGCATTGAGACCCATGCCTTTACTGAAGCTGTTACCTGCGCTGGCAAAAACTATTTTCATGCTCAGGGAAACACCACGATGGTCGAGAATCGAGGGGAGTTGGTGATTCATGCCCAGAAGCTGGAAGGCGTTCCCGATTTTTTAAAACCGCAAGTGGCTGAATTTGTAGAGGCACTACTGGGACAAAAAATTGGTCCTAATTTGAGACAAATGAGCGAGGGAGTACGTCAATACTTAAATCAGCAAGAATTGAGCGGGTAAAGGCATGAAGCCACAAACATAGGCAGGACAAAGCAAGGAGGCCGGACTGGATCTCCGCCAAAACTAGGCAGATTAGCTAGGCAGATTAGGTTGAGAACCTTAGTCAATAAGACTCTTACAGAGTAACGATTCATCCTTCCTAAGGAAAATATTAGGGTTTAGCCCGATCCATTGAGTGCCAACCCTGCTCTTTACCTAGCCAAAGCAATATCCTTGCTGTCTCTCTTGAGGCCCTAGTGCTATTGAAATTCCCAATATTCTTAGAGGGAGACTCTAAAATGAGTAAATAACATTCTATTGCTACTGGCTTCTCTGTTTGTGACCTAACCATCCTTGCCATGGAATTATTGCAGAGTTTAATTGAGGAGTGCCTGTGCCGTACTTAGTGGCTCCCCCCGATTCCCAGAGTTCCAAGTCATATCAACTGTTCAGTGGCATTACCTCTATTGGACGGGGATTAGATAATCAGGTTGTGCTGATGCACCCGAGCTTGTCGCGTCACCATGCTGAATTAATCATTCAAGAAAATGGCCGCGTGATTCTCAAGGATTTAGAGAGTCTCAACCATACCTATGTCAATGATCAGCAGATCAAACAATGCCAACTAAATGATGGTGATCTGGTCCGGTTTGGCACGGTGGAGATGCAAATTACTTGGGAGTTAGGAGCGCCCCCTCCTGCGGCTGACAAAACCCAACCCCATGCCCGACCCAGTGGTTCTCTATCGATTATTAGTCGCTTTGCGCCAGAAAATACCCGCATTGAAATCCAAGATTTATTAGAGCCGGCCCTCGGACAGTCAGGAATTGGCTTGAAACTTAAGCAGCAAGATAGTCAAACTCGGGTGGTAGACAAGTTAAAGATTTTGCTGGAAGTGAGCCATCAGTTGTCATCTCCCACTGAATTGAATGCGCTGCTCGATAAGATTCTCGATCTGCTGTTTGAAATTATGGCTGTGGATCGAGGGTTGATCTTACTGGTGAATCCTCATACTCAAGAGCTAGAGCAAAAAGCCATTAAGTTTGCCAGTGGTATTCCCTCGGGTTTGCGATTTTATAGCTCTACGATTACTCAGTTTGTCCATAAATCTGGGGAGGGGATTCTGACGGATGATGCAGCTCGGGATCAGCGATTTCATCACTCTCGGTCGATTGTACAGCAAGCTATTCATGCTGCTATGTGTGTCCCCCTCAAGCCTAGGGATGAGGTGATTGGGGTTTTATACACGGATAATTTATCGATCCGATCGATCTACTCCCAAGAGGACTTAGAGTTTTTGACAGGGCTCGCCAATCAGGCTGCGATCGCAATTGACAACGCCCGCCTTTACAATAAAATCCAAACAGAAGCCGTTCTACGCACAAAGCTAGAGCGATTCTTTCCTCAAAATGTCTGGAAAAAGCTCAGCGAAGAAAGCAAATTAGAAATCATTGACACCAAAGTCACTGTTGTTTTTGCTGATATCAGCCATTTCACCGAGTTATCATCCCGCTTAGAACCGCGCCAAGTGATTGCCTTGCTCAACGAATATTTCAGCGCCATGGTCGAGGGGATTGTCTTTCGGTTTGAAGGCACCTTAGAGCAATATATTGGCGATGCTCTGCTTGCGGTATGGGGAGCACCCTACCAGCATCCTAACGATGCAGAACGAGCCGTCCAAGCTGCGATCGCCATGCAAAAAACAGTCAACGAACTCAATCAACGCTGGACCGAACAGTGGGATCAAAGCATTCAAATTCATATCGGCATCAATACAGGCTTGGTAGCCGCCGGAAACATTGGCTCAGAACAACTCCTCCAATACGGCACCATCGGCAATACCACAAACATCAGTAGCCGCATTTGCGATGTTGCCCAAGCCGGTGAAATTTTAATCTCAGAAAGCACACTCAACGACTTAAAGAGTCAAGATTTACCCCTGCAAAAACTTCCCCTCGTGCGCGTCAAAGGAATCTCCCAACCCATACAACTCTATCGACTGCTGTGGCAGCAGCTACAAACCCCCTTGCAACTGCAAGAGATGGCAAGCAACCTAGGCGTCAATCAAAAATCCGCAGAGGGGGTTTAATCCCTTGGCCCATCAAGCCACAGAACCTTTTCAAACCCTTCATTCAAGATCCGACAATCAAGCGATCACCCCCATCAATCCAACTTAATTAGGTCGCTCTTCAATCACTTGATCAATCAAGCCATATTCCTTAGCTTCTTGGGCCGACAGAAAGAAATCGCGATCCATATCCCGCTCAATCTTCTCCAAGGGCTGGCCCGTCCGCAGCGCATAAATTTCATTCAGTTGCCGACGAACACGAATAATCTCCTTCGCTTCAATCTCAATATCTGAAGCCTGCCCACGAGTGCCGCCAGAGGGCTGGTGAATCATAATCCGAGAATTGGGTAAGGCCAAACGCTTCCCAGGCGACCCTGCTGCCAACAGAAAAGATCCCATAGAAGCCGCCAAGCCCACACAGATTGTAATCACTTCAGACTTAATATGCTGCATGGTGTCATAAATTGCCAGCCCCGCCGTAACCGAGCCACCTGGGGAATTGATATAGACCGAAATCGGCTTGCTCGGATCATCAGAATCAAGATAGAGCAGAAAGGCCACAATTCGATTGGCTAGGCCATCCGTCACCTCTTGTCCTAGAAAAATAATTCGCTCCTGGCTGAGGCGAGTATAGATATCAACCCATCGCTCGTAAGGACTGCCTGGCAAACGATAGGGAACACTCGGAACACCAATAGGCATGATTCAGTACTCTCTTTGATTGAATGAACAGTTGACAAAAAAGAATTTAAGAAATGGGAAGTAAGGGTTTGGGCAAATCCTTTTGGCTCTCTAGAACCCGATCAATCAGCCCATACTCCTTAGCACTTTCCGGTGTTAGATAAAACATCCGGTCCATATCCTTGGCAATTTTCTCCACTGTCTGACCCGTATTCTTGGCCAAAATCCCTAACATCGTTTGTTTGTTAGAAATAACTTCTTGGGCACGGATTTGAATATCGGAGGCTTGCCCTTGAGCACCACTACGAGCCTGGTTAAGAATAATTGTGGAATGTCCTAGACTCGCTCGACAACCCTTTGAACCTGCCGACAGAATCATAGCCGCAGTCCCCATCGCCTGGCCAATACAAATGGTATGAACGGGTGGCTTGATATAAGACATGGTGTCGCAGATGGCAAAGGCTTCAGTTTCAAAACCAATAGCATCACCGCCATACCAAGACGTCCCAGTGGAGTTGATGTAAAAGAAAATCGGCTTCTCTGGATCATCAAACTGCAGATAGAGCAGTTGAGCAATAATCAGCTCAGTCACATCAATCCCGACCTGGCGTTTCATGTCATCGGAGGAAAACAAGGGCATTCCTAAATAGACAATGCGTTCTTTTAGCAACAGAGATTCTAAGTCAGGAGGTGGGGTACGGTAATAAGCATCACCGCCTCCATAGTAAGGGGTTTGCACTGATTGAATTGGTGACTCCATTGCCCGAGGCTACCCAAAGTAGATGATACTGTTACACTGTAGCAATTTTCTGCCCTGTGAATTGGAGCAAATACCGTACTTGTAGCTGGGTGCTGTGGAAAAATAGTGGAGATTGGCTTCTGTTTAGTCCCTCAGTACTTGCATATGTTGAATCAATGGGCCTCTGCTGAACATGCCTTAGGCTATCTGGCTAGGGCAGATCATTTTCCTCATCGAACAGAAGGGGAGGCAGTGCTGCTTGAACATGTTCCGCAGTCTGCCCAGCGAATCCTGGATTTAGGGACCGGAGATGGTCGCTTATTAGCACTCTTAAAAAATTGACCGTCCTCACATGGATGGCCTGGTAATGGATTTTTCTCCAACAATGCTGGAGGCCGTTCGGCAGCGATTTGCAGAGGATGCCAAGGTCATGATTGTTGACCACAATCTAGACACCCCGTTGCCCCCATTGGGAAAGTTTGATGGGGTCGTCTCTAGTTTTGCAATTCATCATCTCGCACACCCGCGCAAACATACTCTTTACCAAGAAATATTTGCCTTACTTGAGCCTGGTGGTATCTTCTGCAATCTGGAGCATGTTGCCTCTTCGACCATTAAGCTCCATGAGCAATTTTTACAAGCCATTGGCGTCCCACTAGCAGAAGATGATCCCTCTAATCAACTATTGGATGTAGAAACTCAACTGAGATGGTTGCGCGAAATTGGGTTTACGGATGTGGACTGCTATTGGAAGTGGCTAGAAATGGCTCTCTTGATTGGGGTAAAGCCCATCACATCAACAGCTTCTCAAGGTACTTGACGAGGGCCTGATTAAGGCCCACCCGTTGCTTGTAGATCCATTACCCGCAAAAAATGTGGGCAAAGGTGATCTCAATCACCCCCTAGGCAGCAATGGATTGGCCATGATAGAGAGGTGCCTCCATGGAGACCAACTTCATGGTGATTGTTTTCACCGTCGATAGGTTTAGTAGATCAGTTGTGCAACCTAGAGTTAAGTGCAACCTAGAGTTCAATTCAACCCAGATTCTTTGTAGATAGACAGATGGAAGATATCCTCGGCGACGCATTGGGAGAATATAACGGCTATAGTGGCTGGATCATTTGGAACTTGTTTCTTGCCTTTATCCCCTTAGCCCTGAGCTTTATGTTGTTTCGCTGTCGGTGGCAAAGGCGATCGCTACTTTGGTGGTTGGGGTTAATCTCGTTTATCGCCTTCTTGCCTAATGCACCCTACTTGCTGACGGATATCATCCATCTGATCGAGGCAGCTCGAAATACTCGCTCCATCTGGGTCGTTACTCTGATTTTTATACCGCTGCATACCTTTGCAATTGTGACTGGTTTTGAAGCCTATGTGATTGCTTTGATCAATCAAGGTCATTATCTAAAACAACAGGGAGCAGGGCGATTTATCTTTTGGTCTGAACTATTGGCCCATATTCTCTGCGCCATCGGAATCTATTTAGGCCGCTTTATTCGGTTGAATAGTTGGGATTTAGTTACGGATTTTCATAGTGTTTTACGTGTGACAGTCAATGAGCTGTCTTCGCGCTTTCCCGTGATTGTGATTTTTATTACTCTCATGGTGCTGATGATCGGTTACTGGTTAACAAAGCAACTCACCTTAGGTGTGGTCTTGCGGATTAAAGAGGTGAGACATCATCAACATAAATCCATTTCTAATATCTAAGGAGAAGCTGAAAATTGTCTCAATATGCAAAGATTAAGCCAGTCGGACCCTTCATAGAGGAGAAACGATGGCCATAGAGCGAAGAATGTCTCGGGATGCTTTTATATCTACGGAGATCGTAGAACTTAAACAAATCTGCTTGACCCCCAACCAGGTTTATCAACCGGGGCGATATCTTGCCAGTGAATTGCCTGATATTGCGTTTACCATGGGTCTGGTGGCTAGGACTCCCGCCTCCACTAGCCCCGATCAACCCCCTGCAGGTTAGTTAAGAAGCTGCTGAACTCAAGGGAGCATGGAATGTTGCGGGATTGACTTCAGGAAAGAGGGGGCGCAGTCTTAAATCTTGATAAAATTCAGTTTGAGTTAACTCCACTTTAGATTGAGCGCAGAGTAAGAGCAGCGCCCAGAACACCCCCACCCGATCATTCATTAAGGCCAACAGATCCTCAAAGTCTAGCCAGTCTTGATTGAGGTCTAAGCGCGCAAAGATTTCTTCGAGTTGACCGGCCACTTCGGATAGGTTCTCTTGGTGGGCGAGCTGCGTGATCGCTTTTGCTGAGGCAGCCTTAGAAATACGGCGAACTTTACGCACTCGCATTCGTTTGGCTTGTCCCTCCACCGCGACAGCCATCAGTTCTAGCTGATGGATGAGTTCTGTCAAGGTCACCCGACGACGTTTGGGAGGAGGTGCTGCTGCCCGTCGATACAAACAGCTTTCTAAGGGAGAGGGCAAGGCAGTTCTATCGAGGGCAAGGGGATCGCCGTCAAATAGCTCTAGCTCTTCTAGCTCTGGAGCTTCTTCAATGCTGGGGGCAAGGGTTTCAGCCTTGAGTAGTACCAACATAGAAGCATAGAGAAAAGCCTGTCCTGAGGAGGTGAGTTCCTGAGAATCTTGATAGGATAATTGGCTCAAGAAGCGATCAAAGACATCAATCACTTGCACATCCCAAGGATCAATTTCGCCACGCTGGGCCAAGTCAATCAGTAGGGCAATGGCATCTTGGGCAAAGGAGCGGCTCATGGTTCCTCTCGATCTATGTTTGGCTCCGAAGCAGGATCGTCAATTACCATCGCCTTAGAGATATCCATGGATGGCGTAGGGGTAGAAGATCCAGAGCCAGTATTGGTTTGGCGATTAGCGGAGGAAACACTAGGCAGAAGGCGCTGTTGTTCTTCAAGCTCTGCTTTATAGCGCTCGATATTAACTTGCAATGCTTCGATTTGAACCTCTTTTTGTTGCAGGGCTTCTCGGGTAAGGAACAGATCTTGCAGAGCCGTCCAAACACTGAATACCCAGGCGAGGACTGCCCCAATGCCAAGGGCAATGATTAGTTCAATGGATAGGGGCGCTGTAATTTGTATGCCTTTAATGATGTTGATGCTGACCAATTGAGTATTTTCAATTGCAAATAACACCAGAGCCAGACAAATTACAAAGATTAATGTGAAGTTAACTTGCCGCATTTGCTAAGCTCCTAAGTTGTCAACTTTGCCATTCTAGCGATAGTTGTAACTTGTATGATTAGTAGTTAGTTACAGTAAAGAACAAACCCTGACAAATATTTTTCAAAGCTTAGCAGGTTTACTGAGATTTAGGCGATTTTCTGGTCAGAGCGGTGGTTGGGGGACAGGTGATTGGTTTGAATATGCTTTCTAAGGAAAAACTGATCCAAGGTAATGAACATCGAGAATGTTTATCTCGCTTGATTGATCAAGCGTCCCAGGCTCTCAAAACTTGGGAAGTTGTTCTCTCAACTTTTTTGTCTCCTCCAGAGGGGGTTGCAGCCCAAACGTTGTTCAGCCAACTGACGGAGTTGAAAATCCTGTCTTGGGGGGGGTACCCTCAAGCTGAACGTCAACGATTGGCGATTGCCCGTGCGGATCTGCCCCTAGAGGTTACCCAAGTGGAGTTAATAGCCCTGAGCATTGCAGGGAATTTTCTGTTTGATCCCGCTAATCATCGAGATTTCTTAGGTGCAATCTTGGGGACAGGGATTGAGCGCGATCAGGTGGGTGATGTTTTGGTACTGGGAGAACGAGGTGCCCAGGTGATCGTAGCGCCAAGGCTAGAGCCTTTTTTAGTCACTCATCTGACTCAGGTACGCACTGTTCCGGTGCAGGTGGAGCCGATCTCTTTAGATCACCTGAAGGTGCAGGCTCCCCGAGCTAAGGAGATGACAACGGTGGAAGCCTCGATGCGTTTAGATGCGATCGCATCAGCGGGCTTTGGTCTCTCTCGAAGCAAAATGGTTAACCTCATTAACACCGGTAATGTGCGCGTCAATTGGAAGGATACCTCTCAATCTAGCTACACCCTCAAAGCGGGTGATTTAATTACTATTCGGGGTAAGGGGCGGCTCGAGATTGGTGAGGTGAATATAACCAAGAAAGATCGCTATCGCATCCACCTCAAGCGCCTGAGTTAAGCTACTGGCAGATTCGCTGGCATCCAGTAACAACCGGTTCCTGCTGTTCTAGTTTGCCAAGAAGCGGCTGGAGGTCAAATTTGGCCCCAACCAGGTCCAAGAGATCATGTGCTAGATCTGTGGAACTGAACTCAAATTCACAACCAAATTCAACTTTTTATCAGTCTTTACCTAACCGGCAAGGCTCACCAAGCCAGGGGATCAGGCTGATGCATCAGAGCTTGGATGGGCTGCCAATTGCTAATATCGCCAAGCAAAGACTGGTAACCCAAAGAATTGGGATGGAGACCATCCATGCTTAACTGCTGATTGCACCAGTTGACTCCTCTTTGCTGCCAAAGTTCAAAGACATCCAAATAGGGAATCTCGCGCTCCTGACAGGCCAACCGCGTCACTTCCTTATACAGATGTTGATCGGCCTGAGTATAGAAAAAGGTCTTGAGGAAGGGCATCGCTGCTTCATTGACAGGTACCATGCCGATAAACAAAACCGGACAGAGCTGACTGGCGCGATCGAGTAACTCTACTAGTTGAGCTTGAAATTGGGAAAAGGGCGTAAAATGCTTGCCCTGAAGGCGGGCTAACCGCGCTGAATCATTGACACCTACGGACAGAATAATCCGATCGGGAACTCGGTGCCGCAACTCACCCCGATAGCGAAACTCACTTTCTAGACGGCGAGCAACTTGGGCAACGGTATCCCCACGGACGCCCAAATTGTAGAGAACATGCCCCGTATTATCTGGGTACATCCATTGGCGACGTAACCGATCTACCCATCCACCCCCCTCTGGATCACCAAATCCATAGACCAAACTATCCCCCAAGGCAACTAGCTTCAGGGGAACAGGATATTTAAGGCTGGGCTGCTTGAGCTGAGGTGAGATAGAAACACGATGCATCGGCGGTTAGATGTCTAAGAAAGAATGAAGACAAGAGACAAAGATTCAAGTTTGTAAATATCTTGAAGCAAGTCTTAGTATTTCTTCAACTTTATCATCCAATTTACCTTCCTTACAAATCGACGAGACCCAATCACACTTGACGATGGTTGGGCGCCACCCTCTTATCCCTAAGCTTTCTCTACCCCTTACAGATCACCGCGAATATCTTCGACGACACCATCCCGAAGCAGGATCTCGACTTGCATGCGGCGAATGAGGTGATCGCCTTTTTTAATATAGAAAAAACTATCAATTTGTCCTTGTTCAACCTCTTGCTCAAATTCTAAGCCTTGGACTTGGTTGAGCTGTTGGAGAATTTGGTTTTTCTGGTCTAGGAACTCACTTTTGCGATTATTGGCTTGGAGTTGAAGATCTTGAATTTGGGCCTGGGTTGGGTCTTGAGTGGAGGCTTCTACACCAATAATTTGGACAGACTGCTTTTTGAGTTCACTGATCATTTGCTGAACTTGCAGGTCGAGTTGTTGCAGCTGGCCATCAAGCTGATTGATTTGGCCTTGTAGTTGTTGCTGCGCTTCATCTTTCCAAAGGGGTGTGACCACTGCTTTAACAGTGATCGGTCGTTTCAACAGAAGTTGATCAGCAGGAATTTCCATAGGTCTTTTGACGGCAACAGTAAGGGTCGTAAAACATCCCGTTGATCATATCGTGGGAAGGGACTTTGGTAACGATAGGCGGATCCAGCGATTACGGAGCCGCAATCGCTTGCTGGCCTGAGGGAGAGGTAACATAGCCCAAAAAAGCTTCAACGGTCGGGCTAGGCGGCTGCTTATAAACGTAGTAAAGGGTTCGTTTATAGGGATAGTTATCAGCTTCAGGCGTTAACCCGTCAATCGGGACAATTCTAGCTGTCTGCTGGTTGGCCACTTGTGCATAGGTGGCGTAACTAATGCCATCAACACCTAAGGCACGAATGAGGGGGGTAGTTACATCTTTTTCTAGGGTGGTAATATTGGCTGTGATCCCGAAGTTGCCTCCCTGCAGCACCAATTCTTTGAAGGTTTGATGGGTGCCACTAACAGGCGGGCGGTTAATCACCCGAATGATTCTAGGGTTACCACCCATTTGGGACCAGTCTGTTTGTTTACCCTGGAAGATCTCTAGAACTTGACTACTGCTGAGCCCCTTACGGAAGGAATTGGTATTGCCAATAATGATGGCGATCTCATCTTGGCTGACGGGCACTGCCACTAAGTTTTGGCGTTGCTCAGCCGCCGTCAGTGCTCTAGAGCTAGCGGCAATATCTACGGTGCCAGCCAAGAGATCCTGAATGCCTCGGTTTGATCCCTGAGCGCTTGTGTTTACCTTAGTCCCCGGGAATTGATTCTCAAAGGCTTGTTTCAGGCTTTGGTTAATACCCACCATGCTGGTGGAGCCATTAACGCGAACAGTGGTGCCACTGGCAAGGGTCACTGGCGAAGCAAAGGCAGGGGCATCTTGGCCTGCTGTCCCGTTAGGGTTTGGATTTTGTGGGTTGCCCTCTGACTCAATCTCGGGTTGTGATGATCGCTGGGTAAAGTACCAGAAGCCGCCTGCACCGAGCAGCAAAACCAATAGCAAATAAACAATGGGAGGTGGGCCGCTTTTTTGGGTCATATATCGTTGGTAAATCCTTTGATCATTCTATACAGGTTCTGACTCGAGCAGGGATGATCTGTGCTGATGCTATTCTGATAGCTCCAAGGGCTGCGACTGCACTGCATCTGGCAATTGGATCGGTTGCACGTCATTGAGCATTTGCAACCGCCGAGAAACCTCATCGTCGATGCTCATTTGCTCTAGATCAGCTGTTAACTTTTCGGCTGGATTTTCTGAGAGTTCAGCAAGGGCATTTTGTTGGAGGTTGCGTCTTTGGACGGCATTTTTGGCTGATTCAAATTGCGATCGCGCCGAATCGATACTCAGATCACTATTCACCTGAGCCATACTCGCCAAGGCTTCGTTCACCTCGGACAAGTCCTTCATATTCTGCATATCAGTCTTGTAAGACTCAATCTTTAAACGCTCTCGATTCAGCTTATCCTTAGAGGCCTCGACAAACTGTTCAGCCTGCTGGACTTGTGACTCTAATTGGGGCAGCAGTTGCTCAATCTGAATCATTTTTGTCATTCCCAAGCGTGCTGCTTCTTGATTGCCATTGGCTTGGGCAACCCGAACTTGACTCTCAGCCGTCTGCAACTCCTTGATTTTGCCCTCATACTTTTGCTTGGCGCGTTGATAGGCCGCCACCTGGGTAGACACAGCCGTCGCTAGCTTTTGCACAGACTCCTGCATTGAGCGCAAAGACTCTTCAGCAACTTCGACCGCAACTTGACCTCCCGCTTCCACGGGCTTACCCCATAACCAGTTCCAACTGCCGACAACCACACGTCCTGCCTTTTCACCCATCAGCCAGTAGATTGCTTTTTTCATCGGTTAGTTCTCAGAACACTACTCAAATCTAACTTGCCCAATTTCCACAATATTCATCTCACGATCTGTCTTCGATGGGAGTAGATCATTTTCTTACCCTCAGTCTAGGTCAATCTTCAGTACAGTCTAAAAAAGGCTACGGATTCAACATGGGCGGTTTGTGCAAAAAAGTCCGCAGGCTGCACACGCCGTAGTTGATAGCGACCCGTTGCACAGAGGCGAGCGAGATCTCGAGCGAGAGTTGCCGGATGACAACTGATATAGACAATCTGCCGAGGTTTGAGCATCAATAACTGAGCAATCACCACTTCATGACAGCCCTTACGGGGTGGATCTAACACCACCAAATCAGGCGCAAACTTAAGTTGAGCTAAACAATCCTTGGCAGTCCCCAGGGCAAACTGAGTATTCGTGATCTGATTAAGTGCAGCATTGGTCTGAGCCAGCTGCAGGGCAGCCTCTTGCACTTCGATACCCACGATTGAAGCCACCCGCTTTGCCAAGGGCAAGGTCAACGTACCGACCCCACAATATAAATCGACAACCTGCTCCTTTCCTGTGAGTTGAAGCTGATCGATAATCACAGCCACCAGTCGCTCAGCTTGCTCAGTATAAATCTGGAAAAATGTATCGGGGCGTAAGTGAAACTGAAGGCCTGCAAATTCCTCGCGAAGATAATCACGTCCTGCCACACAAATCGTTTCAGCGCCAAAAATGCGATTGGTACGGTGAGGATTGACATTGAGACAAACCCCCACCAAACCTGGATATTCTGCCAGCCATGTCTGGGCCTGCAGGTCGAGATCAGGTAAGTTCCCTTCACAAACCACCAAGGTGATCAAAATCTCGCCCGTGCGGCGACCGATGCGTAAGGAGAGATGGCGAACTTGACCCTGATGGGATTGCTCAGTATAGATAGTCCAACCTCGGGCCTGGATATCTTGCTTAAGATTGGCCAACAAGGGATCAAAGGCCGAATCCTGGACAGGGCATTGGTTAAGATTGATCAGCTGATGGCTACCCTTACGATAGTAACCCGCTTGCACCTTAGCTAAGGTGGGATTAAATCCCATCGGATAGGTGACCTTATTGCGATACCCCAAGGTCTTGGGTGCTGCTAAGGGCAGATCGACAATAGGGCTCATAAATCCGCCGATTCGTTCTAAGGCTTGCACCACCTGATCATGCTTGGCCTGAAGCTGATAGGCATAGTCGACAGCCTGCCACTGACAGCCACCACATTTATCAGCGACGATGCAAGCAGGTCTGACCCGATGGGTAGAAGCCTGCAACAATTGATGGATCTGACCATGGGCAAAACGCGGCTTGACCCAGACTAAACGCGCCAAGATGCGATCGCCTGTGACTGTATTGGGCACAAACACCACGCGCTGGCCCTCACCCCAGCGTCCGACCCCATCCCCCTTAGGACTTAAATCAGTGATTTCTAACTCTACGAGTTGGCCCTGTTGCCAGACAGGGCCTTGATGTTTTGGTTCTTGTTCCTCTAAGGAAGCACTTCTTGAGCCCAAATTGTCTAAATCCTCAGAAGAATTAGCATCAGATATCATAACTAAGCGCTCGCTCAAGACCATAAAAACCTTTCCCAACTGTCCAAAATCCCTGGGCAACTCCTGCTCACAGACAGCAGTCAACACTTTACAACTTACCGACCGATCCCCACCAAAAGATGTCCGACTCTCCCGCTTTCAAAGCCCTTAAGCCTCCGACAAGGTCAAACCCTATCGATGACAGGGGGGTGTTCCTCTAGGGTGATCTAGTCAGAACCATCGGCCTCAAACTGATGTAACAGTCTTAACAATTAAGGCTAGTTGGGGAACAATCTGATCAAATAGCAGGGTTCGCGCCGAGGCGAAGGCCAAGAGATCCAGTTCCTGAAATCCCTAAAACCCCTGAATTGCCGTTTAAATTTAATCAACAAAAAGAGCTAAAACCATTTTCCAGAAAGCATTTTAGCGATCGGACCGCATTCATGCAATCTATTTCCGTGTATCCTATTAAAGAATTCATCACAATATCCCTTAATTCGTGGTTATTGTGGAGACTCTAATCAATTAGGAGAAGCATCATGCGATCTAAATCTATTGCCTTA
Source organism: Acaryochloridaceae cyanobacterium SU_2_1 (assembly GCA_012030735.1). Taxonomy (GTDB): domain Bacteria; phylum Cyanobacteriota; class Cyanobacteriia; order Thermosynechococcales; family Thermosynechococcaceae; genus Acaryochloris. Next base: position 27,147 of record JAAUUW010000005.1, read on the forward strand.
CTATTGTCATTGGGTTTAGCAGCCACCGTTGCCGCTTGCACCGGTGATTCGACCACAGAAAGCCCCAGCCCCAGTCCTGCTGCTACGGACACAGCACTCCTTCCCCTGCAGCAAGCCCTTCTCCAGAGACCAAAAAGTAGTAACTCAAAACCCTCTGAACTCCTTTGGGTTTCGCCTATTATGTTGAGTTACCTCTTCCCCTAGAGCAATCCTGAAGCCGATAGGATTGTTCTAGGTCTCTGGCTAAATATAGAACTTGGCTACAAGTTCTATGTCTTTTTTTAAATAAATTCTGTTCCCCGATCTTTTCTTCCATCAGCCTCAGATTTTCCAATAGCCTCAGACTGATTGCCCAGACAACCCTTAACCAGATCCTCAGCACCACTGCCAACTTGAATAATGGGGATGTCCAAATGGGCTGATAGCTCCTCAAGGGTCATATCATCTAGCAACTGGGTAGTGCCGAATTTGCACATCACTGTCGGCAGCAAGAGCGCATCGCCTAAGGATTGGCCTTGCAGCCCCCTCAGTAAATCTTGCCCCGTCAAAAGCCCTGTAACGGTCATCTTTTGTCCCCAATAGTCACTGCGTAAGGCTGCCATCTTGACGGTTAAACCTTGGACTTGATTCAGTCGGTGGAGAATGGGCTGAAAAACTTGCTCCACACTGTTCCCTACCACCCAAGTCAACCTTTGAGGTAGGGCCAGTTGGGAGGGCAACTGTGGGGCAGCTTGATTGAACTGCTCTAGAAATTGGCGGATCGAGCCAACGCCATTGTCAATTTGGGGATAGTCTTCGTAATGACTGGCTGGAGGAAGCTGCTGACCTGCTAGCAAGAACCATTCATCTGCTAGCCAAGCAAAGATAGTGCCCAATTCTACCTGGAAGGTTGCTTGCAGCTCTTGAACGGCAGCAATAACTGCCCTTGCTTGGCTGGATGTTACAGGAACCAGTAGATCCTCTGGTGGGCGAAAGCGGGTGAGGCCAACGGGCACAATGGCTACCGAGGCAACTGCAGGTGTTGGTTGGCGGTGAAATTGGGCCAAGTCTTGCAGGGTTTGGTTCAAAATTGCTCCATCGTTGATGCCGGGGCAAACCACCACTTGAGCATGAATCTGGAGGCGACGATTTTGGAACCATTCTAATTGCTCTAGAATATTTCCTGCCCTAGGGTTTTGGAGGAGGCAACTACGAACTTGGGGGTCGGTGGCATGTACTGACACATAGAGGGGGGAAAGACGCAGGGCTTCAATTCTTTGCCATTCGGCAGGGGGCAGGTTGGTGAGAGTGAGATAACTGCCATACAGAAAACTGAGGCGATAGTCATCGTCCTTGAGGTATAAGCTAGAGCGCAATCCCGGTGGTTTTTGGTCAATAAAGCAAAAGGGACAATGGTTATTGCACTGGATGAGGCTGTCGAATAAAGCCGTGGCAAATTCTAAGCCTAGGGTGTCATCATAATCTTTCTCAATCTCTACCTGATGGGGATGACCGGCTGCATCTAGGACTTCTAAGCTCAAAAACTCATCAGCGCATAAAAACTGATAGTCAATCAGATCCCGAGGCCGTTGTCCATTGATGGCAACAATGCGATCTCCCGCTGCAAAACCGATCTCCGCCCCAATAGAATCAGGTAAGACTGCTGTGATCAAGGCGGGCTGAATAGTGCTGATACTCATCGTGGCGACCTCCCCATCAATGACCAAAGTCTGGTCCCAGAGCTTTGGAATGGCCCTTAAGCTTACAGTCCAAAGACTAGAGCGCCGCTAGGAGCAGCTAGTCTATCTTAGCGCCTAAAATACCTGCCAATAGAGCCTGTTGAGCATGCAATCGGTTCTCAGCTTGGTCCCATACTCGAGACTGAGGGCCTTCCATCACCTCTGTGGTGATTTCCTCTTGGCGATGGGCTGGCAAACAATGGAGGACAATCGCCTCTGGAGCAGCGGATTGCAGCCGTGCTTGATTAATTTGATAGGGCTTAAAAATAGGGAGGCGATTGGGAGCAGATTCTTCTTGACCCATGCTGGCCCATACATCGGTATAGAGCACATGGGCATCCGCAACTGCTTGCTCTGGATCGGAGGTAAGGGTAATAGTACTGCGATCGCCCGCCAACAATTTTGCTTGCGCCACAAGCTCTGGTAGAGGTTGATAGCCTGGAGGAGTCGCTAGCCGCAGATTGACCCCAGCCAGAGCACAGCCTAGCAGCAAGGAATGGGCCACATTATTGCCATCCCCCAGATAGGTGAGGGTCAGACCCTGAAGTTGGCCAAAAATCTCTTGAACAGTCAGCAAATCTGCCAAAATTTGACAGGGGTGCTCCAAGTCTGTGAGGGCATTGATCACCGGAATATCAGCATATTGAGCAAAGGTAATAATATCCTGCTGATCAAAGGTTCGGATTGCCAAGGCATCTACATATCGAGTTAGCACCCGTGCTGTATCCTCAATGGGTTCTCCGCGACCCACCTGGGTCGCCTCGGGTCGCAGATCAAGCACTTGCCCACCCAGCCGATACATGGCCACCGAAAAACTGACCCGAGTACGCGTGGAGGCCTTCGCGAAAATTAGCCCGAGCACTTGGGGGCAATGGGGTTTGACCTTTCCTGCCTTGATCTGTGCGGCTAAATCCAACAGCAAGGCAAGTTCCGAGGCAGTAATATCTGCCAAACTTAACAGATCTCTTCCCTGGAGGGAGTTTAAAACAGTGGCCATAGACTTAACTCAATCTGTAAAAAGGACAAACTGAAAGGAGACAGCCCCAATCTCTCGAGATGTTCGCCTCAACAAGGGCTAGAAAATCTCAGGATACAGCATCGCTGAGAAACCTGTCTGCTGATTAGGGGCATAGATTTCAGGCAATCCCCAGAGACAATAATCGAGATCTCAGCTAAAGGGAGGTGGATTCAGCCGCAGGCGAGGGAATTGCAGGAACCGAGGGTTGGCTCGCAGGGAGCTTGGGTTCAGGGGATACAGCAGAGGTAGAGTTTTGTGGAGGGGGAGGAGCGGTCTGACTAGAGGGCTTAGCCATGGGTGCTTTTTTCTTAGATGTTTTTGCCTCAGGGGCAAGGCGGATGGGGGGGTTGGGGTCGGCGCGGAACAGCCTCTGAAATCGGGGAGGGTGCTACGGCTTTATCAAGGCGATTCCAGAGTGTTTGAATTCTTTGTCGAGTGGCAGGAGAGTTTGCCGCTTGTCGCTGAGTCCAAGCTCGAGCCTTTGGGGATGGCTCTTGGAGATAGCGGATCATTGCGCCCCAGACGATCGCATCTTGATCCCCCGGTTCAACAGTTAAAAAAGCATCCACCCGTGCTAGAAGCCGCCCTGAATCAGTCAAGAGCAATCGCCTCACCTCCGTCATATCAGTTTGAGGAGCTTGCAAAACCTCTAAAGCCCGGTTCCAAGAGCCATTCACCAAATGAGCGACAATAGTTTGCACTGCATTGGCCGACTGCTGCTGCGCTTGAGCCTCAGTGACCTGGGCATGTAGTCGAATATAGTCTAACTGTCCTTGGGCAGAGGCCGACCATTGTTTGCCTAGATTTCGCTTCACCTGAGTCAACCGCTGCATCGCCAGTGACCATAGGCCATGGCGAGCCAACATGACCCCTTCAACGTAAGCAGAGTCACTCAAGGCTGCCTTGGTAAGGGTGATCTGTGCCATCTGTAGACTTCCCCCCGCCGCAGCGTTCACCTGATACACAGCAAACCCTGGTTCCAGACCCAAGGATTTGTTGACCACCAGTTCTGGCACAGAACTTCCCGTCACTTGTTGCCAGGCAGGAAAATCTCCTTGGGGGCTAGCCCAATTCAGCATTAAGCTCAGACCAGCTTGATCGGGGTGAAAATAGATAATTTGACCATAGCTGGCGGCTCCACTGCCCTCAGAGCGGAGTCCTGTGAGTCGCAACCAAGCACCTGGCTGCGGAGCAGATTGATATCGCTCAATACGAGACAGCGGTAAAGAATGGGCCGATCCAAGTAATCGAGGGTAATCAGCTAAGTCTGAAAGATCTGACGCCGATGGCCCTTGAGCCACCATTCGATCCAAAGGCCGATAATAGCGTTTACCCTCAAATACCCTTAACAGGGCAGGCAGTTGCAAGGAGCGATAAACGTAGATCTCCTTGATTTGCTGACAGCTAGACCCATCACAGGATTTTTGATAGAGAGGAATTAACAGATCTGTGGGCGTCAGCAGCCGGTCCTTGATTTTACTGTCTCCAGCTAAAATCATCGGTTTGCCAGGGGTCTGATTTTTATGCTGTAGCTGCTTCAGAATTTGCCGTAGAGTGAGGGGCTGATATTGATCGGCTGTGGCTTTGTTGGTATTGATCGGCAAAAACTGATTAAACCAGAAGGATACATCAGGATTGGTAATCAACTCAAAGCTAAGCCAAGCCAAGCTGAGGGTTGAAATGACCAACCCTGCCTGTAAGAGCAGGGCGATAGAGGCAGCCCATCGATGACCCGCAGCCAAGGTGGAAGAACCAGGCTGAGCTTGAACGACAAAGGACGAAGAGGAAGGAGAAGAGTCTGCTTGGCGGTAGAGGACCTTACCGTTCAGACGCTTGCGGGGGAGGGAAGGTTTGATGCTCACTGATGGATTTTAAAAATGGTATCCAGAGGTGGTTAAGTACTCACGAAAGTTTTCCAAAATCTCCATCAGTGCTGTTTGACATTGCTGGGGCAGCAAATCAGTCAATGGCACCTCTCGTTGGCCCCCCCCCCAGGGACACAGAGACATCGGATAGAACTTGAGAAACTTGTGCTTGATTCAACAACCCAGCCTCTAATAAGGTGCAAAATTGCGCCGCCAAGGAGTCATGAAGATGGGTATCTCTGAGGTATAAATGCCATTTGGCCACATCTATATAGATATTTTCACCAATATCTGCAGCAAGGACTTCTACGTCTTTAGTGGCAATTTGCTCAGTCATGTTCTTAGAATCGCCTCTTCTTAACGGCAATTCCAGCAGTGGGTTGAGGAATCTTTTTCTAGGATAGCTTCTGCAAAATAAAAATCTAGATCTGCGGTTTAGGGATTTTAGCGATCGCTCTTCGCTGTGGCAAGTTTTAGGATCAAACCACCGGTGATCCCTTCGAATTTACCCATCTCCCTGGCATAGTTTGATGGCCTGACAATGGGATTTAATTTTGGTAATTTTTCTAGGATCATCAAGGACCAGGGCTCCTTAAAAGCCCTAGTCTATGATTGATTGACTGCGGCTCCTTCATCCATCCCATAACCTATGTTATCTACTCAAGACGCTGAAAGCCTTATTTTGCAATCGATTCAGCCCCTTAATTCCCGTCGAGATCAAGACCTTGTGCCCCTGCGCAATGCTCACCAAAGAATTTTAGCGACGGCGATTACGAGTGCCCTGGATTTTCCTTACTGGGACAATTCGGCCATGGATGGTTATGCCCTTCGATATCAAGATATTCAAGGCTGCAGCCCTGAATATCCGGCGGTTTTAGAGGTGGTGACCGAAATTCAGGCGGGCAGTTGTCCGCGGCTATCTGTTGGTAGCCAACAGGCGGCTCGTATTTTTACGGGGGCGATGATGCCCTTGGGGGCTGATACGGTGGTGATGCAAGAGGACACTAATCGCCAGGGCAATCAGGTGCAGGTTTGCCATTGCCCTACCCTAGGGGCCTATGTGCGCCGTCAGGGCGCTTATTATCAGGCCGGTACACCCGTCTTGGGGCAGGGAACAGTGCTAAGGGCACCTGAGATTGCCATTTTAGCCACGATGCAATGTACGACCGTGCCGGTGTTTCGGCGTCCTGTGGTGACAATTTTATCGACAGGGAACGAGTTAATTGCACCTGATCAGCCCCTGCAACCTGGGCAAATTATTGATTCGAATCGGTATGCCTTAGCAGCCCTAGTGGAAACAACAGGAGCTGAAGCCCGTTTGCTAGAGATTGTCGGTGATCAGCCTGAGGATCTAAAGGCAGCGATGGCGGGGGCGATCGCAACCTCTGATTTAGTCCTCTCAACGGGCGGAGTATCCGTGGGGGACTATGATTATGTCGATCAAATCTTGACCGAGCTGGAGGCCGAGATCCTGATCGCAGCGGTGGCCATTAAACCGGGCAAACCCTTAACCTTTGCCAGGACAGCACAGCTAGTAGATGGCCTACGTCCAGTTTGGTATTTTGGTTTACCAGGAAATCCGGTGTCGGCCTTGGTGAGTTTCTGGCGTTTTGTTCAACCAGCCCTACGGAAACTCGCTGGGCAAAGCAGGGATTGGGGACCGAGTTTTGTCGCTGCCCAATCCGCCCAAGCACTGCCAGCCGCTGGCCCGCGAGAAACCTACCTCTGGGGACAATTAAGCCTCAAAGAAGGCAGGTATCAGTTTTCCCTTGCCGACGGCAGCCATAGCTCTGGTAATTTGATCAATCTCGCCCAAACGAATGGCTTAGCCGTATTACCCTGCCATAGTCCTACCCTGGCCATCAACGAAACGGTGCAAGTGATGAAGGTGGGTTCGGTCGGGGATATTAATCGCCCTTTATAAGGAGTAAAGGTTAAAGATCCCTTCACCTCCGGGCAAATGAATTAGCATGACTATAATTAACAAAGCATTGTTATAAGTACACAAATCGTTGAGCAAAGAATTTATGAGTACATCCACTCTGACTCGTGACTACAAAGTCGCAGACATTTCCTTAGCCGATTGGGGACGCAAAGAAATTGCGATCGCAGAAAGTGAAATGCCCGCCTTGATGACCATTCGCGCCAAATATCGAGATAGCAAACCCCTGCAAGGTGCCAAAATCATCGGTTGTATTCATATGACCATCCAAACCGCAGTTTTAATCGAAACCCTCTGCGAATTGGGAGCAGAGGTGCGATGGTCATCTTGTAATATTTTCTCAACTCAAGATCATGCCGCAGCTGCGATCGCCGCTACTGGGGTACCCGTATTTGCCTGGAAGGGAGAAACCGAAGAAGAATATATGTGGTGTATTGAGCAAACCTGCCATACCCCCACAGGCGACCTCTGGGATGCCAACATGATTTTGGATGACGGTGGCGATCTCACAGGCCATATCCATGAAAAATACCCCCAGATGCTCAATCAGATCCATGGCGTCACCGAGGAAACTACCACCGGGGTTCACCGCCTCCTAGAAATGCTAGAAAGAGGTGAACTAAAGGTTCCCGCCGTCAATGTCAATGACTCCGTTACCAAGTCTAAAAACGATAATAAATATGGCTGTCGCCATAGCCTCAACGATGCCATCAAACGCGGCGTCGATCATCTAATGGCAGGCAAAAAAGCCTTGGTGATTGGTTATGGTGATGTGGGTAAAGGCTCAGCAGCCTCCCTCCGCCAAGAAGGGATGATTGTCAAAATTACCGAAGCCGACCCCATCTGTGCAATGCAAGCTTGTATGGACGGCTTTGAGGTAGTATCCCCCTATCTGAACGGCAAAAACGATGGCACCGCCAACAGCATCGACAGAGATTTACTCGCCAGAATCGACCTAGTGGTTACCACCACAGGCAACATTAACGTCTGTGATGCCGCCATGTTGACTAACCTCAAGACCGGAGCGGTGGTCTGCAATATTGGCCACTTTGACAATGAAATCGATACAGCCTTCATGCGTCAAAACTGGCGCTGGGAAGAAGTAAAGCCCCAAGTCCATCAAGTTTATCGCAGTGACAACCCTGAAGATTACTTGATTCTTCTCTCTGAGGGCCGTCTGGTGAATCTGGGTAATGCCACAGGTCACCCCTCTCGGATTATGGATGGCTCCTTTGCCAACCAAGTATTAGCACAGATGTTTCTGTTTGAGCGTAAGTTTGCCGACTTGCCTCCCACAGACAAGGCCGCTGCCCTAACCGTCGAAGTTTTGCCAAAGCAGTTAGACGAAGAAGTCGCCCGCTATATGGTGGAAGGCTTTGGAGGTGTGATCACGCAATTAACCGAGACTCAGGCCAAATATATTAATGTGCCGCTCCAGGGTCCCTTTAAGCCTGATAGCTATAAATATTAATCAGAACTACCCTGCCATGGATCTCGATCAATAGATCTCTGGCCTCTACCCCTTCATTCGTTCATGGATGAAGGGGTTTTTAATGAACGGTCCTTGATTGCTATGACTTCAGCATGTCGAGTTATACCTGGACTTTGGACAAAATTGTAGTCGAGAGCAGCGCCAAGGAAGAGCAATAGGCGATAAAGGGCAATTGTCATGCTCAGCCTATTGCTTATGAATGTCCCAGATCATACCAATCGACTCCGTCAATTTCGAGCCGAGATTAACAGCAGCTTCAAGCACCCTCAGGATAGCTGCATGGATCTCCTGACGGTGCCCCATGTGCAGCGCCACGGGCATCTTCAGTGGCTGAATTGAGCCTTGAGCCATTATTTCGTCGTGGCTACAGCGCTTTGTATACCGCCATTAATGCCCTCAGTGACGATCCGAATAGAGTAGACCCTCCTCTCTGGCGATTAGTGGTCAAAGGAACCTGAGCAAGACCCAAAAAGACTGAACAAGCTGCTTAGTTGCCTACTCATTTGACCGGGTATTGCTAAAATGACTCCTGCTGATAGAGGGAACGGATCATGCCGTCTCGCTTTTTGTCCAAAGTCCAGAGTGAGGGTTCCTATCATTTGTGACATCAGCAAGATCACCGCAAAAGCCACAGTTCCTGTGACGAAGCCCAGCAAAATCAAAATTAGAGGCTCTAGAAGGGCTGTGAGGCTTTCTAGCCTGATCTCCATGATCTCTTCTTGCAAGCTGCAGACTGTTCTTAATACCTTCGAAAGTTGTCCTGTCTCCGTGCCCACAGAGACGGCAGCGAGATAAAAGACAGAGAAGAAACCTGCCGTTTCTAATACCTTCTCCAAGTCGGTATCACTCTGAACCACATCTTGAAGAGCCTCTTCGATTCGCAACTTAAACGTGATATGTCCAGAGACAGATCCCGCCGTCGGCATTAAGGAACTCGTTTTTTCATCATTTTTTTCTATTTGCGATCAAGCTCAAGAATATGGTCAAAATTACCTTCACCCAGCTGTTCAGTTAAGGTTTTGATGATTTTGTCACTGTCATCGTAGGGACCAGAGAAATAGCAGGGCCTACCCCCTCGACCACAGGTCAGTTTTTGTTGGCCATCCCATTCCCCTAGATATTTCTCAGATTTGGCAAAGTCTCTATGGGGCTTAAAGCCTAGACTCTTGGCATAATCAATTGCACTATAAATCAGTGCCTGGGCTTGGTCTAAACTGATTTCTTCAGGGGGTATTTCAGATCCTGCATAAACTTGCTCCAGGAAATCATCATAGTCTTGGCGATTCAGTTTGCGCGGGCCAATCGTATCCTTAAGCCCTAAGCACCAAAAATCGACAAGATAGGTGCAAACCACAAATCGATTATGGCTCATCTTGCGTGCAACGAGGACGATACCCATGCCGCTGCTTTGAGATTGCATATCCTTGTCTTGAGGCCGATCCGATTCTTTGAAAAAATACTGAACAGTATGCCCACTAGCCCAACAGGCTTCCACCGGATCGAGGCTTGTTGTTTTTCCCTTGGCAATTGCCTGCTCTTCTGCTTGAGCCCGCAATACTGTAGAAACTTCGGCAACCCGCAGCCCCCAGTTTGCGGGCAATCTGTTTAGGAGTGAGATTTAAGGCTCGCAAATTAGCAATTTCTTGGTCTAGTTGATCCATCTCTATATCTTTGTATCTCTACTGATAAACGATCATCCTTTTCAGTAAAGATCAAATGTTCAAGAATTTTTCCTTTCCCATAGTCTTTTAAGGTTTGCTGGCCTTTGCTCTAATCCATGGATGGTTGGTTAGTCCATGGCTATAGCACCTCTATTTATTTAGGTGCTTCTGAACTTGATGCTGATCTGGATCAGTCAGGCAGCGGATATTGAGATCTGCAGAAATCTGGCGGGACTATATATTGCTCTAGTGATCCCCAGTTCTCTGATTCTTTGGCATGATTAGAAAGGAATTCTGATGTGATCAGTGATGACCCGAATTCAACCTAAAACTGCTATGCCCCTTTGGCTCGCTATTATTAAGCTCTTGCGATGGGATAAGCCAGAGGGGCGGCTGATTCTAATGATTCCTGCCCTATGGGCCATTTTCTTGGCGGGTCAGGGTCGCCCTGCACCCTTACTAGTGGCTATTGTTATTGCGGGCAGTTTGGCGACCAGTGCCGCAGGTTGTGTGGTCAATGATCTTTGGGATCGCAATATCGATCCTCAGGTTCAACGCACCCAAACTCGTCCCTTGGCAAATCGGACCTTAACGATCTGGGTGGGTTTAGGGGTGACCTCTGTAGCCTTTGCCTGCGCCTTTGGCCTTTCTCGGTTTCTCAATCCCCTCAGTTTTGGCCTCTGTCTCGCAGCTGTACCTGTGATTATTTTTTACCCCTTGGCAAAGCGGGTTTTCCCAGTGCCTCAGTTGGTGTTAGCCATTGCTTGGGGATTTTCTGTCTTAATTAGCTGGAGTGCTGTTACTGGCACCTTGCCACCCAGTAGTTGGCTGCTATGGGCAGCGACCCTATTATGGACCTTAGGCTTTGATACCATCTATGCGATGCCCGATCGCATAGATGATCGACGCTTGGGCATTCATTCTAGTGCGATATTTTTAGGTAAGTTTGCACCCCAAGGGATTGGCCTTTGCCTTGGGGGTACGGTTCTTTGCTTAGCCCTAACGGGGATCGTTCTCAAACTGCAAATTGGCTTTTGGATTAGCCTGGGTCTGAGTAGTTATTTATGGTGGCGCCAGTATCTGCGCCTTGGTAGATCACACTCTCCCGTGGCAGTCTATGGCCAGCTATTTCGCCAAAATGTCTGGATTGGCGTTTTACTCTTATTGGGAATGATCTCAGGATCTTTATGGCCTTAAAGCTTATGGGTCGATGGGCGAGCTGGTTCCTTGAGGGAGTTCCACCGGAGCCCGATCGAGGGCAATCATTAGATCAGAGGGTTTCAGGTTCTCAGACCGAGGCTGGACTGCTACGGTTTGGGTGGCAGGATCAACGGGACTATAAGCCGTTTGCGGCAGAAAAGACCCGCCCCCAGAGAAGAGTCCGGCCACTGCAGCGACAATGGTTGCTGCTGCCGCTGATCCTAGGGTGATGGTCCATATCGCTATTCGAGGTTTACGTTCAACCCGGGCTAAGACTTGCTCAAGGGTCTGCTCCACAGAGATAGTCCTTACAGGTGCCGGTAACGCCTGAAAACCCCGTTGGATCTGCAAAAGCTGCTGATAGGACTGCTGGAAACTGAAATCCTCTTCCAGCAACGCTTCTACCTGCTTGCGTTCCTCAGCAGTGGTTTCACCATCTAGATAGGCACTTAATAGCTCGAATCGAGCGAGTTCAACAGTCGCATCATCCATAACAACAACTCACTTGCCCAAACTTAAAAGATTCAGATAACAAACAAAGGGGGTTTGGTGTCAGAGGTCTCTGCTCAAAAGCACCGGCATTAACCGATGTCTTAGAGACATCTGATGATATGCACCGAGGTAGTATTCTAAGCAAGGGTTTCATCAATCAAAGTCTTAATTCAAATTTAGCGCATGTTTTGCTTCGGGTCGATCAAGATGGTTAGGCATCATCTTTCTTTAAGATGATCAGCTTGGCGACAGAATTTAACCTTAGCTTTTAAGATAATTTTGTAATTCAGCTTGCAAACGTAGCCTTGCTCTGGCGATCCGTGACTTGACTGTCCCTAAGGAAACACCTGTTCTTTCAGCAATCTCTTCATAGGCCAACCCCTCAATTTCTCGAAGGACAATCGTAGTTCGAAAAGCTTCGGGGAGTTCTGCGATCGCAGCCCGTAGCTGGTGGTGAAATTCAAAGGTCGCCAAGCTATCCTCCGGTCCTGGATCGGCAGAGGCGACTTCCCAACTGACATCACCATCATCCAAAGAAATACGTGCATCTAAGGATAGAGGCGTTCTATGACGCTTGCGTTTGCGCAGCTCATCATAGAACAAGTTAGTGGTGATCCGACTCAACCATCCCCGAAACTTTGCGGGTTCCTGTAGACGATTAATATTGCGATACACTCTGATCCAAACTTCCTGGGCTAAATCAGCCCTGTCATCCCAATCAGGTGCTAGGTGATATAACAACTTTTCTACATGGGATTCATGGCGTCGCAATAGTTCACTAAAGGCAGCACGATCAGGATGCAGTCCAGATTGACAAAGTTGCACCAGCTCGTAATTGCCGAGTTTCGCCGCGGGGATTTGCACGTGAGGTCCTGAATCCTCAACCCTAACCCTTGACCAAGATACCTGAAGAGTGGCAGTCATGAATGGAATTCACCATAAATACACCTAGCCCCTTTGACGCCGACGCTATCCCGACTGTTCCCATCAAGGCCTCATTGCTGGGGAAACTCTGTTCCTTATAATGTGAAAGACTCGCCAATACAGCGATTCCTTAGAACGCAATTCCCTAAGAATGGCTCCCAGACATTTTCCTCTTCTGTTGAGAATATGCAAATTCTAGACTCTATCCCTGACCTATTCACCTCCCTGCAGGATTCACCCCTTAAAATTGGTAATCGGCACTTCCAGTCTCGGTTAATGACCGGCACTGGCAAATATCCCGACTTCGAGACAATGCGCCAGAGCATCGCTGCCAGTGGTTGCGAGATTGTCACCGTTGCCGTGCGTCGAGTGCAAAGCCAAGCCCCTGGACATATCGGCTTAGCCGAAGCCCTAGATTGGTCTAAGTTGTGGATGCTCCCTAATACAGCGGGTTGTCAGACCGCAGAGGAGGCAGTGCGGGTTGCCCGTTTAGGCCGAGAGATGGCGAAGCTGCTTGGCCAAGAGGACAATAATTTTATCAAGCTAGAGGTGATCCCCGACTCTAAATACCTCCTTCCCGATCCCTTAGGAACCCTCAATGCCGCAGAGCAACTTGTGAAGGAGGGTTTTGCAGTCTTGCCCTACATCAATGCTGACCCCATCCTAGCCAAGCGATTAGAAGAGGCGGGCTGTGTAACAGTGATGCCCTTGGGATCTCCGATTGGCTCAGGACAGGGGCTCAATAATGCTGCCAATATTCAAATCATTATTGATAACGCCACCGTGCCTGTGGTGGTTGATGCCGGGATTGGCACCCCTAGTGAAGCTGCCCAAGCGATGGAAATGGGGGCCGATGCCCTATTGATCAATACTGCGATCGCCCAAGCTCAGCATCCAGTGGCCATGGCTCAAGCGATGGGCTGGGCCACCCAAGCCGGACATTTGGCATACTTAGCCGGTCGAATTCCAGTTAAAGCCTATGCCAGCGCTAGCTCTCCCTTGAGCGATCGCATCACTTCTGTATGACTCAGGACTTGATTGCCCAAGGCTTTGACGAGCGCCAGATCGAAACCATGTGCATAACAGGCAAAGGCCAGCACAGCTCTGGTATAATTTGTAAACCTTAATTAAGATTTTTTAAACTATGAGTTACATCACAGAAGAAGGCGGTCTGCTTAACAATTTTGCTGCGGAACCTAAAGCCTATGCAGCGGAGCCTCTCACCGCTAAGCAGAAGAAGACCAATATAGTATTGATTGCAGTTGCTGTTATTGCGGTGGGCGGATTATGTGCCTTTGCCGCCACCCTCTCTTAGCTATTTGACTAACCCTAGCTCAATAGCGAAACCATTGGCCCCAGATAACTGGCCCACAGCAGTTTGATGATAGATTAAGGCTGAGCGGAGATTATTAATTTCTCGCTGCAAGGTTCTGCACATTGATTTTTTGTTCAAACCTATGCCTGAAGAACAGCCCACTCCCCCGATGTCGGAATCGGATCCTTGGCAGGATTCTAAGCCTCTAGATCAGCTCTAGAGGCTGATCTAGGAACTGATAGACCATCCGGTTCTTCTGCGACCTCTACCGCGAAAGCCAGACTGAGATCCTCTACAGGCTCTAGAGCAGGGGCAAAAGCAGGGCCATCACCCCCAAATCAGTCAGATCCAGGCCAGACTCAAGCTCGAACTGGATCGACATCTTGGCTGGAGCAAGCTATCGCTGTCAGTCAGCAAGCTTGGACCAAAATTGAACCGCTATTGTCTAAGACTTGGACAACCCTGAGTCGGGTTGGTGCACCTCTCCTCGCTCGCGTGCAAACAAAGATAGTGGGCTCCTCTCTCTATGGCAATGTCGCGAAGCAGCTCCAGCCCCTCCAGCCCTTCGCTAAGGGGCTGCGTTGGCTATGGAGGCAAATTATTGTTCCCCTTGGCAATCAGGTGGTTAAACCCCTCTGGGGCCAAGGACTGAAGTTATTGCGTCGCCGTTTTCCCCAACTACTGCGGCCCTTATCTGATCGCCTGTTGACCGGAATCCTGTTGGGGCTATTGCTGCTGCTCTATAGCGGTATTTCATCTTTAACCCACCCCTCTCCTCCAGCTAGCCAAGGCCGTAGCCCCGCACCGGTGGCAATTTCTCCTCGGCCTGCTGCTCAACCCAGATCCCAACCCCCTGTATCGGCACCTAGTCCTCCGGAAACTGAGCTTCCAGTGACGCAGCTCCCTGCCGAAGAACCCATACCTTCCCCCCCAAGTTGAGCAAAAACCGATTGTTGATGTTCAGTCCCAAGTTGCTCAGTTGACAGAGCGTTTCTCCTCTGATCTGATCACGGCAGTTCAGGTCAATTTTGCTGGCAATCGGTTGGTGGTATTGGTGAGCGATCGCTGGTTTGAGTTGAGTCAATCTGAGCAAGATCAACTGGGGACAGATAGCCTAGAGCGCAGTCGAAATCTCAATTTTCCTAAATTGGAAATTCGCGATCATCAAGATCATCTGCTGGCTCGAGAGCCAGTGGTGGGATCTAGAATTATTATTTTGCAGCGTCGAGCGCCAGAGAAAGGATTAACATCAAATGCTGCTGTTTAAGGAAATGCTCCAGCTAGTGTCTTGGCTTGAAATTGGGGTAAGAGCATGGGGCCTTGGGATGTTGCCCCTGGATGATTATGGAAGATCAACTTGATGCTGCTGCCGCTTATTTTGATCGGGGTCTGAGTCTCCATCGCCAATTTGAGCTAGAGGCAGCGATGGCGGCTTATCAACGAGCTATTGAATTAGATGCTAGCTACGATCCACCCTATATGAACCTAGGGTTGGCGTTGATTGAATCGCAGCAGCTCGATCAGGCTAGCCTTTTGTTTGATCAGATTTTGGCCTTGCCCGAGCGCAGCGAAACACCTGCTAGCATCCATACGTTGGCTCATTACAATTTAGCGATCATCTATCGACGGCAAGGCAAAATTGGTGCGGCGATCAAGCAGGTTGAGGCTGCCTTAGACTTAAACTCTGGCTTCCAGCCAGCGAAGACATTGCATCAACAACTTTGCGTCGACACTTTTAATCAGTAACGAAGAAGCAAACCATCCCTTTTGCTGGAGATCAAGCCATGACTGAGGTTTTCAATCGCGCTCTTTTTCTCAGGGAGTATGCAACCGGACGCCGAGACTTTCAAGGCGTGAACTTACGAGGGGTTTTGCTGAGTGAAACTGATTTGAGTGGGGCCAACTTGGCAGAAGCCTTGATGGCGGGGACGGCTTTAGCGGCAGCTGATCTCTCGGAGGCGAATCTGCAGGGGACAAATCTGCGGGGGGCAGATCTGGCAGGGGCCTATTTACAGAGGGCGAATCTGACAGGGGCCGATTTGCGGGGGGCAAACCTGATGGGTGCTGATTTGCGAGGGACGACTCTAGAGAGCGCTCGGCTCACGGCTGCGGATTATGATCAGCATACAATGTTCCCGGAGGGCTTTAATGTGACCAGGGCTGGACTCCAGCGGGTGGGGTGAGGGTGCCAGGGTCTAACTTTAATTTGCTCCCGGTTCCAGGTATCTTGGTCTGTCTAGCCTGGATTTTGGGATTGCTGGCAACGGGTTGGGCGAGGGGAGGCTGTTACTGCTTTTATGCCTAGGCTTGAGCTGTATGGGCTGCGATGGTGGAGCCTTCGGCAACCTTGGTCGGGGCTTCAGCCTTGGCGGCGGGGGCCAAGGTTGGGAAGTTGGTTTTTGCTCATGCTGTTGGCAATGGCCGCTAGTGGTTATTTGACGCTCCGCAGTCCATCGCCAGGACCTCGGGATATTGGGCGGTTGGCAGCTCAAGTCGGCAGGGTCCGCTCTGCGGTGACGGTGGTGGGGACGGTGAAGACTTTGCCCCGGCAAACCCAGAGCCAAAAGCGACAACTGCTGATCGATGTTCAGCGTTTGGGGCCTGACTCTGCTGCTCATCGGGTGGGGGGTAAGCTCTATGTGACAGTGCCGGAGGATCAAGGGGTTGGCTTATATCCGGGCCAGCAGGTTGCGGTGAGGGGGTATCTCTATCAACCGCGACGGGCATCGGTGCCCCATGGCTTTGACTTTGAGGATTATTTGGCCCGATCTGGAATTTTTGCGGGGCTGCGGGGTGAATCCGTGGTGGTGCAAAAGGAGGGCTGGCCTTGGGGTTGGTGGGCTGTGCAGCAGCGCATGGTGCGATCGCAAGCTCGGTTTTTGGGCAACAGGAAGGGCGCTTTGGTGAGTGCAATGGTGCTGGGCCAACAGGCTGTTGATCTGCCCTTTGACCTCAAAACTGACTTTATCCAAGCCGGTTTGCCCATGCCTTGGACGGCCTCTGGGTTTCAGGTATCCATTCTGCTCTCTGGTGTATTGAAACTGACGGAGCGATGGGCAGAGCGATACCGAATCTGGATCGGTGGGACTGGCTTGCTGTTGTTTGGTCTGTTAAGTGGGTTTGAGCCCTCTGTTTCTCGGGCTGTTTTGATGGGAGTTGCAGGTCTCGCCAGTCTGGGTACTGATCGCAAAATCAAACCGGTTGGGTTGCTACTGGGGGTTGCGGCTTTGTTGCTGGTGATCCAACCGCTCTGGATTTGGGATTTAGGATTTCAATTAAGTTTTCTGGCTACCTTGGGGCTGATTGTGACGGTCTCTCCCTTGAGTCGGTCTTTAGATTGGCTACCGCCTGCGATCGCAACCCTGATTGCCGTACCCATTGCCGCCATGCTCTGGACCCTGCCCTTGCAACTCTATCGTTTTGGTGTGACGCCCCTCTATAGCTTGCTGGCTAACATCCTGAGCACCCCCTTCTTGATCATCCTCACCATTGGGGGCTTTGGCAGCGGCATACTCGCTCTGCTTTGGCCTTGGGCAGGTAGCCTCGGGGCTGCAGTCTTGGCGCTCCCCAGTCAGGGCTTAATTTGGATAGTCACCTCCATCAGCCAACTGCCAGGGGCAAGCTTGGTTGTAGGCACAATTTCAATCTGGCAGTTGATCTGGGTCTATGGTTTGCTGGCGGTTCCCTGGTTATGGCCTCGCTGGCAAAAACAGTTGCCCTTGATCGGCACTGCTGCCGTGATTTTAGTGCTCTTGCCCCTTTGGCAGGTTCAACGTCAGCGCTTTCAAATCACGATTTTTGATCAGGCCAATCCACCGATTATGGTGGTCCAACAACCTGGGGCAGTGATGGTCATCAATAGTGGCGATCGCAACCTCGTCACCCAAACCCTCACTCCTTTTTGCAACGCCAAGGCATCGATCAAATCGATCTAGCCCTAGCAACAGATCTGCAACCCTCTTGGCACGAGGGCTGGCCCACGTTACTCAACTCTCTCCCCATCAAGATGCTAGCGCCTGTGACCTTAGTGGGTGCTAGCACCTTCGAACAATCGATTCGCAATGGCCCACAACAACCCGATCAACTCCGTTTTTTGCACCCCGCAGAACAACTTACCCTAGCCAAGATGAACGTGAGGGTTCTTCGCCATCACCCCACCCTCTTGCAACTGCAGGTGGATCAACAGAATTGGTTGATCGTGGCCGGGACTGATCCTGGTCAAAATATCTGGCTACAAACGGCTGAATTACCTGCCTGTGAAGTGCTCTGGTGGTCTAGCCCCCCAGATCTGCAAACCATTAAACACTTAAATCCCCAGATTTTGATTCTGACAACAGGACAGGTAACACCTCAACTGCTGGCGAAATTGCAACAAGATATCCCCCTCGTTTATTGGACTGCAAGAGATGGCGCATTGCAATGGACTCGCGATCTTGGCTTTGAGCGCCAGATGCCCACCAGTGAAAATCCTGCATCTCCCCTGTAGAATAGGCGATAGACGAAACCAACAAACCCAACCTGGAGAGGTGGCAGAGTGGTTGAATGCGGCAGACTCGAAATCTGTTTTAGGGTCAAACCTAACGGGGGTTCGAATCCCCCCCTCTCCGTTCTATACCTATCATTCATAAGTCTTTCAACCTCAATTAACTGAGGCTGATTCGGGGTCACTCGGACAAAATATGGATACAGCTATGGCACAGTGCCCAAGGATGGCAGACTCCTTTGACTGGCAAATCAAACCCCTCTAGCCGTTGAGTGCTGAGAACATCGAGGAGTTCTGAGGTATAGGGTTATATAGCCATAGCTGCTTTACAACTCTCATCGGGTCAATATTTCATCCTTCACCCTGCTTGACTAAGGTAAGGATTTTTATTTGACGTTAAAGCTCCAAAGCCGCTTAGCATATAGATACTAGCAGGTTAATTTTCCCAGCCAAGACCCTACTTTTTTACAGTAGAACCCCGTGAGTGCGCGATAGCTTCCATAAAAAAATCCTTGAGGGATGATCACCTTCCTCAAGGATTTTAGCTATCGTCAATGGACTTGATTCGCATCAGACCGTTACTTGATAACGCTAGGGTTACCCAATTCAGTCTTTACGGCTCTGCTGTCCATCCTTTGAAATCAGCCCTTGATGTTAGGCGGATGCTGCCTCTGGGCTATCCCCCAAGGCAGTCTGGGAGAGCTCACTACTACGAGACAGGCTAATTTTTACGACTTTATTCTGCTCTGTTTCAACCTTCGGCAAGGTGAGCGTTAGAACTCCCTGCTCAAAGGATGCTGTCACTGCTGTATTTTGAATGGCAACTGGCAGTTTAATCGCCCGCTGGAAGGGACCATAATTGATGTCCGAGTATACTCGTTGAGTCCCTTCGGCTCCTTCGCTTTGATGGCGATGGCCTGAAATGGCAATCGCCTCACGAGTTGCTTGGATATCTAGATCATCGGCTTGGACGCAAGGTAAAAAAGCTTTAAAGATTAGATGGTTGCCTTCATCCCAGAGTTCAATTGTAGGAGCCCAAGGTCGAGCAGTGGGAGTGGTCTCTTTGTTAAGTATGCTGTCAAAAATGCGATCCAGTTGGTGACGCATAGCTTCAGTTTCTTCAATTGGGTTCCGATAGTGAATAATCATTGATTTTTTTACCTTACGATAGCTGTTGATATGGGTTGCACGGAGTGTTTATCCGTTGATTCAACTATGCAATACCCCCACCCCCACCGAAAATCTTGAAAACCCTACTGGATAGGTTGGGATGTCCCAACTTCATGCTTGCAAGCCCCAACCCCCTCAACAGACCACTGGAATTTCCTCCTAGCAGATCCTGTGCCGCAGTGATAGCCAAAGACTCAGCGGCTGGCGGCAGTCCATTGAAGCGCTGGGCAACCTTCTAAAAGCCAGCCTTGAGGATAGGCAAAAGATTCTTGCAATGGGCTTCGAGGAAGGGTTTGCAATGGCCCAAGATTAGCTTGATACATTACTCGAACAAGGCTAGAAAGCATCGAGTAGCGATAGAGTCGTTCCTCTCGATCACAGGATGGGTATGGCCAAGATACTGGTGGATAGACATGAGCAAGCCTTTGCTTGGATCGAGATTCCCAGAGGTGGAACTACCCTCGTGCTGGGATAATCGTGACTGCACGATGACCCCATAAGCAACGAGATTCCAAGCAGGAATGACGATTTGGCGGTAAGATTTGAGGAGCTTGGATGAGAAACAGGACCACTCCATGAGAGTTTTACTTTTATACCCCCGTTTTCCAAAAAGTTTCTGGTCATTTGAAAAGACCCTATCCCTAGTTAACAAAAAGGCCTTATTACCGCCTCTAGGATTGGTTACTGTTGCCGCTATCTTGCCCCAAGACTGGGAATTTAGGCTTATTGATCGCAACATTGAGTCTGTTCCAGAGGCAGACTGGGAATGGGCAGAACTCGTCATTTTGTCAGGCATGATTGTCCAAAAGGAAGACCTGCTATTTTTGGTGGAAGAATCCCATCGACGCGGCAAGAAAGTCGCGGTGGGAGGTCCCTATGCCACCTCTGTACCCACAGATGTGCAGGCTGTTGGCGCTGACTACCTCATTTTGGATGAAGGGGAACTGACCCTGCCTATGTTTGTGGAGGCAATCAAGAATGGGGAAGAATCAGGGGTGTTCCGAGCCACAGAAAAACCAACGGTTACTGAAACCCCCATTCCCCTGTATGAACTGCTGAAATTTCCGGCCTATGACAATATGTCGGTGCAGTTCTCTCGGGGTTGTCCCTTTCAATGTGAATTCTGCGACATTATTGTCCTCTATGGCCGTAAGCCCCGCACCAAAACCCCCCCCTCAATTGATTGGTGAATTGGAGCGCTTGTATGAACTGGGATGGCGCGGTTCAGTCTTTATGGTGGATGATAACTTCATTGGCAATAAGCGCAATGTGAAGCTGCTCTTGCAAGAGTTAGCAGTATGGATGGTTGAGAAACAGGATCCCTTCACCTTCTCCACCGAAGCCTCCGTTGATTTAGCCCAAGACACTGAGTTAATGGAGCTGATGATTGCTTGCAACTTTAGAAGTGTGTTTTTGGGAATTGAAACCCCAGATGAAGCAAGTTTAACCGTCACTAAGAAGTTTCAAAATACCCGTGACTCCCTCAGTGAGTCCATCGATACCATTAACGAGATGGGCTTGAGAATTATGGCGGGGTTTATTATTGGGTTTGATGGGGGAGCAGGTGGGGGCGGGCGATCGCATCGCTCGATTTGATCCAAAAGACCAATATTCCCATTGCCCTATTTAGCATGTTGCAAGCCCTACCCAATACGGCCCTTTGGCATCGCTTAGAAAAGGAAGGTCGCCTATTAGAAAACCTTGAGGGCACTGGCAATCAAACCTCCCTGATGAATTTTATTCCCACCCGTCCCATCGATGAAATTGCCCGAGAATATGTCGCGGCCTTTTCTGCCATCTATGACCCTGTTAACTATCTCGACCGGACCTTTCACCATTTCAAGCAGATGAGAATTCGTCCCCCTCGCCCAACCTGCCGTCCTTCTCGGATCAATTGGGTCGATCTGCGCGCCCTCGGCACCCTCGCTTGGCGACAGGGTGTGGTGCGAAAGACCCGCTGGAAGTTCTGGTATTATCTAGTGCGACTGCTACAACATAATCCCCAAGTGATTGCTCGCTTCATATCAGCCGCTGCCTTTATTGAACATTTTATGGATTATCGCCAGATTGTGGCGAGCGAAATTGAGTCCCAATTGGCCCTTCATTTAGAGCAGCATCCACGGGTGATCAATCCCATAGAATCTACCCCAGAGCCAGTGGTGGCCAAAACCGCATAGCATGCTTTCGGCCTTGATAGATCAACATACCTGCTCAGAAAAAAATTAAACGACAGACTGTAGACCAAAGTATCAGGTGGTAACCATGACCAAGACACCGACTCCTGTGATTGTGGCTGGGGCTGCCGGTAAAATGGGTCGGGAAGTGATCAAAGCTGTCTGTGACGCTGAAGATCTGGTGATTTGTGCAGCCATTGATCGCAATCCAGAGGTCGTGGGTCTAGATGTGGGCGAGTTGGTCGGTCAAGCAACCCTTGGGGTTGAAGTGACTCATGAGCTAGACGCTAGCTTAGCCGCAGCAGCCCAGCATCAACAGCCCACTGTAATGGTGGACTTTACCCATCCAAGGGCAGTCTATGGAAACATCCGAGCCGCAATTGCCTATGGAGTTTACCCCGTGGTGGGGACAACGGGCTTAGCCGATCAGCAAATGCAGGATCTGGCCGACTTCGCAGACAAAGCGAGCATTGGCTGTTTGATTATTCCCAATTTCTCGATTGGCATGGTGTTGTTACAGCAAGCTGCTATTCAAGCCTCTGCTTATTTTGATCATGTGGAAATTATTGAGCTGCATCACAATCAAAAGGCAGATGCTCCCAGTGGCACTGCCTTGAAGACAGCCCAACTCTTAGGGGAGTTGGGCAAAACCTATAATCCAGCAGTGGTGGAAGAACGAGAAGAGTTACCAGGGGCACGGGGGAGCCTAGGCAGTGAGAATATTCGCATTCACAGTGTGCGTCTGCCTGGTCTGATTGCCCATCAAGAAGTCTTGTTTGGGGCACCGGGCCAATTGTATACCTTGCGCCACGATACCAGTGATCGCGGCTGTTATATGCCGGGTGTGATCTTAGCCATCCGCAAAGTCACCCAGTTGCAAACTCTGATCTATGGGCTAGAAAAAATTTTATAGGTCAACTGGGGTTAGTTCTAGTGGCTGGCTCAAGGCACTTTGCCATCTGGTAGTTAACAAAGGATTGGCCTCGACAGAGGACTCGTTGCTCCTGAAGCAAGGTAAAGCCCATCTTGGTAAAAAAACCTTGGGCAGTAATGCTGGCTTCTGTGGTTAGATGCTTGATGCCTAGGGATAAGGCTTTAGCTTCTAAGGCTTGATAGAGTTGAGTTCCAATTCCACAGCCTTGATAGCTTGCATGGCAATAAAAGCAATCGATTCGACCGGTGGTTTCTAGCTCCGCAAAACCCATCACCACCCCTTGCTCCTCCGCCACATAGGTCACTCGTGCAGAGCAAGCTTCCAGCCAGTTTCTAAAGTGCAAATTGGCGGGTGCCCATGCCTCTAGTTGAGCGGGGGAATAATCCTGGGCGTTAATCCGATGCACTGTGTCATGGAAGAGCTGAGCAATGGGCTCTACATCTTGGGGCTGGAAGAGCCGGATTTCCATGGGGAGGGTTACAGTCCAGAGACTTTTACTGTATAAGGAATCTCTTCAATGGGGAGATGGTTGCTGTCTTGGTGATTGTACAGGAGTTGCAGCCGCTGTTCCCCTGCATATTCAATCAGCTTGCCATGATAGAGCTCAGCTTTACTTCCCAAGCCTTGAGTATGGACTTTACCGCCAAAGACAGTCGCCCGGGCTAAATACACGACTAAATCATCGCGGGAAGGACGATTAACGGTCACACTCGCCGTCAGATGGGCTAAGCCCCGTTCATCTAATTCTTGGGTAAGGGCCATCGCTGTATTGCGAATCCCCCGAATGGCGACAATGGCAGCAGCAACAGCCATGGTGATATCAATCCCTTCTTCGGTGAAGATTTGCTGGGTAGACAGGAACTGAAAGTTTTTTTCGCCCAGATCATCGCGAATTCGCCGATGAATAAGGTTGTGAGGATGGTAGTGGTTGAGGGCATCGGCGATCGCACCGCAGGCATTTCGAGGTTCGCGCCAGGGCGACTCACGGGTTTTGCCATAGATGCGCTTGCCCCCTTCTTCTAAGCGTCCCACATGGGTTTTGAGGTCAATGGCAACCAATACCATGGACTGGGGATGACCTGCATACAGACGACGGCGCAACTGTTCATCAAGTTGGTGGGCAACGGTGACATGGGCCAGGGTGGCACCGTTGTCTGTTCCGCCACCAGCGGGGAAAAACCCCTCAAGTTTCAGTTCCCCAATTTCAGACAGGGTAGCAAACCGAGAGGCGACTACATCGCGATAGCGTTTAGTGGCTTCACCTTGGTGAATGCGATCTCCACAGTTGGTATAGGCTAAGGTGGTCACAACACTCGGCAAACTCAGATCAGCACCGCAGGCTTGAATGTCGGCGGGATAGGCAGCCGCAAATTGAAGCTCGTCCCGTAGGATCTGCAGACCTTTAATCAAGGCATAGCGATCGCTGACAATTTCATTGAGATAGTTATGATAAGCATTACGCTCCATGCCAAAGCTAGCTTCTAAGGACCAAAACTGCTCAATTCGCTGTTTGGCTGGATCTGCATCAAAGGGAGT
This sequence comes from Acaryochloridaceae cyanobacterium SU_2_1, assembly GCA_012030735.1. Lineage (GTDB taxonomy): Bacteria > Cyanobacteriota > Cyanobacteriia > Thermosynechococcales > Thermosynechococcaceae > Acaryochloris. The sequence continues at coordinate 51,071 of JAAUUW010000005.1, forward strand.
AGACATCAATCATCTTCCAGTATTCTGATTTAGAATCGTCCTTGTCGTCGCCGAGATCTACGATTTGGGCCGTCTTGGTTTCTCTGGTCTAGCCGCTCCTGGCGCTGTTGGGCAAAGGCTTGACGTTGCTCAGCGGTGAGGATATCACGTAAGGATGTAATACTCTCTAGCCGCAGTTGATCCAAGGCTTGGCGTTGTTTTTGAACTTCATCAAATTGGGCCTTGATCTCACTGTTTGTCGCATCACTAGCAAGAAGCTGTCGAAATTCAGCCTTAGTGGCTCTGAAGTTGCGAGTCTGCTCCCGAATCTGGGGTTGATATTGGGCGCGCAGGCTTCGCAATTGCTGTATTTGAGTGCTGGATAAATTCAGCGATCGCAAAAAACTCCCCGACTTAAACTCTGCGACCTCTGAGGGAGCTGCTTCGCTTGCCAATTCAGCCCAAAGAGAATCATTGACCGTCAGGGAAGGAGCGGTTTGCTGGTGGAAGATCTGAGGCAAAACCCAGAGACCGAGGGTTGTGCCTAGGGCAATCATCCCAACAACGCTCCACCAAGATTTACGAAAATTCAACATCATCCTAGTGCTTTGCCTCAAAAGTAGAAGCTTGTCCAGACTGAGCCAAGGAGAGCGCCTCTTGATCAGCCTGTTGCGGAGACTCCAACCAATCCCATTCCTCAAAAGTCTCCCGTGGTTCACCCATATCATGCCAAGATGCCGACAGATACTCCTCCAACTCCGCTAATTCAGCGAGTGAATAAGAAGAGGACGGGGTTACCCATTGTCTAACCAGCCAGCCCAGCCCCGCCAATAGAACAATCCCAACACCAACCAACCAGGATAGCCGCCAGGCTTGGGGCGATTGCGATTTCGGTAGGGGGGTGGCTACTTCGGTGAAACCTGAAGGCTCTGGGGTCCATGCCTGTATCTGCTGCATCAACTGCACTTCTAGGTCTGCTGGCGCCTCAGGAATGGGCGGAGCATGGGCCCGCAAAAAAGACACTAACTGCGCATCTTCCTCTGGCTTACCAGAGCCAGAGTCATGGTCAGAGTTATAGAAATTGGGCCTGCTCATAGAGCAATACCTTCGCCTTCAAAGAATTTTCTCAAGGTTGACCGAGCATGGAATAATCTTGATTTCACCGTGCCCAAGGGAATGTCCAGAATCTGGGCAATGTCTGGTTGAGGCATCTCTTCCAAATCATGCAAACAATGACTAAGGCATGGTCTGCACTGAGTGATCGCAACCCCCGATCTACCAGATCTTGATGATGCATATCTTGCCATGGCGTCGAGGATAACTCAACAGAAACTGCCTGCAAAGACTCTTGTTTAGCAAGAGTTTTCGAAAGTTGTACGCCGGTAATC
>JAAUUW010000205.1 GCA_012030735.1 Acaryochloridaceae cyanobacterium SU_2_1
GCTTGAACCAGCTCAGTTGGTTTGTCCTTGATGAAGCCGATGAAATGCTGAATATGGGATTTATCCCCGATGTCAGAAAGATTCTCGCTCAAGTTCCCAGTCAGCGCCATATGGCATTTTTCTCTGCCACCATGGCTCCAGAAATTTACAAGCTGTCCAAACAGTTTTTGCATGATCCCGTCACGGTCACCGTCGAGCTGCCTAAAGCTGCCCCAACCCGAATTAATCAGATTGCTTACCGGGTTCCTCGGATTTGGGCTCGCTCAACGGTTCTCCAGGCAATTCTAGAATTAGAAGATCCTGAATCTGCGCTAATTTTTGTGCGAACTCGTCGGGAAGCGGCGGATCTTACCCAACAGTTGCAAAGTGCTGGTTATAGTGCTGATGAGTACCATGGCGATCTCAGCCAAAGCCAGCGAGAACGACTGCTTGAGCGGCTCCGTCAGCGCCGGATCCGTTGGGTTGTGGCCACTGATATCGCTGCGCGCGGACTGCATGTGGATGATCTTAGCCATGTGATTAACTACGAACCACCTGATAGTGTCGAAAGCTATGTGCACCGGATTGGTCGTACCGGACGAGCAGGTAATGAAGGGACAGCTATTTCCTTAGTTCATGCTTTAGATCGGTGGAAATTACACGAAATTGAACAACATATTCGCCAAGAAATTCCCACCTTACCAACCCCCAGCCGTTCTGCTATTGAAGGTCGGCGCTTGGAGAAACTCACAGAAGAATTGGACGGTGTGCTGATGGGTGAGCGTTTAGCCTCCTTTTTGCCAACGGTGTCTCAACTGAGTGAGGAATACGATACCCAGACGATTGCAGCAGCAGCCCTGCAAATGGCCTTTGACCGCTATCCTCCGATCACTGCCAACCTAGATGATTGGTCCTCTAAGAAGTCTGGGAAAGGCCGCAAATCTAAGCCTGTTTCCAACAAGCATCAGAGTCCTAGCCGATCTGAAATATCGGCAACGCCCTAAAAATAATAGCGGTGGTTCTGACATCGACTGGGAGAAGTTTATTGACGGCTTCCCATGAAACAAATTTTTCAGCAGTTTGGGGGTGCGATCGCCTTCTATACCTGCTTACCCCTTCCCCAAACTTGGATCTTAAATTTTGAGCGTATTGCTCAGTGGGCACCCCTAGTAGGCCTATGCCTGGGCACTGGCTTGGGTCTCGTTGATTACGCTCTCGCCTACTTTCATATGCCAGCCCTCACCCGCAGTGCCCTAGAAGTGGGACTGTGGATAGGGCTGACAGGAGGGTTACATCTGGATGGAGCCATCGATACTGCCGATGGCTTGGCGGTGATGGATCCGGATCAACGCCTGCAGGTGATGGCCGATAGCCAGACGGGAGCCTTTGGGGTCATGGCTGGAACTATCATCGTTTTGCTGAAAGTCTGTGCCTTAAGTGAGCTGTCTCATTTTCGCTTGCCCATCCTGGTGACGGCTACTGTCTGGGGACGCATGGCTCAGGTGATGGCGATCGCAACCTATCCTTACCTCAAATCAGAGGGAAAAGGGGCGTTTCATACCCAGAACTTTCAGGGACCTAGAGATTTCTGGCCGGGAGTGCTCGGTCTTGTCGCCACTGCTCTGTGCCAATATTATTGGCCACCGATAGTTTGGCAGAGACTCCTGTGGGGTATCCTCAGTGGTAGCAGCCTAGCCTTAGGGGTTAGCTACTGGTTTTACCGCCAATTTCAAGGGATGACTGGTGATATCTATGGTGCTATCGTAGAATGGACTGAGGCACTGATCCTATGCTCCTGGACGCTGATGTAATCAACAGATCTTGTTAAATTTACATCTCTTAGCGTGAGCACAACCGAGACTCCACGCTATAATGCTCCTCAACAGAAGCTTTGCCAATAACAGGATGTCAAAATTTCCCATACCCAAGCTTTCGTAGAAAGCAGAACATGGGGAGGTTTAACAGGCTTTAGCAATACTGTTAATGTCAAGACCTAGGGAGGTGGCGCTCAGGCCACTTCATTTAGGCTTCTGCCTAGGGGTTGGGTGAAGCTCTTTGTAAAGATTCTCATCCCTACCCCCTTAGTTTTGGAATTGCAAGAATCACTCTTTGCTCTTGCGAGAAGATCTAAAAGTTTTCTCAAGCAATCTTTCCATATCCCTGGCAACAAATCTACGATCAGTTTCCAAATATCAATGCAGTCGCTGAACTTCTAAACATCTATATCGATCTTGAACAAACAAGACTCCCAATCTCTTTTGTTAATACGAGTTAAGCCCCAGACATGAACCTAGTTGTCTGTTGGCTCAATTTTTTTGAGGAATTTGAATGCCCAAGCAAATCATTATTGCCGAGCAGCATCGAATTGCTGCTGTTTTTTCAGAAGATCAAATCCAAGAACTGATCGTTGCCACGGGTAGCCATCAGGTCGGAGATATCTATCTTGGTATTGTCGAAAATGTCTTACCCGGTATTGACGCCGCGTTTGTCAATATTGGCGATGCCGAACGCAATGGCTTTATCCATGTCAGCGATCTAGGCCCTGTTCGCCTCAAACGTAATTCCGGTGCAATTACCGAGTTATTAACACCCCAACAAAAAGTTTTAGTCCAAATCATGAAAGAGCCCACCGGAACCAAAGGCCCACGGCTCACGGGCAAAATTTCTTTACCGGGCCGCTATCTGGTCTTAATGCCCGCGGGCCGAGGCGTCAATTTATCCCGCCGCATTCGCTCAGAAGATGAACGCAACCGCCTGCGGGCCTTAGGTATTTTAATCAAACCTGCTGGCATGGGCCTTCTGGTTCGGACTGAAGCAGAGGGCGTTTCTGAAGAAGCCATCATTGAGGATTTGGAGGTATTACAGCGACAGTGGGAAAGTGTGCAACAACAGGCTGCGTCCACCCGTGCTCCGGCGCTATTAGATCGCGATAATGATTTTATTCAGAGGGTTCTCCGGGATGTCTATAGCAGTAATGTCAACCGGATCGTGGTTGATTCTGCCTCTGGCCTCAAACGGGTCAAACAACATCTGGTGAACTGGAACGATGCCAATAAACTTCCCCAAGGTGTCCTAGTCGATCAGCATCGAGAAACCACCTCAATTTTGGAGTACTTTCGGGTAAATGCTGCTATTCGAGAGGCCTTAAAACCTAGGGTCGATCTGCCCTCTGGCGGATATATCATTATC
>JAAUUW010000206.1 GCA_012030735.1 Acaryochloridaceae cyanobacterium SU_2_1
TGCTTATTAGTCTTAGAGACTTTGGAGTCTGAGTTTAAGTCAAGAGACTGACATCGCATCGAGTTGATTTGCGGCATTGCCAAGCACTTAGACCCCTATACAGGTAGGTCATCGATGGTAGACACTGCCATGCACAATCATGTCTAAAGCGAGGAAAACAATGAATAGACCTGGAACAGTCGCAGCGACCAGCAGGCATTTTTTCCATCCCTTGCACTTTTTCATTCAGCCAGTTCCAATAAAAATACTTGCCGGAGTAATTTGGTGAGATAGCTTGTGCGGTATGAGTTTGAGCTTGCTGAATCATGTAGAGCTAGTTCGGCGAGGCAGAGGCTGATCTAAGATGTTCTGCCTTACGCTGCGACCCTTAGCAGTTGTTGAGAAATTGCCAACAAAAAGGATTAAGATTTCATTTTATTTCTTGGATATGTATTCTAAATCACATCTCTTTATGCTAATTTGAAATCTGCTTATAGATAGATTTATAGCTATTCAGCAGCGGGTCTTCTAGCTTTTATTTGCTTGACGCATAGACAAGATTGACTGAGGGGATAACTTGTTTGGGTGACGATCGTAATGGCCTTATTCAAAGACGACCTTCACATAATCGCCACAGTTTCTTGTATTTAGCCTAGGTGACTTTACCCTTGGTTATTCGCTTTGCCCACCGATTTACCCAGTTTATCCTATGGATTTCTCCTTGCTTTCTGAAGATCCCTTTGGCTTAGGTGAAGCCACTGCCCTTGATTTTGGCGCAGGAACACCCTTGAATTCACTCCCAGCTCAGCCATTGTCTGAAATCTTCGAGCCTTCAAGGACAGGATCATCGGCCTCCTTGTCTTTGATAGATACTGGCGCTGTTGGGTCTGATCCTTTTTCTGAGTCTTTTTTAGCGGGTATTAATGAGTTAAAAACCGGATTCAGCAGGGATAAGGACTTTGCCAATGACCTCAAGAATTCTATTGGTGAGTTTAAAACATCTCTCTTGGCGGATTTGTCAGCCTTGAAGCAAAAGGGGCCAGATCTAAAGACTCAGTTCAGCAATATTGAACTGCCTGAAGGGGTTGAGTTTGGGGCTGCGGGGCAGGTCACCTTGCAGATTCGTAATCATGGCAATGCTACCTTTGATGGCCCTGTAACAGTCAACTTATATATTTCGACAGATGACAATATCGATCCTCGTAATGATGGGTTGCTCACCTCCTATACCTCGGATTCGTTGCGACTGAAGTCGGGTGGCTCCCAGTCTATTACCTTGGACTATGAAAATTTGACCTCGGTGATTGCCCACGGCTCTTATCACTTGATCGCTGAGGTGGTAACACCCACCATCACAGAAAGAAATGAGTCAAATAATATAACGGCTGTTCAAGTGTCGGCTCCAGGGGCTGATCAAGTTTTGCAATGGAATGCGATCGCACTCAATGCCATCCAAGAACTCGGAGAAACACCCGGGCAGGGTATTGCCCCCACCGTCGGCTCCCGAGCCTTAGCCATTGCATCTGTCGCAGTTTTTGATGCAGTCAATGCCTTCTCCCATAAATATCAGTCTTATCTGGTCAATACTGACGCCCCAGCAGGGGCCTCCTTAGAAGCAGCCGTAGCCGGTGCAGCACATCATGTGTTGACCACGCTTTTGCCAAATCAAAAGGACTTTTTTGATGCTCAGCTCCGCCGTTCTCTGGCGACAATTCAAGATGGTCGGAATGCAGAGCGGCAGGGCGTAGCCTTCGGTCGTGCCGTTGCTCAAGAAATTTTAGCTGCCCGTGCCGATGATGGCTCTAATCTCATCGGCATCTATACCCCACCTGCTGGCGACTATGTGTGGCAGCCCGAAACCCCAGGGGGAACTGCTGTTGGCCCTAGATGGGGTGAGGTTTCTCCCTTTGGGATCTCTGATCCTCAAGACTTTGCACCCGATGGTTTATATGGTCGACCTGGCACTGGGGATGCCGACCGTGATGCACAATATATTCGCGAGATTGAAGAGGTTCGGTTATTTGGCGGCCAAGCCAATACTGATCTGACCACCGGGTTGAGAACAGCCGATCAAACAGAACAAGCTATTTTTTGGGCCAGCGATCGCGAAGACACTTTCCGTCCCTATGGTCACCTCAATCAGCTCGCAGAAACCATAGCGCTCCAAGAAGGCAATAGTATTGAAGAAAATAGTCGTACCTTTGCCCTGTTGAATATCGCCCTAGCGGATGCAGCGATTGTGGCCTGGGAGGCCAAATATACAGAACTCCAACCCCGACCCGATGATGTGATTTCTGGAGATGGCCGCGTGGCCTATGCTGCCATTGACGGGTTTGATGCCACCGTTGCCGATCCTCTTTGGAAGCCTCTCTTTGAAGGTACTCTTATTGCCGAGGGTTCCCCTTCCTTCCCCGACTATATTTCTGGACATGCGACCTTTGGAGGGGCCTTTGCTGGTGTCCTGGAAACTATCTATGGCTTAGACTATGCCTTTGAGGGTGTCTCTCAAGAGCTGATTAATACGGTTCGGTCTTTCGATAGCTTTCGTGAAGCAGGCTTGGAGGATGCTAATAGCCGTCTGTATGGTGGAGTCCATGTCCGCGAAGCCAATCTAGATGGCAATGAGGCAGGGCTAAACATCGGCCATTATGTTGCCAATAACCTCTTGCAACCAACCTTCAAAGCTTAGTGTCTCAGAGATACTAGGGATGACACATAGTAATAGTATGGGTTTCTTCGGCTCTCAGCCAGGAAATATGCGGCTTATTTATGCGGCTCAGTAACCCTTTCCTTCAGGCTGTTCTATCACCTCAACGGACACTTCCGCTAAACCGGATTTGCTCCCGCCTTGGCTGGGGAAATCATCCCTAAGCGCAAGGGCATTACGAAGCTTAAGGCCGAGTTCAGAGAGGCTGGGAAGCTGTTCCCGTTGGTTAATGCAATAAATACTGGCGAGGGTAATGCAGACACCCCCCCGTTTGGAGTGGACTTAAAACTTCAGACAGAAATATTTTGCCGAATATGAGGGCAAATACAGGGGTTAAAAAGGTGAGGGAACTAAGGCTCGTAAGATTGCCTTGGGCAGCAAAGTAGAAAAATAAACCATAGGCGATCGCACTGCCAAAAATAGCTGCATAGGCGATGGA